>DASZBL010000040.1:0-26632 GCA_035944195.1 Rhizomicrobium sp. | reverse complement strand
AATGCCGTCCTCGCCGCCGCCGGATATAACTTCCGGCTCCTCATCCGCTGGCTCAGATTTTTGTTGTTCCAAATCCTCAGTGCCATGAGGGTCGAACTTCAGATCACAATCGCCTGAAAAGTGAGTTCTTCACGGACGACGATTTAGCGACAACAAAAGTCTAATATCGCCCGCAAGGAGCATTTTCTCGCCGCGGCGGATCATGATGTAGTAAGCGCCATTGCCAAATGTTTCGGCGATATAAGCTTCAAGTTTCTCGAACGGTTGTCCTCTGTAGAGATACGGTTTGATCGCTTTCCCGTCGACGAATCGGTAGACGTAGACGCGAATGCGCGGATCGGTTTCAGAAAGTAGATCAATAAATTTCTGAAGAAGCCGATCATTGGAATAGATATGGGCCATGACGTCACACCATCAAGTTTTTGTGTGTACGCCGCGTTCGCTCCTGGCCCTCACTAATAACGGCAGGGCGTTCATACCGCACTCGGATGGCGAAGTCACTATTGCAATGTGCGGCAGCTGCCAGATTTCACCGTATACTGATCATCACGGTTGAGCCCTGTTGCGCGCACGCCACGACTACCAAAAATTCCGTTCGTGCGGTAATCATCTTTTTCTCGCGATAAAACTGACCGTGTCGAGCCTGTGTTCCAGGCTGTGTTACCTCCTGTGTTGCCTCCTGTGTTGCTAGCCGCGGTGATAGCTGGGGGATAGCTGCGCTGATAGCTTGGTGTTCAAGCAACACAGGTTCTGGCCGCCAATCGCACGCGAGATTGAGCACGTTGAAACGTCACGTCATCACTTGACGAGAGGCTTGCGCGGGTTCACTCCTTAAACAGGATCGTTGCTTAGCCCAATGGTTTACAACCTTTTAAAGGGAGGAAACCGTGCCGCGCGATCCCATTTCTGTCACCATCGTCCATGGACATTCACGACACATCGTTCGCGTTGGTCGTGACGGTCCAACTTGCCGGTTGTATGTTGGGACGAAGAAACATGCCTGTTTCTTTTGCCATGCGGTTTGCCGACTTCGGCAATCGAAAGGTGGATGCTCCATCGCTCAAATGCATTGGCAACAGGCTGGCTTTTCATGCCCGGTTCCTCGCGCTGGCGGGCGGCAATCGGCCCGGCCCGACGCGCGGTGCGCCCAGTTTTGGCCAGGGCCAGACCGCAGTGTGGTGGTGTCGTGAGGCGTCCATCCGGCCACCAAAACCCTGCCCGGCTGCCCAATCCGGCTAATGACAACGGCCGAGGCGTGAGACTGCGCGCAAAGGTCCTGGTTCCAAAGGATTTACCGGTTACCCAAATGGAGATTGAAGTATTTGCCTTACTGCTAGACGATCTGAAAGGTCTTGTGACCAACGACAATGAGGACCGGCCGGAATGACCAAGAGGGTAGCGGTTTATGCGCGTGTCTCCACGACGCGGCAGGCGGAAAACGACATTTCGATTCCCGATCAATTGGCTCAGGCCCGAAAATACTGCAATTCGCGAAACTGGCATGTGATTCGCGAATTTGTCGATCCCGGCGCAAGCGCGCGCGATGACAAGCGCCCCGAATTTCAACGCCTCATGGACGCGGCTTGTGTTGATCCGTCACCGTTTGACGTTATCCTCGTTCACAGTATTTCGCGGTTTTTCCGCGATGTGGCCGGATATACGTTCTGGAAACGCAAGCTCGAAAAACATGGCGTCTCGCTTGTCTCCATTACCCAAAGTTTTGGAGAGGGAACGAGCGCAAATTTCGCAGAAACCGTTCTTGCGGCGGCCGACCAATATCACAGCGAAGAAACGGCGAAGCACGTTACCCGCACGATGCTGGAAAATGCCCGGCAGGGATTTTGGAACGGCTCGCAGGCCCCCTTCGGCTATCGCACAATCGACGCCGAAAAGCGTGGCCAGAAAATCAAGAAGCGTTTGGAAATCGAGGAACGCGAAGCCGGAACCGTGCGGCAGATATTCAAGCTGTTTCTTGAGGGCGACAAAACCCAGGGCCCGATGGGAGTCAAGGAAATTTCGTCCTGGCTCAATCGCAACGGATTCCGTAATCGCAGCGGCAATCCATTTTATACCAGCATCGTCTATGCCGCACTGACGCGCAGCGCATATTCGGGCGTCTATTATTTCAACACACATGACAGCCGCACTCGTCGCGCGAGGCCAAAGACAGAATGGGTTGCGGTTCAAGTCCCGCCGATTATTTCGGAGGCGGATTTCAATTGCGTGCAAGCGCGCCTGCGGGCGCGACGGCCCAGCATGACGCCGCCCCGGACTTCCAACAGCGAAGTTCTGCTTACCGGCTTGGCACGCTGCGATAGCTGCGGCAGTGCAATGATGCTTCGCACCGGCAAGGGAAAGGGCGGTTATTACCGCTATTACGCCTGTTCGGCCAACCGCCTCAAAGGCGCATCCACTTGCAAACGACCCATCGCCGTTCGCGAAGATGAATTGGACAGGCTCATTATATCGGCACTGGCAGATACATTGCTCACACCCGAGCGTTTGGCAACGCTGCTTGGCGAAGCCATCCGCCATCGGCGCTCTACAACATCGCAAAACCGCACCCGCAAAACCGCCCTCGAAAAACAGCGCAAGGAAATCGACACGCAAATTGAGCGTCTGATTACCGCCGTCGCGGAAGGAACTCTGCCCGATATGGGGCCACTTCGCGCGCGCGTGGACGAATTGACCGGGAATCGGGACGAATGCGCGAGGCTTCTGGCGGGGCTGGATACCGAAATACCAGAACTGCGGCAGACGCTTTCGAGGCAACAGGCTGTGTCAGTTGCGGGCGCGTTGAAACGTAAGCTTCTGGACGCCCCCCGCCCACTGCAAAAACGCTACGTCCAAGGGCTGGTTTCGGAAATCGTCATCGATGGCGAAAAGGCCACGATTTCAGGGCCGCCGCTTGCGCTCGCGGCAGCCGTCACCGCTCCGGACAAATTGGGCGAAGTTCGCAGTTTTGTTCGTGAATGGCGCGCCCGAAGGGATTCGAACCCCTGACCTCTGCCTTCGGAGGGCAGCACTCTATCCAGCTGAGCTACGGGCGCGTTCCTGTCCTATACCGCGAGGCCGCGCGGCGAGCAAATAAAGTCCGGCGGCCTCAAGCCAGTGCGCGGATGGCGGCATCCACCGCCTTCACCGCATGGTTCCACACTTTCTCTTTCCACTCATCGGTATCGGGATAGAAGCCGTCTCGGATGGCGGCCTTGATGGCGGGCGCTTGCGCGTCGTTCATATCGGAATGGGCGTGCAGCCAATTGTCCTTGCGAAGGGCTGCGAGCACGTCGCGCATGGGGCGCGTGCCGACTTCCAGCGCTGCGAAGGTAAGTTCATGGCCATTCATCCATTCGGCGACGGCTGCATCCAATGTGCCGGTTAATGGCGCGGAAAGCGATTCCCCTGCTTCGCTGGAATGAACCAGATCGCCCCACAGATTTTTCGCGCGCGCGTAAGCGGGCGTTCCGGGAAGATCTTCGGTGATCATTTCGGCGGCGCCATGCTCACCAAGCCCGGTATGAAAATCGATTGCCGTGAGCCGCTCGATTCCCGCAAGCTCCTCGCGGAAAACATCCTTCAGCATCGCAGCCGACCAGCTTTCGCGCGACCCGCCGAAATAAAGCCCGTCGGCGTGCTTGTATTGCCCGCTCGAAATCGCGGTCTGCAACGCAAAGCTTCCATGTTGATCCTGATAGGCGCGAAGCTTTGCATTCGCCGCATGAATCGCATCATGCGAAATATCTTTGGGCGCGATGGCGTCGGCCAGAAGATCGTAGGCGTCGTTGGCGGGCGGGTTCGTGTGGTCCACGAAATTGCGGTTGATGTCGGCATTGTCTTCGTTGACGCGCCGGTTCCAGGAAAAACCGTATGGGTTGAGCGCATGCAGGATCACGGCTTTGGTGCCGGGCGGAATGCGCGACGCCAGCCCCTCGCGCAGCAGGCCGGTCTGCGAGCCGGAACCGAAATAGCCTTCTACGCCGTGCGTGGCCGAAACCAGCAGCAAAGCCGATTTGGCATCGAGTGGGCCGATGGTGGCGGTGTCGAGGAAAAGCTGCTTGCCGTCGGGGCCGGTGGCGCCGGGATGCATGCGCGTGGTGACGCCAAGACCGGCTGCCTTGGCAGCTTCGATGAAATTGGCGCGGGCCTGGCGATAATCGGACGGAAAATGGCGGGCAGCGGTCATTGTATCTCTTGAGCAGAAGGCGGATTGGCCTCTTATACTCGAACTTCCGTCCGGGGGCTCCATGTCGATATTCGGTTCATTGGAAGCGTTGCGCCAAAGACCCATTCCCGATCTGGCGGCTGCGCGCGCCGCCCGTAATGGCTTCCGCTCGCTCGCCATAGACCGCCAAAATCCGGCCCATGGCGAGGCGCTGGTGGATGTGACCGCACAAGGGATTGCGGGCGAAAATTACTATTGGTCGGCCCGCAACCCGCCCTATTGGCGCCGGATCGAGGGGGCGACGTCCAAGCTGCTGCTCAGGGCATCGGTGGCGGCGAAGCTCGTGCGGGTGAATGCGCGGCTGAAGGAGGCAGGGCTTGAGCTTTACCTCTTCGATGCTTGGCGGCCGCGCGAAGTGCAGGCCTATTTCCACGATGTGTGGATGCCGGCGGAGATCCAAAAACGCCGCTCGGAACTTTCCGGCGAGGAATTGCTGCATGAGGTCGAGCGTTATTGGGCCGCTCCCACCAGCAATGCCAATTCGCCCGCGCCCCATGCAACAGGTGCTGCCACCGATCTTTCGCTGCGCTGGATATCCGGCGAATTGCTTTGGATGGGTTCGATCTTCGACGATGTGACGGATATCGCGCATCGCGATCATTTCGAAGCCGCGAGCGGCATGTGTTTCTCCGACGAAGAAGCACGCGCCAACCGCCGGTTGCTGCATTGGGTGATGAGCGAAGAAGGGTTCGCGGGCCATCCCGATGAGTGGTGGCATTTTTCTTATGGCGACCAATTATGGGCGGCGCTGAGCGGCCATAGTGCTGCGCATTATGGCCTGGCGAATAGCGAATAGGTGACAGGTTCGATCGCTATTCACTTAGCTTCGATGTCACCATTCTGCATGAACCGCACTTAGCCGACGATCTTGCCAGCTAAGTGCGGTTCCGCAGGTATGATTATTGTGCCTTCAAATCCTAACAGGGCGGAAGGCTCAGGAGGTTATCCCTCAAAGTGCTGTCGGGCTTCGTTTTGATGTACCAGACGCCGCCCTTCTCGTAGGCGATGACATCAACTTTGTCATTGCCCACCTGCACAAAGTAAGATTCGCGATTAGTCCTGATGTCATTCGCGCATTCCGTGCGGGTGATATAAAAATACCCCCCGTTTGAACGAGCGCCCCCCACATGTGTGATTGCTTCATGGGAGCTATGCGCATTAGGTTTGGTAATGCATTTAATTTGGCTTGCCATTTTTGCAAAGTCCTTCTGTTCCCGAGTTCCTATGGAACCGGGGCAAAAAGATCGGCTTGACTGAAATGGGGCCTTGACTCCAATGTGAGTCGTGCGAGGACCTGATCCGCAGCCGATCTTAAGGTTTGCGGCTCACCACGTAGAGCCGGGGGTCGCTCCCCGGCTTTTTCTACGGGCTCAATCCCTTTCAACCTGATGGTAAATTTACTGGGCGTCAAGGGCTGGTGTGCCCCTGATTCGTTCTTCAAAATGTTGATTCGAAACATACTGTTAGTGGAATTTTATCCTACAGGTTGTATTCAATTTGTCACTTGGCACTAGGGATTGCTAAACACGAATTAAGGCAACAGATTCACGAAGATGTGGATTACCACAATGAAAAGAGTGTGCAGCTGCTGTTCTGCGTAGTTACTTCAGCACCGTCCTGAACGCGCCGTCCCAATCCGCACCCGGCGAATTGGCTTCGTAATAGGCCACGCGCGCCAGATGCAGATCGTACATTTTCTGGCTGGCGCCGGAGAGTTTGCGGCATTGCTCGATCAACCCGCGCGCTTTCTCCCATTGCTGCGTGCGCAGCGACTGGAAAATGTGATCGTGGAAGGTGGCGACCGCGCGGAATTTCGGCGAGGCGCGCACCAGCGGATTGCCCAGCAACGCATAAAGCTTGAGCGGCTCCTCGCGCGCACCGATGGCGATGAAATCCACTTCGAGGAAAGCATAGCCGCGCTCCGCCGCCCGGCGCGTGTCGTCGCTGACAACGATGGCGGGGCCATATTGCGCGGAGAGCGTGCGAATGCGATCTGCGAGAAATGTGCAATCGCCCGTAACCGAGTAAGTCATGCGTCCGCGCGCACCGAACCCGCCGGCAATCGCGGGGCCGGTGGAAATGCCGATGCCTATCTCGACGGCCTCGAATGCGGTGCCGTTGCTGCGCCGTTCATGCGATAGCTGTTCATTGGCTTCGGCCAGCGCAATCGTCATGCGGTTGGCCGCTTCGCAGGCATGGATCGCATGTTCGGGATCGTCCAGCGGCGCGTTCCAATAGGCCGTGAAGCCTTCGCCCGTGACGCAATCCACCATCGCGCCATGGCGAATGGCAATTTCCACCAGCGGCGCAATGGCCGCGCCGATCATGCGCGTAAAACTTGCCGGATCGTCGGCAAGCGAATCGGCCAGCGCCGCATGGCCGCGCACGCCGCAGGACAGGCACGTCACGGTGCGCGTTTCGCCTTCGAGTTTCAGCAGCGCGGGCGTGCGCGCGATCTGGTCGAAATCGGCTTGCGGCAATGCGTCGGAGAAGGAACGGCGCAAAACATTGCGCGTGCGCGCGATCTCGTAACTTCGCGCGGCAAGGCCGCCTGCAAAAACTGCCACAAGCGCGATTGTCGGATTGAGCGAGTCCAGCAGCAGATGCGAAGCCGTGAAAAGATACCAGGTGAATGCTTGCGCGGCTGCGATTGCCGCGAGCGTGAGCAATCCCGCCCATAGCAAGCCTGCGCGCGCAAACAGCAGCACCACGCCGATGCCCGCGACTGCGATGAACACCAGCACTGCATAGGTTCCCGAAACCGGTCTGAGCGCGCTGTGCAGAAGAATGTTTTCCATCGCTTCGGCGCGCACGCCCGCAATGCTTTGCAGGCCAATCGGAGTTTCAACCATTTCGCCCGGCGGCGCGATGATGACGATGGCGTTCTTCAAACCGTCCATCTGTCCCGCATCGAGTGCCGCCGCCGAAATATGCCGCTGCGCATGTGGGCCGGAGAAATAGATTTCCAACGCGCCGTCGCGCCGCGTGGGCACATCGAGCGTGCCCGCTTTTACGCCCGCGATCACGGTTTCTTCGTCGAGGCCGGGCGAGCCGACATTCTCGGTGCGGATTTCGAGATTGGGCGCACCGCCCGCCAACCGCATCGCTTCGCTCGCGAGCGACGGCACGAGTTTGTTGCCCAGGCGGAACAGCAGCGGCATTGCGCGTAGCTTTCCGTCGGCATCGGCGACGAGATTGAGGGCGCCAATGCCCGCGCTAGCCGCCTCGATATTGGCGAGTGCGGGATGCGCGCTCGCGAATTGCGGAATGCGCGACAGCGTCGCAGCGTTGCCGGAAGAGGGGATCGGCGCCTTGAGCACAGGTGCGCGATTGGCGGGTTCATTGTCCAGCAAAAAGCCCGTCACTGCGCGGATATTGGTGAAGGATTGCGCCAGCGAATCGTCGGGCGAGGGCAGATGCGCCAGCGCTTCGCGCGCCGCGTCGCTGCCCGGTCCGGGCGGCAGGGCCACCGCGAAGCGTTGCGGCGAAGAGGCGTCGGCCGCGTCCAGCGGAAAGGCGAAAACGATTTCGGCCGCACCTGCCGCCGTCAATTCGGCAGTGAGTCTGGCCAGCACGCCATGGGGCCATGGCCATGACCCGAAATGAGCCAGGCTTGCCGCATCGATATCCAGGATGCGCACGGTGAGGCCGCTTCGCCCCAGCGGGTCTTCATAGGGGCGGGGATGGCTATATTGATAGGAATCGAACTGGATGCCGGCCAGCCGGGTGGCCACCCCGCCCGGATTGGCCGCCACAATCGCCAGCGCCGCCACCAGAACGGCGAGCGGCAGCGCCCAAATCGCGCTTGTTTTTCCCCCAACCCTCATCGAATTCCGACGCCTGCTGCGCACCATTTCTGCGGTGGTCGTTTAACCTATCATGCAGCAGGGGGCGCTTTGGAAGATGTTCGTCGGACTCCGAGGAAAAGCCCCCAAATCATAGTTTGATGAATTCGGTGACGGGTCCGTCATTTTCCTTGCGAAATGGCAGATTGTCACATATCTTGCAGAGGCTATCCCAACCTCAGCCGCCGGAGACGCTTGCCATGGAAAATATCACCAAGGACCCCGCTTATAACGCGGTCGATCCCACCGATTTCCCCGCCATGCTGGACGTGAACCGCTATGGCGAGCGCACCACGGCATTCGACAAGATCATCTCCGCAACGCACGAACATTTCTGGGACCCGCTGGACAAGAAATACATCGACTTCACCCAGAAATTCGATCTGGAGAACGAATACCTCATCAATCCGAGCGCGAACGCGGACCTGAAAACCGCCATCGCCGACAAGCTGGACGAAAAGGGCAAGATCAAGCTCGTCAATCTCGACACGATGTGGGCGCTGTCTTCGATCCTGCATGGCGAGCAGGGCGCGTTGTCGCTTTCGGCATCGCTCTGCCACATCCTTCGCGATCCGGGTGCACAGGAGTATGCGGCGAACCAGACGCGCGAAGAAGCCCGCCACGTCACCGGCTTCACGAAATATATTCAGGCGCGCTGGGGCAAGCCCGCGCAGGTCGGCCCCGCACTCGGCAATCTGCTGAACGAACTCGTCTCCTCGCCGCTTGTCTGGAAGAAGATCATCGGCATGCAGATGCTGGTGGAGGGACTTGCGATGGGTGCGTTCGCGACCTTCTACAAGGAATCGCGCGATCCGCTGCTACGCCAACTCATGCAGCTCGTGATGACCGACGAAGCCTTCCATCACAAATTCGGAAAGATCTGGGCGGACCGCACGATTCCGCATCTCAACAAAAAAGAACATGAGCTGATCGAAGATTGGGCCTGGGAAGTGTTCACGGTGCTGCTGTTCAATCTCGGTTCGCCGGATCAGAAGGCGTGGATGTATCAGGCGTGCGGTCTCGATCCGGTGTGGTGCCAGCAGGCATTCATGGAAGCGCTCACCGACAGCGCCATCCGCACCGAATTGCAGGAAGCCACCAACATCTTCCGCGTGCTCATCAAGACGCTGGTGAAAGCCGGCATCATCACGGATCGCACGCGCGGCAATTACGCGGCCTATATCGACATGCATGAACTCTATGCCGAGGGCGACCGCATGGTGGGGGACGATATCGCCGAAGAAGGCATCAAATATCTCATCAAGCTGAATGGCGGCACGAGTTTCGTGACGCCGTCGTCGATCGCGGCGGAATAAGGGAGCGCGGGACATGGATCAGAACATCACCAAGGATCCCGCTTACGATGCCGCCGATCCGCATGATTTTCCCTCCATGCTCGATGTGGAGCGCTATGGTCGGCGCTCCACTGCCTTCGACAAGATCATCTCCGCCACGCATGACCATTTCTGGGACCCGCTCGACAAGAAATATATCGATTTCGACAAGCCCTGGGACATGGAGAATGCCTATCTCATTCCGCCGCGGATGAGTCTCGAACTGCAAAGCGCCATCGGTGACAGGCTGACGGAAAAACAGAAGATCAAATTCGTCAACACCGGCGTGCTGTTTTCGATGTCTTCCATTTTGCATGGCGAGCAGGGCGCGCTCGCGCTTTCGGCCTCGCTATGTCACATCCTGCGCGATCCGGGCGCACAGGAATATGCCGCCAACCAGACGCGCGAAGAAGCGCGTCACGTGACGGCATTCTCCGCTTACATCAAGAAGCGCTGGGGAAAGCCTACGCCGGTTGGACCTGCGCTCGGCAATCTGCTCGTCGAAATGGTGGGCTCGCCTTACGTCTGGAAGAAGCTCGTCGGCATGCAGATGCTTGTGGAAGGGCTCGCGATGGGTGCGTTCGCTACTTTCTACACCTATGCCGAAGATCCGCTTCTGAAACAGCTTTGCCAGCTTGTGATGACGGACGAAGCCTTCCACCACAAATTCGGAAAGATCTGGGCCGACCGCACCATTCCGAAACTCTCCGTCGAAGAGCGCAACAAGATCGAGGATTGGGCGGCGGAAGTGTTCATGGGTCTGCTGCGCAATATCGGCAGCCCCGAACAGAAAAAATGGCTCTACGCCGAATTCGATATGGATTGGCAATGGGCGCAGGGCGCCATGATGGAAGCCTTCACCGACGCCAAGCTGCGCGAACGGTTGCGCGATTCCACCTCCATCTTCCGCGTCCTGATCAAGACGTTGCTGAAAGCGGGCATCATCACCGACCGCACGCGCGGAACCTATGCCGCCTATGTCGACATGGCCGAACTGCATTCCGAAAGCGACCGGATGATCGGCGACGACATCGCCGAAGAGGGCATCAAATATCTGATGACCCTCAATGGCGGCAAGTCTTTGATGACGCCATCCGCACTGGCCGCCGAGTAATCGGCAGCAACTTCACTGCATTGATTGATTGGCCGTGGCAGATTAATTTGCCGCGGCCGCCGCCTTTCGGGCGGCACAATGCGGGAGGGGGGCATTGCGCATATCCATCGATCAATTCCGTTTGCTGTCCAAACGGGCAGTATTCTGCGGTGTCGCGGCAGCGCTTGCCGTTCTGCCCGCGCAGGCAGCCGGCGCCGCTGCCAATAGCGGAGCGTCGCGCGTTCTGACGCTGGATACGTCGCAAATCTGGGCGCGCTATGTCGATCCCGGCCTTAGCAAGAAAGCCGCGGAGGCCCGCAAAGCCGATCTCATGAAAGCGATGCAGCCTTTGCTGCAGCAATTGTCGGATCAGGCCGGTGGGGCGATTGTGTTCGACAAAACGGCTCTGCTGGAAAGCGCGAATGGCGGTGAAATCGCCCCCGCGGTCATTGCCAGCTTGGACAAATCCTATGTTCCGCTCTCCTCCACGCCATCCGGCGCCGGGGGAAAAATTCAACCTCTCAATCCGCACATGCTGGTTGTCAGCAAAGACGCGGTTTCGAAAATTACAGAGGCCGAAAAGATCGCGAACAGCCCTCAGCGGTTTTCGCAAATCGTCAAACAGATTGCGGCCGATAACAGACTTGGCTTCGTGCTCGAGCGCGATGCCGTCGTTTTGGGTGCCGGCGATTTGGACGCGACCTCGGACGCGATCTATCGCCTGCGGGGCGGGCGCGGCAGGGTTCCGCATCCATCGGCTGGCCGGCTGGTGCACATCCTGGTTATCAACCGCAACGATATTCTGCAGCAGTCCAAAGTGGGCAAGTCGATTGTCGCGCAGGTCAATGATTTGACCGATGCCGCCAAGGCCGAATTCGCTCAGCGTGCAAACGCCCTGCAACAGGACAGCCAGACGCTTAACGACAAGCTCGCAACGCTTTCGCCGGAGGAAGGCGATAGGGAAGTAGCTGCAATCAATGCGCGGCAGGCGGCACTTCAGGCCGATGCTCAGGCGCGTCAGCAGAAAATCCAGGACGCCATACTAGCCGCGCGCAGCAAGATCGAAGCGGTTCTGGGGCCCATTCTAAGGGAGATGCTCGATCGCCGCGGTGTCGATCTGCTGGTCGACAATGGCGTGGTCTTGCAGGCTCCCTCGCGCTTCGATGTCACGGCCGAAAGCATTGCCCAGCTTGACGCCAAAATGCCTTCGGTTGCGCTGGATATTCCGCGTGTGGCTTTGACGCACTAAGGGTTCCGTGTTGCTCCGGCCAGGGAGTCCCGCTAAGAATGAACGTTCATTCATTCCGTTGGGGCAATGGGAAGCGTCAGAAAAAGACCGAAGCCGGCAAGCAAACCCGCCGCGCATGACGACAAACGCGCGCGCCTGCTCGATGCCGCACTCGATCTCTTCGAAAAGCGCGGCTTTGACGGTGTGGCCGTGCCGGAAATCGCGCGCGCCGCGGGCGTGGCCACCGGCACAATCTATCGCTATTTCAAAACCAAGGAAGAACTGGTCAACGCGCTCTACAAGCATTGGAAGGGCGCATACAACGAACACATTCTAGGACCGGTTCCGGAAGGTCTGAGCCCGCGCGAAACCTTTGCGCTCTATTGGCATCGCATGGCGGAATTCGCGCGCAAGAATTATCGCGCGGTGCGCTTTCTCGATCTGCATTATCACGCGCCCTATCTGGATGCGCAAAGCCGCGGCATGGAAGGCATCTACATGGTCACGGCGCGCGCCTTCATGGAGGCGGGGCGCAAATCGCGCACGCTGCGCCCGCTCGATCCGGCGCTGGTTGTGGCGCTGTTGTGGGGCGCCACCGCCGGCCTCAACAAATTCGTGCGCGACGGCACGCTCGTTTTCGATTCCGCAACATCCAGGGCGATGGAGGATGCGCTGTGGCGCGCCATCGTCAATGAACCGCGACCGGCAAAAGGGAAAAGACATGGCACGAAAAAGAAACGGTGAAGGACAGACAGCACTCGTCACCGGCGCGTCCAGCGGCATCGGGCTCGAGCTTGCGGAATGTTTTGCGCAAGACGGCTATGGGCTGATCCTGGCGGCGCGCAGCGAAGCCGCGCTGAAACAATTGGCGGAGAAGCTCGCCAAGGAAAACAAGATCGCCGCCACCGCGATTGCCGTCGATCTCGGCCAGCCGGGCGGCGCGCAAAAATTGATCGATGAGATCAGGAAGCGCAATCTCGCCGTCGATGTCGTCGTGAACAATGCGGGTTATGGCATTGTCGGCCGGTTTGATGGTTCCAATGGGGCGGATCAGGTCGGGATGATCGATCTGAATGTGCGCGCGCTGACCGAACTCACGCACGCTTTCTGGCCCGGCATGATCGCGAAGAAGCGCGGCGGTGTTTTGAACATCGCATCGACCGCCTCGTTCCAGCCGGGTCCCGGCATGGCGGTTTATTATGCGACGAAGGCCTTCGTGCTCTCCTTCAGCGAGGCGCTATGGAAGGAAGGCCGCAAAGCGGGCGTGCATGTCACCTGCGATTGCCCCGGCCCCACCGAAAGCAATTTCCACTCGCGCGCGGGCTCGGACAAAATCAAATTACTGAAGATGGGCGTGACGATGACGTCGAAGGCCGTCGCCAAACAGGCCTACAACGCGTTCAAGCGCAACCGGCGCGTCGTCATCAATGGCGGGATGAACCGCGCGATGGCGCGGCTTGTTCCGTTCACGCCGCGCCGCGCGATCCTCAGCCTGGTGAGCTATTTGCAGACCATCTGACGGACGCCGCTTGCTCCTTTCCATCCGATAAGCGAGCATCGCCCGCGATAATTATCGGAGGACAACATGGCAGGACGGGTCGAAGGCAAAATCGCGCTCATCACAGGCGGCGCACAAGGCTTGGGCGAAGCGGCAGCACGTATGCTGGCGCGCGAGGGCGCGCGCGTTGCCATCACGGATGTGAATCTGGCGGGCGCGGAAAAAGTTGCAGCCTCGATCAATGCAACGCGCAAGGGTGCGGCGATTGCCATCGCGCATGACGTGACCAGCGAAGCCGATTGGGCGCGCGCGCTTTCCGAAACCGAAAAGGCTTTCGGCGGCTTGCATGTGCTGGTGAACAATGCGGGCATCGGGCTGACAAAGGATCTGGAAGACATCACGCTGGAGGAATGGCGCCGCGTGCATGCCATCGATCTGGATGGCGTGTTTCTGGGCTGCAAAATGTCGGTGGCGCTAATGGCGAGGACCGTGAAGGCGACAGCGCTGGGTGGCTCCATCGTCAATATCTCGTCGATCTCCGGCATCATCGCGGGCCACAACATGGCGGCGTATAATTCCGCGAAAGCGGGCGTGCGGCATTTGTCGAAATCGGTGGCGCTTTATTGCGCGCGCAAGAATTACGGCATCCGCTCGAATTCCGTGCATCCGGTGTTCATCGCCACGCCGATTCTGGACGGCCTCGTGCAGCGCTATGGCAAGGAAGAAGCGTATGCAAAACTCGGACGGCAAGTGCCGCTCGGCCATATCGGCGAGCCGGATGATATCGCTTATGCGGTGCTTTATCTCGCGTCGGACGAGTCGAAATTCATGACCGGCTCGGAATTGAAGATCGATGGCGGAATTTCTGCGATGTGATCGGAGCGCGACCGGAAAAGTGTGAAGCGGTTTTCCGAAAAAGTCGCGCGACCAACAATAAGCTACCGCGTGATCCGAATTGCGACTTGAGACAGCAGCACGCGCGCGCCGGTCTTCTTCAGTGCGCGATCGGTGACGCGTTGCAGGCGGGCGGAAATCTCGTTCACATCGGGCTGGCGCCAGGGCCGCACATTCGCCGCCGTATAGGTCATCAGATTGCGCAGATAGGCATCGCGCAGGATGGGCAGCGCATGCTCCGCCGTACCGCGCAATTCCGCATTGGGAATATCGAGGCCGATAGCGACGAGTAGCAAACCGCAGGGGCGGTCGGCATCGATGATGGTGGCGTACATCGGCTCCACCATCACGAAGCTTTCGAGCTGTGTGACCTTGTGCACCGGCATGGGGGCGTCGTCGGCGCGTGCGGGCGCGGTCAGCGCGAGCGCGATCAGGACAGGCAGGGTGCGGACGAGGCGCATGAGGCGAGCATGCGCCAGAGGGGGTAAAGCTGAGGTTACGGGGAGCGGTTGGCCTGCCACCCGAAGCTGCTACTGGGTAGGGTGGCGCGCCAACCGAAGCTGCGCGATGTCCGGCAGTCTCCCTACGCGCTTCGGGCTTCGGGAGACACCAACCTCCGCTGCTGCGCAGCGTAGGTTGGTGGAGCTGAGCGGAATCGAACCGCTGACCTCCTCATTGCGAACGAGGCGCTCTCCCAACTGAGCTACAGCCCCAGCATCAGGTTTCGGGCTTGGGAAAAGGCCCGAATGCGGGGCGGTATCTACGGATTGGCCCTTTGGCCTGTCAAGGATAAAGGGCGGCAGCCGGTACCAGCCTTGCCGCGACCGGAGGGGGCTGGCAAAAAGGGCGCGCGCCGAATCGCTTTTTTCCAAAATCCGAAGGTTTCCGCTCATGTACAATCCGTTCGTCTGGCTGATCCTGAGGCTGATCGATCTCTACACCTGGGTGGTGATCGCCGCGGTGATCATGAGCTGGCTCGTCGCCTTCGGGGTGGTCAACACCTATAACCGCTATGCCCGCTCGGCAGTGCAGCTGCTCGATGCGCTGACGGAACCGGTGTTCCGCCAGGTGCGCCGCGTGATCCCGCCCATCGGCGGGCTCGATATTTCGCCGCTGATCGTGCTGATCGGGCTGCAATTCCTGAGCTACCTGATCGCCTATTATTTCTGAGTGATCGACGGCGCGGGAGACGCGACATGAGTGCCACGATCATCGACGGCAAGGCATTTGCGGCAGGGTTGCGCGCGCGCGTCGCTGCGGAAGCGGCAGTGCTCAAAGATGCGCACGGTTTGGTGCCGGGGCTTGCCACCGTTCTTGTCGGTCAGGACCCGGCCAGCGAAGTCTATGTCCGCAACAAGAACAAGACGGCGGAGGCGCTCGGCTTTCACTCGGTGAGTTTTCATCTGCCCGCCAGCGCCAGCGAGGCCGATGTTCTGTCGCGGGTGCGCGCGCTGAATGATGATAAATCCGTACACGGAATATTGGTGCAGATGCCCCTGCCCCCGCAGGTTCGCGAGGCCGCCGTGCTCGATGCGCTCGATCCAAAAAAGGACGTCGATGCGCTGACGCCCACCAATGCGGGCCTGCTGATGAGCGGCCGGGCCAATCTCGTTTCCTGCACGCCGATGGGCGTGATGATGCTGCTGAAGGAATATGTGGGCGATATTGCCGGCATGGACGCATTGGTGATCGGCCGCTCGCTGCTGTTCGGTAAGCCGGCGGCGCAATTGCTGCTGGCGGCGAACGCCACGGTCACCATGGCGCATTCCCGAACGCGCAATCTCTCCGCGCTGGCGCGCCGCGCCGATATTCTCATTGCGGCCATCGGCAAGCCGGAATTTGTCAAAGGCGACTGGGTGAAACCGGGTTCTGCCGTGATCGATGTGGGCATCAACCGCGTCGATGCGGGCGATGGCAAAACGAAAATCGTCGGCGATGTGGATTATGCGGCGGCGGAAAAAATCGCGGGAAGCATCACGCCCGTGCCCGGCGGCGTCGGCGCGATGACGATCGTTTGCCTGATGCGCAACACGCTGATCGCGGCAGCGGCACTTGCGGGATTGCCTGCACCGAATCTCTAGAGATATTTCCTCAGCGCGGCGGCAAGCGCGTCCGGCCCGATTTCCTCGTCGTAGCTGGTGACGAATTTTCCGTTCGGGCCCATCAGATAGATCGAGCTTGAATGATCGACGGAATAGCTGCCGCCGGGAATGGGATGCTTGATGAAATAGACGCGGTATTCGCGCGCCGCTTTCGTCACATCTTTCAAATCACCTGTAAGGCCGACAAAGCGCGGGCTGAACACGGCGAGATATTGTTTGAGGATGTCGGGCGTGTCGCGCTCGGGATCCACGGTGATGAAGATCGGCGCCACGCGTGAGGCCTTGGCGCCCAGCCGCTCCACCGCGTCGGCCATCACGCCCAGCGTGGTCGGGCAGACATCGGGGCAATTGCTGTAGCCAAAATAGATCAGCATGTAGCGGCCGCGGAAATCGGCGTCCGTGCGCGGCGCGCCGTTCTGGTCGGTGAGCGCGAAAGGCCCCCCGACATTGGCCACGCCGCTTCCGCTCAAGCCCGCGAGATGATCGCCCGCGCTCCACAGCCAGCCGCCCAGCACGGCGGCAAGGAGCACCAGATAGGGGATGAGGGCGGGCTTTGTGCGGATCATGCAAGAATTGATAGTGTCTCAGCCCATGAGCGCAAGCGGCGAGTCCATGAACGAGGCGAAATCGCGCGGCGGCTTCTGGCAATGGCTATGGCCGGAACCGCTGGGCGAGGAATTTTCCGGCCGGTCGCCGGCTGCGCGCGGGCGCGTGCGGCTGCGCACGCTCAGCAATCTGCGCTGGCTCGCCATATCCGGCCAATCGGCCACGCTATTCATCGTCTATTTCGGGCTGGGCTACGGCCTGCCTCTGTGGCGCTGCATCGGGGTGATCGCGGCGAGCGCGCTTTTGAATGTGCTGCTGGCGGTGCGCTATCCCTCCAATCACCGCCTCACCAACCGCGAAGCGACGGTGCATCTGGCTTACGACGTCCTGCAGTTGGCAGCACTGCTTTATCTGACGGGTGGACTCGAAAATCCTTTCGCGCTGATGTTTCTGGCGCCGGTGGTGATCGCGGCGGCGACACTGAATCTTAGCAACACGATCATTCTGGGCTCGCTCGCATTCACGGCCATTTCCGTCATCACGGTTGCGCATGAGCCGCTGCCCTGGGCGCCGAGCGAAACCTTGCGGCTGCCCGCGCTCTATCAGGGCGGCATCTGGGCCTCGCTGGTGCTCGGCATCGGCTTCACCTCGATCTATGCGTGGCGGATTGCCAGCGAAGCCGCGCGCATGTCGGCGGGGCTTGCCGCCACGCAATTGGCGCTGGCGCGCGAAAACCGCATGGCCTCCATCGGTGCGCTGGCGACGGCGGCGGCGCATGAACTCGGAACGCCCCTCGGCACCATCGCGGTGGTGGCGCGCGAGCTTGAACGCGCGCTGCCGCCCAATTCGCAGGAGGCCGAAGACGCGCGGCTGCTGCGGGCTGAGGCGGAGCGCTGCCGGGGCATCCTCACGCGTCTGGCGCGGCCGGAGCAGAGCGTGATCGAGGCGACCCAGCGCCTGCCGCTGGGCGCAGTGCTGGACGAGATCGCCAATGACTATCGCAGCGAAGATCTGGAGATCTCCATCCAGCTCGGCCCCGAGCATACCGGCAGCGAGCCAAAGGTCTGGCGTGTACCGGAACTGCAGCATGGGCTGGCCAATTTCATCGCCAATGCCGCGGATTTTGCCCGCAGCCGGGTGCGGGTGCGCGCGCAGTGGAACGACAAGGATCTGCGGGTGTCGGTGGAGGATGACGGGCCGGGCTTTTCGCCGGAGATCATGGAACGGATCGGCGAGCCCTATGTCACCTCCCGGCCCGGAACCTATGCGCTGGGCGAGACGGAGCTTGAGCCCTCCGAGGCTTTTTCCGGCCAGCAGGGCATGGGGCTGGGCTTCTTCATCGCCAAGACCCTGATCGAGCAGACGGGGGGCCGGGTGCAGGCTCAGAACCTCGCACAGGGGGGTGCATTGGTGACGGCCCGCTGGCCGCGCGGTGCCATCGACGGCGAAAAACCGCCGGGAAATGCGCGAGTTTCCTAACCTGGCTTTGTAATTATTCGCGTTTTTGCAAGGCCCATCTTGCCGCGGGCCCTCGCAGGCGCTATGCGACCCCCTCGTCAAGCGTAACAAGGCGAACGGTTCGCCCAAGATTGCGCCATGAAGAAAAGATCGTAAGCCATGAGCATTCGCGAACTGACCGCCACCGAAGACAAGAATCTGCTGATCGTCGAGGACGACCGGCCCTTCCGCGAGCGGCTGGCCCGCGCGATGGAAGCCCGCGGCTTCATCGTCGCGATTGCCGAAACGGTGGCGCAGGGTTTGGCGCGCGCGAAAGAAGCGCCGCCGGCTTACGCCGTGGTCGATCTCAAGCTCGATGACGGCAATGGGCTCGATGTGGTGGAGCTGTTGCATTCCATCCGCCCGGAAGCGCGCGTGGTGGTGCTGACGGGTTTCGGCAATATCGCGACCGCCGTGGCCGCAGTGAAATACGGCGCCATCGATTATCTGCCCAAGCCTGCCGACGCCGACGACATTCTGGCTGCGCTGCTCGCAGCACCCGGCCACAAACCCAAGCCGCCGGAAAATCCGATGTCGGCAGATCGCGTGCGCTGGGAACATATCCAGCGCGTGTATGAACTCTGCGGCCACAATGTTTCGGAAACCGCGCGGCGCCTGAACATGCACCGCCGCACGCTGCAGCGGATTTTGGCGAAGAGAAGCCCGCGCTAGGGCTTGCGGAAAACGCAGGCCACGATCAGCGAGAATTTTTCCGATTCCGGCAATGGCTCGCAGAGCGCGAGTGCCGTGCGCTGAATTGCGCGCGCGACGCTGCGCAGGCTTCCCTGAAGAATCTTTCCCGTCAGGTCGGCGAGCACAGGGAATTTTCCGCCGAAGGATTGTGTGCTTTCCACATGGAAGCCCGCATCTTCAGCGAAGCGCCGCATGGCGAACGTTGTATAGCGGTAGAATTCGTTCGGCGGTTCGTGAACCGGATACATGAAAGGCGTGTTGACGAGTACCGCACCGCCGGGCCGCAGCACACGGAACAATTCGGCAAGAAAGACGTGCGGTTTATAGAGATGCTCCATCACATCGGCGGCCAGCACGGTATCGATCGTGCGGTCAGCGAGCGGCAGCCCGATATTGAGATCGCAGACGAAATCGAGAAACGCGTCGCCGTGCAGCGACTGGGGCCAGTCCGTTCCGAATACGCGCTCCACATGCGGTGCGTAAAGCGGATAATACGGCATCTTTCCGCAGCCCACATCGAGCAGCATGCCATGTGCATATTTCGGCAGCATTTGCGCATACCATCGCGCGACGAGCGTTGCCGTCAAAAGCGAGCCCGCAGAAACGCCCTTCTGCGCGCCGGGAATCGCAAGTCTGCCATTCGCGCGCAAGCCAACCTTCGTCGGCTGCCACAATCCCGAATTACGCATAGTTCTCTTCAACTGGCGTCCGATATCGCGCTCCAGACGCGTGCAGGATCGGAAGCTAATTCAAGTGTCAGCGCAAGACGTTCAGCAGCAACCTTAGCGAAAGATAATGTTACGGATTTACGACGGCTCGGATGAAGAGCGGCGACGGGTGATGGACGAACTATTGCTCCGCCGTAACGATCCGCAACGATGAGGCCGGTATTCGGTGGCACAAGTTCGTCGGGAAAATCTGGCGGGATTGCAAAATAGAACAGCTCGCAGAACTCGAGATATTCGGGCCATTTGATATCACCCTTCAAATCCTGCACCGCGACTTTGATCTCGACACCCAAAACGGTGCCGTCCGCTCCCAGCGCCGCCACATCCAGCCTGCGCCCATTGGCGAGCGTGAATTCTAGGATCGGCGAAAAGCCTTCCTGAATGAGAAGTCGGCTCACGCCGCGCGCGACATCGGCTGCTGTCTGCATATTGCATTGGAACATTTAAGGAACGAAAGTCAATGCCGAAATCTCTGTACCGCTTGAAGCCGCCAAAGCGTTTCGGGATTGTAGAAACCTTCGCAAGGAGAAGCCGATGTTCGACAAAATCACGTCCTGTCTGTGGTTCGATCGCCAGGCCGAAGACGCCGCGAGATTCTATGTTTCCGTCTTCCCCAATTCGAAGATCACGGACATTGCCTATTACAGCGACGCAGGCCCGATGCCGAAGGGAACGGTGCTGATCGTTTCCTTCGAACTCGATGGCCAGCCCTTCACGGCGCTGAACGGCGGGCCGCAATTCAAATTCACCGAAGCGGTGTCATTCCAGATTCCCTGCAAGGATCAGAAGGACGTCGATTATTACTGGGACAAACTCACCGCCGGCGGCAGCGAAAGCCAATGCGGTTGGCTGAAGGACAAATACGGTTTGTCGTGGCAGGTGGTGCCGGTGAAACTCATCGAGCTTGCGGTGCATGGCGAGCCCGCCAAGCTCAAGCGCATGAACGAAGCGATGTTCAAGATGAAGAAGCTCGACATCGCAGCACTGGAGCAGGCGTATAATGGTTGAGCTCTGCACTGAGGCAAGAAAGTGATTGTTATATCGAAACCTCGATAAGTCGGAATATGATCTGTTCTATTCCAATTATTCGTTGTTAGCATTTCGCGACTTTGGGGAGACAACAATGATAAAATTTTTTGGCGCGGCATTTGCGGTGGCAACTCTTGGTGTTGCCATGACAGCATGTGGGCAAAGCAACGACCTAGCATGTGACAGCAGCGGCGCGACCGACGCAGTTATCAATATCGTAAAGCAAAAAAATCCCTACGAGTTGCTCACAACTGCAATCGGTTCGGATAACATCGATAAACAGAAATCTCCGTGGTCATCGTCTGAATTTTACAAGTGGTACAATGATATAGTTGCGACTGCCAGCTACAGTCTGAAAACGATCCGGATGGAAGACAGGAATGCAACAACTGGTGCCGTCACTTGTGCAGCGAAATTGGGTGCCGACATTCCTAATTACGGAGGCGCAGAGGAAGATATTGAATACAAAGTTGAGAAAACAACTGATGGTAATTTGTACGTCACAATTCAGGATTTACAGTGAAGTCAATGGCGTGTGCCGGGACCTATTTGCAGGAAAAATATAATGATTGGATTTGAACATATAACTCAATGGGCAAGCCTTGGCGCATCTATTGCAACGGTACTCGCTTTAGTCGGTCTGTTGGTACAAATTCGATCTGCAAGCAAGTTGCAGAAACGAGAAACCGCAAACAGTTTATATGCGGCCTTTCTTCAAGCCGCTGCGGTCAACTCCAACATATTGAATGCAGAACCCGCAGACGATATTCCTGATGGTTCGCCTCGGGATTGGATGGTCTATTTCTGGTTGACAGCATTGGAAAGCGGTTGGCTGGCATACAGAAGGGACGGTGTGTGGGAGCGCCGGATCAGATCGTGCGTACGACAAAATCTTTTTTTCTTTGAGAATTCACCTTATTGGCATGGAACGAGCAAGTATAAGGGCCGCAGTATCAGCATGGATTTTGACCCCAAATTTCGTAGCGCGATTGCGGCAGCCGTTCAGAAAGAGGCCAAAAGCTGATCGGTGCGTGATCTTAGATGGTACTTATAATTACTCCGCCGCGATCCTGATCGCGCGCGCGTTGGCGCCGAAATTGATCGTCTGCAGGAATTTGATTCCTTCTTCCGCGATGTCGTCGCCCACCATGCGCTCGCCTTCGTTCTTCAACTCGTTCATGTCGACATACATGGCGTAGAAATGGCGCGTGCGGTCGGTGATGATGCCGGCGTTCAGCAGCGTCTTGATGAGAACGCGGAAGATGTTGGCGGATTGCTTCATATTTTCGCGGCGCTCGGTGTCGCCGAAGGCTTCGGTGATCGCAGCCATGGCGTCCTGCCACGCGATGCCGACGCTGGCGTAAACAACCTGCAATTGCTCGGGATTGATGAGATTGAACAGCAGCGTCTGGAAACATTGCGCCGCCCAATCCTCCACCAGATTATGCTCTTCTTCCGAAAGTTTCGGGATCGTGCGGTCGGCCCAGATCTTTCCGAATTTGTGATGGAAGGCTTCGTCGGTCATCACCAGCTGGCACAATTTCACCAGCAGCGGGTCTGTCGATTTCTGATAGAGCGTCGCGAACGCGCCCATCGCGAGGCCTTCCACCAGCATCTGCATGCCGATGATTTTCTTGTAGACCTCCGGCGCCAGCACGATCTCGTTCAGCAGCACGCCCAATGTTTTGCCGACGGGCAGCGGCGAACCCCAGCGCGATTTGATGTAAGCCGCAAAGCCGGTGACGTGGCGGGCTTCTTCGCGCGTCTGATTGGCGGCATATTCCTGTGCGCCGGGATCGCGAAGGATGTGGCACAGCGAGGCCGACAGCGCGAGCGCGCCCTGCTCGCCATGCAGGATTCCGGAAAGCTGCCAGCGCGTGCTCTGGCTCGCGAATTTCAGCTTCTGTGCTACGCTCATCTTCTCGCCGATATGCGTCTTGAAGATGGGGAAGAAATCGTCGGGCAGAATCTGGTGCGTTTCGGGATCGAACGGCTCCGAGAAATCGATATATTTCTTGTCCAGCGGATCCCAGAAATGATCGTGCGTGGCCGAGATGATCTTATCGAAAGCGGTGGAGCGATTGCCGTAACGATTCACATCCAGCATCGCGGGAAAATCGTCCGGGGCTACGGCGTCATAGGCATTGTCTTTGGTGATCTGAACCATGGCGAAGCTCCGGGGTGGGTCTATTTCAATATGCGGTCGAAGGCGGAAAAGTCAATGAAAATGACGCAAGCGTCACCATTGTGTCGCTATCAGCCTTCGGAAAGGCTGCCTTTGGTGGAGGCAACCCCGCCTTCCAGCCGCTCGTCGGGCGATGCCGCCTGACGCAACGCGCGGGCGAGCCCCTTAAAGCAGCTTTCCACGATGTGGTGGGAATTGGTGCCGTAGAGGTTCTCGATGTGCAGGCAGACGCCGGCGTTTTGCGCGAAGGCCTGGAACCATTCCTTGAAAAGCTCGGTGTCCATTTCGCCGAGCTTCGGCTTGGGCACTTCCACCCGCCAGATCAGATAGGGCCGGTTGGAAACGTCGATGGCCACCCGTGTCAGCGTCTCGTCCATGGGGATGAGGGCCGCGCCGAAGCGGGTGATGCCGGAGAAATCGCCCAGCGCCTTCTTCACCGCCTGCCCGATGACGATGCCGGTGTCCTCGGTGGTGTGGTGGAAATCGACGTGAAGGTCGCCCGTCGCGCGGACCTTCAGATCAATCATGGAGTGGCGGCCGAAACTGTCCAGCATGTGGTCCAGAAAGCCGATGCCGGTATCGATATCGCACACGCCGGTGCCGTCCAGATCGAGGGATACGGCGATCTCGGTTTCCCGTGTCTTGCGTTCGACGGTTGCGGTGCGCATGGGCTCATCTTATGTCAGGTCTGGCGCGTGTATATCAGCCAAGGATTAACGCGGAAATGGCCGAATCCCTGAAAAATGACGAGGCGACCCGCTGGCGCTCCACCACGATCCTCTCAGTTCGCAAGGGCGGGGTCGTGGTCGTGGCGGGCGACGGGCAGGTGACGCTGGGCGCTACCGTCATGAAATCCAATGCCCGCAAGGT
Source organism: Rhizomicrobium sp. (assembly GCA_035944195.1). Classification (GTDB taxonomy): domain Bacteria; phylum Pseudomonadota; class Alphaproteobacteria; order Micropepsales; family Micropepsaceae; genus Rhizomicrobium. The sequence goes on along the minus strand of DASZBL010000040.1, from coordinate 2,868 downwards.
CCGCCGCCTCGGCAAGGGCGACGTGATCGCGGGGTTCGCGGGGGCGACGGCGGATGCCTTCGCCCTGTTCGAGCGGCTGGAATCCAAGCTCGAGCAGCATCCCGGCAATCTAGCGCGGGCTTGCGTGGAACTGGCCAAGGACTGGCGCACGGACCGTTATCTGCGCCGCCTCGAAGCCATGATGGCGGTGGCGGACGCCAAAACCTCGCTGATCCTGTCAGGCACCGGAGATGTGGTCGAGCCGGAAGACAGTTTGATCGGCATCGGTTCCGGCGGGCCGTTCGCGCTGGCGGCGGCACGCGCGCTGCTGCCGCTCGATTTGTCTGCGGAGGAAATCACCCGCCGCGCCATGAAGATCGCCGCCGACATCTGCATCTACACAAATGAAAACATAACCATCGAAAGCCTGAAAGCGTAAATGAGTTTCTTCACACCCCGCGAAATCGTTTCGGAACTGGATCGCTACATCGTCGGTCAGGGCGATGCCAAGCGCGCGGTCGCCATTGCGCTGCGCAATCGCTGGCGGCGTCAACAGCTCACGCCTGAATTGCGCGAGGAAGTTCTGCCGAAAAACATCCTGATGATCGGGCCTACTGGCGTGGGCAAGACGGAGATTTCGCGGCGGCTTGCGAAATTGGCGCAAGCGCCGTTCATAAAAGTGGAAGCCACCAAATTCACCGAAGTGGGCTATGTCGGGCGCGACGTGGAGCAGATCGTGCGCGATCTGCTGGAGGTCGGTATCGCGCAAGTGCGCGAGCGCAAGCGCCGCGATGTGGAAGCGCAGGCCGAAGCGCGCGCCGAGGATCGCATTCTCGATGCGCTGGTCGGCAGTTCGAGTGGTGCTACGCGCGAGAATTTCCGCAAGATGCTGCGCGTCGGCGAACTGGATCAAAAAGAAATCGAGCTTGAAATGCGCGATGCGGGCGGCGCGCCGATGATCGAAATTCCCGGCATGCCGAATGCGCAGATCAGCATGGTCAATCTGGGCGACATGTTCGGCAAAGCGTTCGGCGGCGGGCGCGGCAAGCCGCGGCGCATGACAGTCGCCGACGCGCATGATCCGCTGGTGGCCGAAGAAGCCGACAAGCTGCTGGATAACGACACGATCCTGCGCGACGCCATCGATATGGTGGAAAACAACGGCATCGTATTCCTCGACGAGATCGACAAGATTTGCGCGCGTTCGGAATTTCGCGGCGGCGGCGATGTGAGCCGCGAAGGCGTGCAGCGCGATCTGTTGCCGCTGATCGAAGGCACGACGGTCGCCACCAAGCATGGCAGCGTGAAGACCGATCACATTCTTTTCATTGCCTCAGGCGCGTTCCACACCGCGCGGCCATCGGACCTTTTGCCGGAATTGCAGGGGCGCCTGCCGATCCGCGTGGAACTGAAGGCGCTCAGCCGCGACGACATGCAGCGCATTCTCACCGAACCCGAAGCAAGCCTCATCAAGCAATATGTGGCGCTGCTCGATACCGAAGGCGTCAGCTTGCAATTCACCGCCGATGGCATCGGCGCGATTGCCGATCTGGCGACACAAGTGAATGCGAGCGTGGAGAATATCGGTGCGCGCCGCCTGCAAACCATCATGGAGCGCGTACTGGACGAGATCAGCTTCTCCGCCACCGAGCGCGGCGGCGAGAAGATCGTGATCGATGCCGCCTATGTGCATGCCCGCGTCGACGATCTGGCGAAAGATCAGGATTTGTCCCGCTTTATCCTGTGACGTGAGGGCGGTTGACCCCCTCCCGATTCCCTGCAAAAAGTCGCCCTTCCTTGGGTCTGGAGGGCGTCGGCATGCGGAGCAGCTACCTTTTTACCAGTGAAAGCGTGTCGGAAGGCCATCCGGACAAGGTCTGCGACCGCATTTCGGACGAGGTGGTGGACCTTTTCTTCCGCGAAGGCCCCAAGAGCGGGCTGTCCCCTTGGGATATCCGTGCGGCCTGCGAAACCATGGCGACCACCAACCGGGTGATCATCGCGGGCGAGACGCGCGGCCCCAAGCACATCATGGAAGACAATATCGTCGAAGTGGCGCGGGCTGCAATCAAGGACATCGGCTACGAGCAGGACGGTTTTCACTGGCGCCACGCCAATGTCGAAGTGCTGCTGCATGCCCAGTCGCCGCATATCGCGCAGGGCGTGGATGCGAGCGGCAACAAGGACGAGGGTGCGGGCGATCAGGGCATCATGTTCGGCTATGCCTGTGTGGAAACCCCGGAGCTGATGCCCGCGCCGATCCTCTACAGTCACAAGATTCTGCGCCTGCTCGCCGAAGCGCGCAAATCGGGCCGCGAGCCGAAGCTCGGGCCGGATGCGAAGAGCCAGGTGACCGTGCGCTACGAAAACAGCAAGCCGGTGGAAGCAACCCAGATCGTTTTGTCCACGCAGCATCTCGATGGAGACATGACATCGGCCGATGTGCGCGAGATTGTTGAGCCTTATATTCTCAAGGCGCTGCCGGCGGGCTTCATCACCGCAAACACGATCTGGCATGTGAATCCGACCGGCGCATTCGTCGTGGGCGGACCCGATGGCGATTGCGGTCTCACGGGCCGCAAGATCATCGTGGATACGTATGGCGGTGCGGCTCCGCATGGCGGCGGCGCATTCTCCGGCAAAGATCCCACGAAGGTGGATCGTTCCGCGGCCTATGCTGCGCGTTATCTTGCGAAGAACGTCGTGGCGGCGGGATTGGCCGATCGCTGCACGATCCAGATCTCCTACGCCATCGGCGTCAGCGATCCGCTGTCGGTCTATGTCAATCTGCATGGCACCGGCAAAGTCGATGAAGCCAAGCTCGAAAGCGCGTTGCCGGAAATGATGAGCTTGAAGCCGCGTGGTATCCGCGAACATCTGAAGCTCAAT
>DASZBL010000039.1:0-30750 GCA_035944195.1 Rhizomicrobium sp. | reverse complement strand
AACCGCTTCGCAGCCAGGGAATCACAGAATCATTTTGCAAGAAACCCGCTTCGTACAACGCCGATCCCGGCAATTGCGATTACTCCAATCCACCGCTTCTCGATTCAAAATCAATGACTTGGGAATTCTTCACGGAGGACTTCGACCCATAGAGCAGCGTCACGCGGCCCTTTTTCGCCAGCGCGCGCAACTCCGCCACTGCATCAGGATTATCTTTCAATTCCGCTTTATAGCGCTTGTGGAACTCCGCGTTTTCGCCCAGATGTGCGTGATACCATTTGCGCAGCTCGCTGCTCGGCGAAATTTCCTTCAGCCAGATCACGCCCTTGAGATCGCTTTTGCTAAGCCCGCGCGGCCATAGCCGGTCCACCAGAACGCATTGGCCGTCTTCTTTCGAAAGCTCGTCATACACACGTTTTGTGTGCAGCTTCGCCATTTATGGGACCGCCAGATCGAACTCGATGGTCACGCGCTGCGAACTTCCGTCATAGCGCCGCTCGCCGCGCGGCTGCCATGAGGGATGAAGAATGATCATGCCTGTCTGCGGGCGGATCGCTTCGGTCTGTCCCGCCGACACGCCGCCCGGAATACGGAAGGCGTATTGCGGCGCCACCATCGCGGGCAATGCGCCGCGCGGATCGCCGAGTTCGCATTCGCCAGCGAGCGATTCATCGTCCGATTTCGCATAGCCGTCATCGACGAAATAAATTCCCGACCAGAACGCGCCGGGACGCGCCGCCAGTTCCGCATAATCGCCCTTCTGGCGCACCGCGGCCATCGCCGTGATTTTCCATTCCAGATTCACCCGTCCGCCTGCCCGCGTTGCGGTCAGATTATCGGCCAACTCGCGCAGCACGCGAAACAGCGTCTGCGCTGAACCGCCGCCCCAGCTTTCGAAATCGGGCGCGGAATGCCAGCCCTGTCCCCGCGCGGAGTTGGTGCCGTTGGCGGACATTTTCTCCACGATCAGCGGGCGCAATTCCGCATTCACTTCCTGCGCGACCGGGAGAAAATGCACGCACACGGGCGTGGCGAACATGCTTCGTATCTGGGGTTTCGGCGTTGCCATCTCTTATTCCATGATGATTTTCGGAGCGGCGCGCGTGGGCGCTGCGATTTTCTCTGCAACAAGGCGCGCGATGTCCAGAAAAGCCTGCGCTTCGCGGCTCTCCGGTCTTAGCGCAACGATCGGCGTGCCCGCATCGGATGTTTCGCGGATGGATGGCACCAATGGAATTTCCCCCAGGAATGGCGCATCCAATTCTGCCGCAGTCGCGCGCGCGCCGCCATGGCCGAATATCTGCGTTTCATGTCCGCAACTGGGACAGAAGAACGTGCTCATATTTTCCACAATGCCGAGAATTGGAACTTGCGTCTTTCTAAACATCGCAAGGCCCTTGCGCGCATCGATCAGCGCAATGTCTTGCGGCGTGGAAACGATCACCGCTCCCTTGAGCGGCACGCGCTGGGCGATCGTGAGTTGCGCATCGCCCGTTCCCGGCGGCATGTCGAGCACCAGCACGTCGAGCGGCGCCCACGCCACATCGCTCATCATCTGCGTAAGCGCGCTTTGCACCATCGGCCCGCGCCAGATCATCGGCGTGTCCTGATCCACCATGAAACCAATGGACATGGTTTTGATTCCGAGCTTCACAATCGGCTGCAACATCTTGCCGTCGCTGTCCGGTTTTTCGGTGATGTTCAACAGTCGCGGCACCGATGGGCCGTAAATATCGGCATCCATCAATCCTACCTTGAGCCCCAGCTTCGACAGGCCCAGCGCCAGATTCACCGCAACCGTCGATTTGCCGACACCGCCCTTGCCGCTGGCAACCGCGATGATCGCTGCGACGCCGGGAATGCCCGCCGCCGCCACGCGCTGCTCGCCATGTTGATGCGGGCGTTTGGCGCCGGGCGCTTCGTTGTGCGCCGTCAGCACCGCCGTCACGGACAGCACGCCGGGCAATTTCGCCACCGCGTCCTCACATGCCTTGCGCAGCGGTTCGGCCGCCGGTCCCCGCGCGGCGGGCACCTCGATGGCGAAGCCGACATTGCCGCCCTTCAGCACAAGGCCCTGCACCAGCCCCGCCTCGGTCACGGGCTTGCCGCTCGCCGGATCGATCACGCGGTTCAGCGCATTCAGCACCTGTTCCCGCGTTGCCTCTGCCATGCCCAACTCCGTTTCGCCCGGCGCATGGCTCATCGTCCTGGGGACGATCCGCTCTTCATTGCGCCATCGGGGGGATGCACATATAACCGCCTCGCCCCGGGAAACCAAGCAAGCCTGCGCGCAAGGCTAATGCGTTTTTCGCGCCCCTCCGGAACCGCCGCGCTGTTGCTAATGGATTGAGATAACAATGCCTTGGAATAACCAGTCGGGCGGTAACAATTCGGGCGGCAATCGCGGGCCGTGGGGCCGTGGGCCATCGGGCGGCGGTGGCGGCAAGCCGCCGGATCTGCCCGAACTGTTCCGCCGCGGGCAGGACCGTTTCCGCAAGATGTGGCCCAGCGGCTTCACGCAAGGCAGCATCGCCATCGTGGCGCTGGGGCTGGCCATCGTCTGGCTGCTGTCGGGAATCTATTTCGTGGGCGCGGACGAGCAGGGCGTGGTGCTGCGCTTCGGCAAGTTCGTCGCGCGTACCTCGCCCGGCATGAACTACCATCTGCCCTATCCGATCGAGACCGTGCTGACGCCCAAGGTTACGCGCGAGAACCAGATCAATATCGGCTACCGCGTGACTGCGGAGGCCGGCGACAATGTTCAGCCCGAAGATCTTTCCGACGAAAGCCTCATGCTCACGGGCGACGAGAATATCGTCGATGTGAATTTCACCGTGTTCTGGGTCATCAAGGATGCGGGCGCATTTTTGTTCAATGTCGATGACCCGCTGCAGGCCATCAAGGCGGTGGCCGAAAGCGCGATGCGCGAGGTGGTCGGACGCAATCAGATCGAGCCTATCCTGACGCAGGATCGCGAGCCGGTGCAGATTCAGGTGCGCGAATTAATGCAGAAGACGCTGGATGCTTACGGCGCGGGCGTCACTATCACGCGCGTGCAGATGCAGAAGGCCGATCCGCCGATGCAGGTGCTGGACGCCTATCGCGACGTGCAGGCCGCGCGCGCCGATCAGGAACGCGCCCGCAACGAAGCGGAAGCCTATGCCAACAAGATCATTCCCGAAGCGCGCGGACGTGCCGCGAAAATCGTGCAGGATGCCGAAGCCTATCGCCAGCAATCGATTGCCGAGGCCAGCGGCGAGGCCAAGCGCTTCATCTCCGTCTATGAGGAATATCGCAAGGCGCCCGAGATCACGCGCAAGCGCATGTATCTCGAAACCATGTCCGGGCTTCTCGGTGAAATGAACAAAGTTATCATCGACGATAGCGTGGGCCACGGCGTGGTGCCCTATCTGCCGCTGCCGGGATTGCAGCCGGGCAAGCCCAGCGGCGTCACCGTCACCGAGGCCCCGCAATCGGCGCGCAGCGCGGGAGGCGGGCAATGAACCGCAACGCGCTTTATCTCATCGGCATTGCGGCGGCGTTCGCCGTTCTCTTCAGCATGTCGTGCTTCTACACCGTCAGCCAGACCGAACAGGTGCTGGTGCTGCAATTCGATGCGCCGAGAGAAGTCGTCACCGAGCCGGGCCTGCACACGAAAATCCCGATGATGCAGTCGGTCGTTTTCATGCCGAAGAATCTGCTCAATCTGGATGCGCAATCCGAGGAAGTGATCGCGCAGGACAAGAAGCGGCTGGTGGTAGATGCCTTCGCGCGCTGGCGCATCACCGATCCCTTGCGCTTCTATCAGGCGCTGCAGGATGTGGACGTGGCGCGCACGCGCATCACGCCGATCTTAAGCTCCAATGTGCGCCGCGTGCTGGGCTCGCAGACATTCTCCGCGATGCTATCGGGCAAGCGCGCCGATCTCATGATCGATATCCGCAACAATGTGAATCAGGACGTGAAGAGTTTCGGCATTCAGGTGGTGGATGTGCGCATCCGGCATGCCGATCTGCCGCCGCAGAACAGCGAAGCCATTTATGGCCGCATGAAGCAGGAACGCGTGCGCGAGGCCAATGAGTTCCGCGCCGAGGGCGACGAAACCTCGCAGCGCATCAAGGCGCGCGCCGAACGCGAGGTGACGGTGCTGACCGCCGAGGCCACGCGCGAATCCGAAATCCTGCGGGGGCAGGGCGATGCGGAGAAAACGAAAATCCTCGCCGAAGCCTATGGGCAGGACCCCGATTTCTTCGCCTTCTACCGCTCCATGCAGGCGTACCAGGACGCGCTTCCCGGCGACAACACCACGCTGGTGCTGTCGCCCAACAGCGAATTCTTCCGCTATTTCAGCCAGCCGGGCGGGGCCTCCGCCGCGCGGCCTGCCGGAAAGAAGAAGCGCTGACACGATCCTTCCTTATCCACGCCTCTCCGGGTGGGGTTAAACTCGTGGGGCTTCGGGGGCGTCGTGCCCGGACACAGCAGGGAGAAGGTGGGGGGTACCCCCCTACGATTTTTCGAGGATCGAATGGGAAAACCGCAGGGAAACAGCCGCCTGGCGCGAATGAACGAAGGCGAACAGCGCGACTGCGGTGCGTCTGTGCCACCCGTGGCGCAAAAGTGACCGGCGCCCCCTTGCCGTGCTCCATTTGTACTATATTTCCATAGCGGCGATGCCATGGTGCATGCAGCTGATTTGAAGGGCGTATCGATGCGTTTGCGGCTTTTTCATTTCCTGCGCGCCTTGGCGGGCGCGGCGATCCTTGCAGCACCTGTGGCCGCTCCCGGCGTGGCTATGGCTCGCGGGGCGCCGGATTCCTTCGCGGATCTTGCCAATCAGCTCCTGCCTACGGTGGTCAATATCGCCACCACCCAGACGCTGAAACCGGCGGCCGCGCAAGCAACCCTTCCCGATCTGCCGCCCGGCTCGCCACTGCAGGATCTGTTCAAGGAATTCCAGAAGCAGAACAATGTGCCGCGTCATGTCACATCGCTGGGCTCCGGCTTCGTGATCGATCCGTCGGGCCTTATCGTCACCAACAATCACGTCATCGACGATGCGGACCAGATCACCGTCACGCTGAACGACGGCACCTCCCTTCCCGCCAAGCTCATTGGGCGCGATGCGAAGACCGATCTTGCGCTGCTTCGCGTGAAACCGAAATCGCCGCTGCCGTCGGCGCATTTCGGAGATTCCGACAAGGCCCATGTGGGCGATTGGGTGATCGCCATCGGCAATCCGTTTGGCCTTGGCAGCACCGTCACCGCCGGCATTGTGTCGGCGCGCAACCGCGATATCGCTGCGGGGCCTTATGACGATTTCATCCAGACCGATGCGCCCATCAATCGCGGCAATTCCGGCGGCCCGCTGATCGATATGGACGGCAATGTGGTGGGGGTGAATTCCGCGATCTTCTCGCCCAGCGGCGGATCGGTTGGCATCGGGTTTTCGATTCCGTCGAACCTTGCCAATGAAGTGATCGATCAGCTGCGCAAATTCGGCGTGACGAAGCGCGGCTGGATCGGCGTGCGCATCCAGCAGGTGACACCGGATATCGCCGAAGGTTTGGGGTTGCCGACCACGGCCGGCGCGCTCGTGGCCGAAGTCAGTCCCGGTGGCCCGGCCGCGAAAGCGGGCGTGCAGAACGGCGATCTCATCACCGGCTTCGACGGCAAGCCGGTGCCGGATTCGCGCACCTTGCCGCGTGTGGTGGCCGACACCGCTGTCGGCAAGACCGCGAACCTCGACGTCTGGCGCAAAGGCCGCAAACAGACGCTGCACATCCAGATTGCGCGGCTGCAGGACGATGACGACAAGCCCGCCGCCAAATCGCCCGCGCAGAAGCCGCAAGGCAAACAATCGAAGCTCGGCCTGTCGCTGTCTTCGATCGATGCCGATGGCCGCACCAAATATCACCTAGCGGCGGATGTGCGCGGCGTGCTTGTCACCGATGTCGATCCCGACAGCCCCGCCGCCGACAAGAATCTGCGCGCAGGCGATGTGATCGTGGAAGTGCAGAACCAGGCCGTGCACACACCCGACGACGTCTTCAAGCGCATGGACGCCGATGCGAAGGCGGGCAAGAAAGTCGAGCTGATGCTGATCAGCCGCGGCGGCGATCTAACGTACGTGGCGCTGCGGCTGGGCGCGGGTTAATCGCGCGCGAATTCCTCGTCGCGGTAGCCTTGCAGATAGAGCACGGTGGTGAGGTCGGTGTGGTCGATGCTGGCGCTGGCTGCTGCGGCGACCATCGGCTTTGCATGATAGGCAACGCCAAGCCCCGAAACCTGGATCATCGCCAGATCGTTGGCCCCGTCGCCCACCGCCAGTGTTTCTTCGAGTGAGATGCCGAGTTCGGTGGCGCCTTCTTCGAGCGCCTTGAGTTTCGCTTCGCGGCCCAGGATCGGCTCAACGACTTTGCCGTTCAGCGCCACGCCATCGTCGAGCAGGATGTTGGCGCGCTGCGCATCGAAGCCCGCATCTTCCGCGACCCGCTCGGTGAAATAGGTGAAACCGCCGGAGACCAGCAGCGCGCGCGCGCCATGCTTGCGCATTGTCATCACCATTTGCCGCGCACCCGGATTAAGCCGTACGCGCTCGCGATACACACGCTCCAGCGCGTCCAGGGGCAAACCTTTGAGCAGCCAAACGCGCTCGCGCAGTGCGGCCGGAAAATCCAGTTCCCCGCGCATGGCGCGCTCGGTGATGCCGGCGATGATCGGCTTCAGACCAACCATGTCGGCCAACTCGTCCACGCATTCGCAGCCGATGATCGTGGAATCCATATCGGCGACCAGCAGCTTCTTGCGCCGGTTGGTGGCGCTCACCACATTGATGTCGGCGGCGATATTGCCCGCGACCGCACGCGCCGCTGTGCGCATCTCGGCAGGCTCGCCGATGAAGGCAATGTCGAAGGCCCGCTCCGGCGACAGCCACGCGATCTCGCCGGCCGCGCCATGCGCCGCCACCGCCGCGCGCAGCGGCCCCGCCAGCGCGTCGGCCTCGGCGGAAACGACGTTCAATATGTGAGGAAATTCCCCGGCCAACTTTCGCGCTTTCGTCTCGTGTGTCACATCTTCTGGATGATGTCCGTAGACGCCGTGCTTATTGCAGGGCCGACCGCCAGCGGCAAGTCGGCGGTGGCGCTGGCGTTGGCCGAGCGTCTCGGCGGCACCATCGTCAACACGGATTCGATGCAGGTCTATCGCGAGACACGCATCCTGACCGCGCGCCCCAGCGCCGAAGACGAAGCCCGTGCGCCCAATCTGCTCTACGGCCACGTCGGCGTGCGCGAGCCCTATTCGGTGGGCCGCTATCAGCAGGATGCCGCGCGCGCGCTGGCGGCTGCGCGGCCGCTCATCTTCGCCGGCGGTACGGGGCTTTACTTCGCCGCGCTCACCGAAGGCCTCGCCGATATTCCGCCCGTGCCTGCCGACATTCGCGAGGCCGTCCGCGCGCGCCGCGAAGAGATCGGTGCGGAAGCCTTCCACGCCGAACTCATCGCCCGCGATCCCAATTCCGCCTCGCTCCGCGCGAGCGATACCCAGCGCACGCTGCGGGCCGCGGAAGTGCTGGAAGCCACCGGCGAGCCGCTCTCCACTTGGCAGAAGCAGGCGGGAAAGCCGGTGCTGGCGGGGCTGAAGCTCGCCCGCTGTGTGATCTCGCCCCCGCGACCGGTTCTGCGCGCCCGGATAGGTGCCCGTTTCGACGCCATGCTCAAAGCAGGGGCAATGGAGGAAGCGGCCCTGCTGGAGGGCCTGCCGCCATCGCTTCCCGCCGCCAAAATACTGGGTTTGCGGGAGCTTTGGGCCGTCCGCGCAGGCACCTCGACCCTCGATGCCGCCCGGACGCTGGCCAAGACCGCCAGCCGGCAATATGCCAAGCGGCAGATCACCTGGTTCCGCCACCGGATGGCCGATTGGCGCTGGCTGGAGGGGGACGATCTCAGCAAGATCATTCCCGAAATCCTGTCGCAGGTCATATGAAATTGCTTGACCTTAACCTTTGTCCTCCATAATTTCCGCGGCTAGCGACATCAAGGGGCAGGGCGCAGATGCTCAGGCTCGTACTTATTTGTGGACCGCTGAACGGACGAGGTTAGACCTCGCTCTGCGGCTGGCGGTCTGTACCAAGGGGCGGCGACGCCCCTTTCGCTTTTTGGGCATGATGACATGGACAGAGACGGAACAATGCAGGGCGTGAAGACGGGCGCGATCGAAATGAGCGGCGCCCAGATGGTGATCCGCGCGCTGAAGGATCAGGGCGTCAAGCACATCTTCGGTTATCCGGGCGGCGCGGTGCTGCCGATCTACGATGCGCTGTTCGAGGACGACGAGATCGTCCATGTGCTCTGCCGCCACGAGCAGGGCGCGACGCACGCCGCCGAAGGCTATGCGCGCTCCACCGGCAAGCCCGGCGTCGTGCTGGTGACGAGCGGGCCGGGCGCGACGAATGCCGTCACCGGCCTCACCGATGCGCTGATGGATTCCATTCCACTGGTGGTGCTGACGGGGCAGGTGGCGACGCACCTCATCGGCAATGATGCGTTTCAGGAATGCGACACGATCGGCATCACGCGCCCCTGCACCAAGCACAATTGGCTGGTGAAGGATGTGAACGATCTGTCGCGCGTGATGCACGAGGCGTTTCAGATCGCCACGACCGGGCGGCCTGGCCCTGTCGTCGTCGATATTCCGAAGGATGTGCAGTTCAAAAAGGGCCCCTATGTTGGCCCCGATGCGGTGCGCCATCGCACATATAAACCGAAGACCGATCCCGAACTCGGCACTATCGTGCGCGCCATCGAATTGATGGCGAATGCGAAAAAGCCGCTGTTTTACACCGGCGGCGGCATCATCAATTCGGGCCCGGAAGCGAGCAAATTGCTGCGCGAGATCGTGCGGCTCACGGGTTTTCCCATCACTTCCACGCTGATGGGGCTGGGCGCATACCCCGCATCCGATCCGCAGTGGTTGGGCATGCTGGGCATGCACGGCACGTTCGAAGCCAACAATGCGATGCATGATTGCGACGTGATGATTTGTCTGGGCGCGCGGTTCGACGATCGCGTCACCGGCGCGGTGGATAAATTCTCGCCGAAATCCAAGAAGATCCATCTGGATATCGACGCCGCACAGATCAATAAGAATGTGCGCGTGGATGTTCCCATCGTTGCCGATGCGGCCAAAGCGCTGAAGGAAATGCTGCATTTCTGGAAGACGCAGCGCCGCAAGGCCGATGCGCCCGCGCTTGCGGAATGGTGGAAGCAGATCGAGGTTTGGCGCGGAAAAAAATCGCTGAACTTCAAGAATTCCGACAAGCTCATCAAGCCGCAGCACGCGATTGACCGGCTTTATGAACTCACCCGCGGGAAGGACGTCTATATCACTACCGAAGTCGGCCAGCATCAGATGTGGGCCGCACAGCGCTTCAAATTCGAAGAACCTAACCACTGGATGACGTCCGGCGGCCTCGGCACGATGGGTTACGGATTGCCCGCATCGCTGGGCGTGCAAATGGCGCATCCCGATGCGCTCGTTGTCGACATCGCAGGCGAGGCCAGCGTGCAGATGACGATGCAGGAAATGTCCACCGCGGTTCAATACGATCTGCCGGTGAAGATTTTCATCCTGAACAATCAATATATGGGCATGGTGCGCCAATGGCAGCAATTGTTGCATGGCGGGCGCTATTCGCATTCCTATTCCGAAGCGCTGCCGGATTTCGTGAAGATGGCCGATGCGTTCGGCGCGGTCGGTTTCCGCGCCGAAACGCCCGGCGAACTGGATGCCAAGATCATGGAGATGATTTCAGTGAAGCGCCCGGTGCTGTTCGATTGCCGCGTCGATCCGAAAGAGAATTGCTATCCCATGATCCCGAGCGGGGCCGCGCATAACGACATGATCCTGTCGGACGCCGAAGAAGAAAACGCCGAAGTGAGCGACGAAGGAAAGATGTTGCTGTGATGGCGATCCGCCCTTCAATCGGAATTGCTTGCGCGGCGATTGCGATGACCGCAATCGGAAATCTGTCTGCATCTGCCCAAGAGCCGAAATTGCCCAAATGGGTTACGGAGGCTGGTCCGGCGTGGCAACCTCCCGCCGAAGGCGTAGTGAGGGATGCAAAATCCGCTATTAGTATTGCGCGGGTTGTTTGGTTTTCCATGCATCCAGACTTTAAAAAACCAACGGATGACGATTGGCAAAAAAGTATGGAGGCAACACTTAGCGATGGTGTTTGGGAAGTGACGGAGCCGATGAAGCAAGGTGAAATCGGCGGCTCTCTTTTCATTTTCATTTCGCAAAAAGACGCCCGTGTGCTTGATGTATTCCTTACGCAGTAGATGAACATGCAGAAGCCAAACAACATCGAACGTCACACCATCGCTGTCCTCGTGGACAATGAAGCGGGCGTACTTGCGCGCGTCATCGGGCTGTTCTCGGGCCGCGGCTACAACATCGAAAGCCTGACGGTGGCGGAGGTGGACGCCACCGCGCACACCTCGCGCATCACCATCGTCACGTCCGGCACGCCCGAAGTGATCGAGCAGATCGAGGCGCAATTGCGCCGGCTCGTACCCGTGCACCGCGTGGTGAACTGGACGGTCGCCAAGCCCGGCATCGAGCGCGAAATGGCACTGGTGAAAGTGGCCGGCACCGGCGACAAGCGCGTGGAAGCCATGCGCATCAGCGAAATCTTCCGCGCCCGCATCATCGACACGACGCATTCCAGCTTCGTCTTCGAAATCACCGGCGCGCCGAGCAAGATCGACCAGTTCATCGACCTCATGCGCCCCTTGGGTTTGGCCGATGTTTCACGTACAGGTGTCGCGGCTATCAGCCGTGGCCCGGAAGCGATGTAATTTCCAGCAATTTGTTCAGGAGCAAAGCATGCGCGTTTATTACGATCGGGATGCCGATCTCAATCTTATCAAGAACAAGAAAGTCGCCATCATCGGCTTCGGCTCGCAGGGCCACGCCCATGCGCTGAACATGCGCGACAGCGGCGTGAAGGATGTCGCAATCGCGGCGCGTCCCGGCTCCAGCGCGGACAAGGCGAAGGCCGCGGGCTTTCCCGTGATGTCCAATGCCGAGGCCGCCAAATGGGCCGATGTGATGATGATGGTCACGCCCGATGAATTGCAGGCGGACATCTACAAACAGGATCTCGCGCCGAACATGAAACAGGGCGCGGCACTCCTCTTCGCGCATGGCTTCAACATCCATTTCCGGCTGATCGAGGCGCGCCCCGATCTCGACATCGCGATGGTCGCGCCCAAAGGCCCCGGCCACACCGTGCGCAGCGAATATCAGAAGGGCGGCGGCGTGCCGTGCCTCATCGCCATCCATCAGGATGCGAGCGGCAATGCGCATGATCTTGGCCTCGCTTACGCCAGCGCCATCGGCGGGGGACGCGCGGGCGTGATCGAAACGTCCTTCCGCGAGGAATGCGAAACCGATCTCTTCGGCGAGCAATCCGTTCTGTGCGGCGGTCTGGTGGAACTCATCCGCGCCGGATTCGAAACGCTGGTCGAAGCGGGTTATGCGCCCGAGATGGCCTATTTCGAATGCCTGCACGAAGTGAAGCTGATCGTCGATCTGATTTACGAAGGCGGCATCGCCAACATGAATTATTCGGTGTCGAACACGGCCGAATACGGCGAATACGTCACCGGCCCGCGCATCATCACCGCCGCGACCAAAGCGGAAATGAAGCGCGTGCTGGACGATATCCAGACCGGCAAATTCGCGCGCGACTGGGTGCTGGAGAACAAGGCGGGCCAGCCTTCGTTCAAGGCGACGCGCGCGCGCAACGCCGCCCACCCCATCGAGGAAGTGGGCGCACGCCTGCGCGCCATGATGCCGTGGATCGCGAAGAACAAGCTCGTCGATAAGGCAAAAAACTAGCGCCCTTTGCTAGTTCCTGTGCGCTGAGTTACCCTCCCGTCATCTTGTCAGCGGGAGGCTTTGCGCATGCCTGAAATCGCCAAAAAGAGGCGGTTTTGCCTGATATTGGTCAAGCCGTCGCATTATGACGATGAGGGCTATGTCATCCAGTGGTATCGCTCGGCGATCCCGTCGAACTCGCTCGCGGCGATTTACGGCCTCGCGCAGGATTGCGCCGAGCGCAATGTGCTGGGCGAAGACACCGAAATCGAAATCCACGCGCTGGACGAAACCAACACGCAAATCCGCCCCGAACGTCTCGCCAAACTGATCGCGGGCGCCGATGCCGGCATGGTCATGATGGTGGGCGTGCAATCCAACCAGTTTCCTCGCGCGCTCGATATCGCGCGGCCATTGCGCGCGCAAGGCATCGCCGTCGGCATCGGCGGTTTCCACGTCTCCGGCACGATCAGCATGTTGCAGGGTCAGGATGCTGGGCTCGATGAAGCGAAGGCGATGGGCCTTTCGTTGTTCGCGGGCGAAGCCGAAGGCGGCAGGCTCGATGACGTGTTGCGCGATGCCGCGGCCGGCACGCTGAAACAGCTTTACAATTTCATGGACGATCTGCCGTCAATCGAAGGCACGCCGATTCCGATGCTCGTCGCCGAGCGCGTGATGCACACGGCTGGCGGCGTCACCAGTTTCGATGCGGGGCGCGGCTGTCCCTATCAATGCTCGTTCTGCACCATCATCAATGTGCAGGGCCGCAAATCGCGCCGCCGCTCGCCCGACGATATCGAGCGCATCGTGCGCGCCAATATCGCGCAAGGCCTGCACAGCTTCTTCATCACCGACGACAATTTCGCCCGCAACAAGGATTGGGAAATCATTCTCGACCGGCTCATCGTTTTGCGCGAAGTCGAACATCTGAAGATGACCTTCATCATCCAGGTCGATACGCTCTGCCACCGCCTGCCCAATTTCGTGGAGAAATGCGCGCGCGCCGGCGTCAAGCGCGTCTTCATCGGACTTGAGAACATCAATCCCGCCAATCTGATGGGCGCCAAGAAACGCCAGAACAAGATCACCGAATATCGCAAGATGCTGCTCGCGTGGAAACATGCGCGCGTGCTCACCTATGCGGGCTATATCCTCGGCTTCCCGAACGACACGCTGGAATCCATCCTGCACGATATCGACGTCATCAAGCGCGAGTTGCCTGTCGATATGCTGGAGTTCTTTTATTTAACCCCGTTGCCGGGCTCGGAAGATCATCTCAAGCTCCATCGCGCAGGCGCGCCGCTCGATCCCGACCTGAACAAATACGATCTGAACCACGCCTGCACCACGCATTCGCGCATGTCGCCGGAAGAATGGAACACCGCCTATCGCATGGCGTGGGAGCGCTATTACACGCTGGACCACATCAAGACGATCCTGCGCCGCGCCGCTGCCACGCGCGCCAATGTCAGCAACGCGCTGTTTTTGATTACGTGGTTCACCGGCTCCATCAAGATCGAAAAGATTCATCCCCTCGAAAGCGGATTGCTCCGCCGCCGCTATCGCCGCGCGCGCAGGCCGGGCTTTCCCATCGTTTCGCCGCTGGCGTTCTATCCCGCCTATTACGCCGAAACCGCGATCAAGATTTTCCGCTGGGCCTCGCTCTATCTCGGCCTGCGCCGCTTCTATCTGGAGATCAAGCGCGATGCCAAGCGCTTCGAATACACCGATCTTGCGCTGACGCCGGTGACGGATGAGGAAGAGGAGCGCGAATTGTTCAGCTCCGATGCAGCCCAAGCCTATATCGGCGAGCAGCACCGCCTCGACAAACACCGTCACGCCGCGGTGAGTTGAATCAAACAGCACAACGCTGCTGATTGCTTATCCACGCCTCGCAAAGCTGATTTATACTGGCTGCATGAAAACAAATGCGGCAGTTCAATTCGAGCGGAAGGGGGGGAGGGGGTAGGGTACTCCCTCAATTTTTCGAGGAACAACCTTCCGGCGTTTTCCCCAATATATCAGCATGTTACGGAAAATCGGACGATTATGTCGGGTTCTCGAGGCTGAACATGCCAGTCTCGTCGTCATACGCGAAGAGTTCGCCATAGCGCGCCCAGCTCACCACCGCCCGCAAGGTCTGTTCGGCGGAATCCGGCGTCATGTGATCTTCGAGTTCGTCGAGGAAACGGCTTTTCGGCGCGGTGTGGCTGGCGCGCTCGTCCAGCACGCGGCGGACATGGGCTGCCAGCGGAACATAGGTTTGCAGCAGACGCACAAAGGTTTTTTTGCGTTCGTCCACATCGGCAACCGCAAAGCGTTTGCCCAGATCGGTCAGCCTGAGATCGCCGCCTTCCACTTCCGCCAGCCGCAACATCTGCAGGGTTTCGGCCACGGGAAACAGTTCGTCGATCTCGAGCTGCAGATCGGATGCGATGTCGGGCAGATCGGCCTTGCCGTTGTAAGGTGCGGCCGCCACCTGTTCGATCAGGCCCGAAAGCAAATTCACCGAAACGCGCGGCAGGATCGTGCCGATGCCGGTTCCCGGGAAACGCTCATGGCGCTGCAGCCGTTCGACGCGCCGCGCCGTCATCTCGACATAGATGCGGTCCACGAGTGCGGCGAAGGACGGATCGTTGCGGTCGCGCGGCTGCGGCAGATCGACCTTGATCTCCGTCACCACGCGCCCCGGATTCGTGGAGAAAAGCAGGATGCGGTCGCACATCAAAACCGCTTCCTCGATGTTGTGGGTCACGAGCAGCACGCCCTTGATCGGCAATTGTCCTTCCGACCACAGATCGAGGAAATCGGTGCGAAGGTTTTCCGCCGTCAGCACATCGAGCGCGGAAAATGGTTCGTCCATCAGCAGGATATTGGGATGCACGACCAGCGCGCGCGCAAATCCCACGCGCTGGCGCATGCCGCCCGAAAGCTCGCGCGGATAGGCGCTCTCATATCCGTCCAGTCCGATCAGATCGATCGCCGCGATAGCGCGGGAGCGGATTTCCTTGGGCGGCAATCCCAAAGCTTCCAGCCCAAGCTGCACATTCTCCAGCACCGTCAGCCATGGAAACAGCGCGAAGCTCTGGAACACCATGGCGATGCCGCTCGCCGGTCCATTCACGCGATTGCCCATATACAGGACGTCGCCGCCTGTGGGCCGCGCGAGGCCCGAGATCAATCGCAGCAGCGTGGATTTGCCGGAGCCCGAACGCCCGAGCAGGCCCACGATCTCGCCCTCGCGCAAAGTGAGTTCCACCCCTTCGAGCACCAGCAATTCGCCGCCGCCCGATTTGGGAAACGCCTGTCGCACATTGTGGATGTCGAGAAGGATATTGTTGTCCATGCGGCCTCCTCAAGCGAGCCTGAATTTGCGTTCGGCATAGCGGTAAAGCGGCCGCCAGAACAGCCGGTTTATCAGCACCACGAGGAAACTCATGATCGCGATGCCCAGAACGATCTTATGGAAATCGCCTGCCGTCGTCGCCTGCGCGATGTAAGCGCCAAGGCCGCGCGCCTTGAGCTGATGATCACCCCAGTTCACCAGTTCGGCCACGATGCTCGCATTCCACGAACCGCCCGAGGCCGTGATCGCGCCGGTGACGTAATAGGGAAAGACGCAAGGCAGCGCCACCTTGCGCCACCATAGCCAGCCGCGCAGCTGCAGATTGGCGCCGACATCGCGCAATTCCCGCGGCAATGCCGAAGCGCCTGCGATCACGTTGAACAGAATGTACCATTGCGTGCCCAACACCATCAGCGGCGACAGCCAGATGTCGGGATTGAGCTGATAGGTGACGATCAGCGAGACCGCGACGGGAAACAGGATGTTCGCCGGAAACGCGGCGAGGAATTGCGCCACAGGCTGGATGATGCGCGCGAGCCGCGGCCGCAAGCCGACATAGATGCCGATGGGCGTCCAGATCAGGCTGGCGATCCCGATCAGGATCAGAACGCGCAGCATCGTCAGCAGCCCGAGCCCAAATGCCTGCAGCGCATCCGAAAGGCTGATCGCCGAAGCGGCGAACGTGCCCGCACGCCACAGCGCATAAAGGCCAAGCACCACGATAAGGATGTTCCACGCTGCGCCATTAAGCCAGGACGGCGCCCTGATCGCGGCGCTCGCGCGGATCGGCTTCGGCGGCGCGAGCCGGTAGGTCCAGCGCATGAAGCCCTCGAAAGGTGCGGTGAGGGCGTCGATCAGCCGCGAGCGGCGGAAGGTCGTCAGCAGCCAGGTTTCCGGCGCTTCATCGCTTTGATCCTGATCAATACGAAATCGATCAGACCACGCGACCAGCGGGCGGAAGAGAAGCTGGTCATAGATCAGGATCACGATCAGCATCGCCCCAATCGCCCACCAGATCGCGGTCAGGTTGCGCTGGGTGATGGCCGTCGCGATATAGGAGCCAATGCCGGGCAGCGCGATAGTGGTGTGGCCGACGCTGATCGCCTCTGCCGCCACCACGAAGAACCAGCCGCCGGACATCGACATCATCATGTTCCAGACGAGCGAGGGCATGGCGAAAGGCGCCTCGATCCGCCAGAACCGCGCCCAGCCGTTCAGCCCGAACAGCCGCCCCGCCTCGGTCAGTTCCTCCGGCACCGTGCGCAGCGATTGGTAGAAACTGAAGGCCATGTTCCAGGCCTGGCTCGTGAAGATGGCGAAGACGGCCGCCAGCTCCGCCCCGAAAATCCGCCCCGGCGCCAGCGACAGGAAGAACACCACCGTCACCGAGATGAAGCCCAGAATCGGCACCGATTGCAGGATGTCGAGCAGCGGCACCAGCAGCGCGCCGGCCCGCGGGCTCTTGGCTGCCCAGGTGGCGTAGGTGAAGGTGAAAATCAGCGAGAAGCCGAGCGCGATCAGCATCCGCATGGCCGTCCGCAGCGCATATTCCGGCAGCATCGTTGGCGACAGCGAGATGGGTCTGGCCGTCAGCCCCGCCAGCGGCTCCGTCAATGTGCGGCTGGTATCGGCGAAGAGCACGATAAAGCCGAACACCAGTATCGCGGCCAGCAGATCCCATTTGCTCGGGAGCAGGCGGCTGGCCTCGATCGAAATGGGCGGCAAAATCTTCATGTCCGGCGTTCCGGATTGGAGCAATGGCGATGTGGCGGGGGGCGGCGCAGAAAAGAGCACGGCCTGACCGCACAGAACCATTTCTGGACGCCTCGGGAAAGCCCCAATTCGGTGATCTTTTGGAGAGGTCGCAGGTGTCGCAATGGCGCGTGCAATCGGGCTCGCAAAACGCGCCAACCTATTGCGCCATCCGCGAGATTCGGCCTAAATGCACGCAACGAAGGCAAAGGCGTGCAGTTACGCACCCTTAAGGGCGTTTTGGTAGAGTTAGCGAACCGTAAATTCGACGGGCGGAACGGCGATCCGGTGATGGCGAAGGGCGTGTGCAGCGATGGTGCGAGGGGCGGAATTTCCGCTCGCATTTGCGCGCGCATTTCGTTCGCGCCCCGTCCTTCCCTCGGTTTGCCGAATGCAGAGCTTCTCCTCCTTAGCGGCCCCTAGGCGCTGAACGTTCTCGCATGTGCGGGGCCGGCGTTTAGGGGACGAGCGAAAGGAGAGATTGAAGCCGCTAGGCGAACGGAAGGACTAAGGCCATGGCAACCGATTCACAGACATACGAAAAAGTCCGCATATTCGACACCACGCTGCGCGACGGCGAACAATCGCCGGGTGCTGCCATGACTCTCGAAGAAAAAATCGAAGTCGCAGAACTGCTCGATGCGATGGGCGTCGATATCATCGAAGCGGGATTTCCCATTTCATCCATCGGCGATTTCGAGGCGGTGAACGAAATCGCGCGCCGCACGAAGAACGCGGTCGTCTGCGGGCTCGCGCGTGCGGGCTTCAAGGATATCGACCGTGCAGCGGAGGCGTTGCGCCCCGCCGGTCGCTTTCGCATCCACACCTTCATCTCCACCAGCCCCGTGCATATGAAGCACAAGCTGCAGATGGATGCCGATGCCGTGCATGAGGCGATTGCGGCTTCGGTATCGCGCGCACGCCAGCACACAGACGATGTGCAATGGTCGCCGGAAGATGCCACGCGCACGGAGCATGATTTTCTCTGCCGCACCGTGGAAACGGCCATCAAATGCGGCGCTACCACCATTAATATCCCCGATACTGTGGGTTATTCGACGCCGCAGGAATTCCTTGAGCTGATCCAGATGCTCAAGAACCGCGTGCCGAATATCGACAAGGCATTCATTGCCACGCATTGCCACAATGATCTCGGCATGGCGGTGGCCAATTCGCTGGCGGGCGTGCTGGGCGGCGCGCGCCAGATCGAATGCACGATCAACGGCATCGGCGAGCGGGCGGGTAATGCGGCGCTGGAAGAAATCGTGATGGCGCTGAAGGTGCGCAATGACCGCATGCCGTTCGTCACCGGGGTTGACGCGAGCTTGCTGTCGCGCGCGTCCAAGCTGGTGTCGAATGTCACGGGCTTTCCGGTGCAATACAACAAGGCCATCGTGGGCAAGAATGCCTTCGCCCATGAATCCGGCATCCATCAGGACGGCATGCTCAAGCATGTCGAAACTTACGAGATCATGCGTCCCGAAGATGTCGGCGTGAAAGGCACTTCGCTGGTGCTGGGCAAACTCTCCGGACGGCACGCCTTCCGCGAGAAGCTGCTCAATCTCGGTTACGATCTCGGCGACAATGCGTTCGAAGATGCGTTCCGCCGTTTCAAGGATCTCGCCGACAAGAAGAAACATGTCTTCGACGAAGACGTGATCGCGCTGGTGGACGATGAAATGGTCCGCGGCCATGACGCGATTTTTGTTAAGAGCCTGAAGGTCGAATCCGGCATGGGCGTCGAGCCCGCCGCAGAGATGACGCTCGCGGTGGGTGAGGAAACCCGCCACACGCGCACCACCGGCGACGGTCCGGTGGATGCGATCTTCAAGGCCATACGGGAACTCTATCCGCACCCCGCCACGCTGGAGCTTTTCCAGGTTCACGCCGTTACGGCAGGAACCGATGCGCAGGCAACGGTGAGTGTGCGGCTCGAGGAAAATGGGCGCACGGTCACAGGCCGCGGCGCGGACACCGACACGTTGGTGGCCGCTGCCAAAGCTTACGTCAATGCGCTGAACAAGCTCTTGGTGAAACGCGAAAAGCTGGCGCCTGAAGCATTAACCGTCGCACGATGAGACAAAGGCTCCGGCGCAACCCGCCGGAGCCCTTTCCCACCGGGTGCGGGGCTTGCAGGCCCAGTCTTAGAAAGGAACAGGCAGAACAAGCATGTTCGGCAGTCTTCTCGGCGCGCTGTCGAGCGATATGGCGATCGATCTCGGAACGGCCAACACGCTGGTCTATGTGAAGGGGCGCGGTATCGTCCTCAACGAGCCATCGGTGGTGGCCACCATCAGCAGAGGCGGCAAGAAACAGGTTCGCGCCGTCGGCAATGACGCCAAGATGATGTTGGGCCGCACGCCCGGTAACATCGAAGCGATCAGGCCGATGCGCGATGGCGTCATTGCGGATTTCGAGATCGCGGAAGAAATGATCAAGCATTTCATCCGCAAGGTTCACAATCGCCGTTCGTTCGCCAATCCCATGATCATCGTCTGCGTGCCGTCGGGTTCGACGGCCGTGGAACGCCGCGCGATTCAGGAATCCGCACTCTCCGCCGGCGCACGACGCGTGTTTCTCATCGAGGAACCGATGGCGGCTGCGATTGGCGCAGGCCTGCCGGTTTCCGAACCGACGGGCTCGATGGTCGTGGATATCGGCGGCGGCACCACCGAAGTGGCGGTGCTTTCGCTCGGCGGCATCGTCTATTCGCGCTCGGTGCGCGTGGGCGGCGACAAGATGGACGAGGCGATCATCGCTTACATCCGCCGCCATCAGAACCTTCTCATCGGTGAAGCCAGTGCCGAACGCATCAAGAAGGAAATCGGTTCGGCTGCACTTCCCGCCGAGGGCAATGGCGTGACGCTGGAGATCAAGGGCCGCGATCTTCTGAACGGCGTGCCGAAGGAAATCACCATCACGCAAAAGCATATCGCCGAAGCGCTGTCGGAGCCGACCAGCGCCATTGTCGAGGCCGTGAAGGTGGCTCTCGAAGCAACCCCGCCGGAACTCGCCGCCGACATCGTGGACAAGGGCATCGTCCTGACCGGTGGCGGTTCGCTGCTGCAGGGTCTGGATCAGGTGTTGCGCGAGGAAACCGGCTTGCCGGTCAGCATCGCCGACGATCCGCTGTCCTGCGTGGCGCTCGGCACAGGCCGGGTGCTCGAAAATGCCAAGGTCATGCGGCACGTCTTGACGACCGCCTTCTGAGGAAGGATCGGGCGTGCTGTAGGAGTTGCTTGCGTTATGGCGAACGGGACTTGGAAAATCGCGCGCGGAAAAGGCTCGGGCCAACTTCCGCTGGCGATATTCGCGGTTTTCGCCGTGGTGCTGGTGCTCGTGGGCAAGGCGCAGCCCGCGCTGTTCGACCGGGTGCGGGCCTATTTCTCGGATGTGACATCGCCCGCGCTGGAATGGGCTCGCGCACCGGTGAATGGCGCCGCGCGCTGGATCGACAGCATCGGCGACATTTTCGTTGTCTATCAGGAAAATCTCCGCCTCAAGGACGAGAATGCGCGTCTGCGGCAATGGCAGAACGCAGCGCTCACGCTCGATGACCGGCTGAAGCGCTATCAACTGCTGCTGAACGCGGTTCCCGATCCGTCGCTGTCTTCGGTTACTGCGCGAGTCATCGGCCGCTCCAGCAGACCCTTTCTCGATACAATGATATTGGACGCCGGCAAAAAGGACGGCATCAAGCCCGGACAAGCCGTTGTCGATCCCCGCGGCATGATCGGCCGCATATTCCTTGCGGGCCAGCGCACAGCGTGGGTCGTTTTGCTGACAGATCTCAACAGCCGGATTCCGGTGGTGATCGAACCGGGAAATATCCAGGCCATCATGGCCGGCGACAATACGCCTGCGCCTGTACTGGAAACCCTCGCACAAGGCGCTCAACTCAGGGCAGGTTATCAAGTTGTGACCTCCGGCGACGGCGGATTGCTTCCGCCGGGGCTACCGGTGGGCGTTCTGACTGCCGACGGCGACAATTTCCGCGTCGTGCTGCTCGCCGATGCTGCGACTAGCGACGATGTGCGCATTCTTGATTTTAAAACGCCGACCGAACAGCTGCCTGCACCATCGCCGAATGATCTTCCGGCGTCTGCGGCGGGATTGAAGCCCATTCAACAACCGGCCAGCGATGCGCCCGGTGCAACGCCGGCTCAAACCTCCACGCCGCATGTTTTGCCGGTACAGAAGCCTCTGCATGCGGCGCCCGCTGCAAAACCTCCCATCGCCAATGCTCCGGCCGAGGCATCTACGGGAACGGATTCCACGGAGCCGGATCAATAGACCATGGCAGCGGAACGGTTCGGCATGTCGGCAGGTGGCGCAGTGGGTGCGGTGACGCCGTTCCTGTGCAGCATATTTGCGGTGTTGATTGCCAACATGCCGGTGTCGGTGCTGGGCGGCGCAGTGCCGCCGCCTTTGCTGGCGCTGATGCCGGTCTATTTCTGGTGCCTTGTGCGTCCCGATCTGATGCCGCCGGTGCTCGCTTTCACGATTGGTGTGCTTGAGGATTTGTTTTCCGGCGGCCCGCCCGGCGTATGGGCTGCGGCTTTCATTGCGAGCTACGCGCTGATCGACCGCCAGCGCGACGTGTTTGCGGGACTGTCTGGCATCGCCGCGATTTTGGGATTTGCGGTCGCGATGCTTGTTGCGGCAGCCACGGCTTACACGATTGTCTCGATCTCGTTCGGACAAATGCCGCCGCCGTCGCCGCTGATCGTCGAGGTTGCGGTGAGCGTTTTGTTTTACATACCGGCCGCCGTTGTGCTGGGCTGGATACATCGTCGCATCGTCGGGCCGCTCAGGAGAGATTTCTGATGCCGCTGTTCGACCGCAAGGACAAGAGCCGCTACGCGACCTTCACGCGCCGCTCGCTTCTGGTTTCCGGCGGCATGGCGTCGGTTTTCGCTTTGCTCGCCGGGCGGCTCTATCAGCTTCAGATTCTCGAAGGCCAGGAATTCATGACGCGCGCGGAAGACAACCGCGTCAACCAGCGCCTGCTTGCGCCACTTCGGGGCCGGATTATCGACCGCTTCGGCGTGGAGCTTGCCACCAACCGGCGAAACTATCGCGTGTTGCTGGTGCCGGAACAGGCCACCGAAGGCGTGGATGCCGCGCTCGATACTTTGGGCCGCATCGTTCTCATCACCGATCATCAGCGCGAACGCGTGTTGCACGACATCGCCCAGAACAAACGCTTTATGCCGGTGACGGTCGTAGAGAATCTCGATTGGGACGATTTCGCCCGCATCAATCTGCATCTGCCTTATCTTCCCGGCATCCAGCCGGACGTGGGTGAAACGCGCGATTATCCGTTCCTCGATGAACTCTCGCATGTGCTGGGCTATGTCGCAGCGGTATCTCCGGAGGACAAGGAGAAAGAGAACGATCCGCTGCTCGACCTTCCCGGTTTCCGCATCGGACGGCGCGGCATCGAAAAGGAATATGACGCGCAGATCCGCGGCACCGCCGGCAGTGACCGGGTTGAAGTGAACGCCTATGGCCGCGTGATCCGCGAACTGGGCCGCGAACCGGGCGTGCCCGGTTCGGATGTCTATCTGACGATCGACCGCCAATTGCAGCAGTTCGTCGCCAAAAGCCTTGGCCAGGAAAGTGCGGCATGCGTGGTGATGGATGTCGCCAATGGCGACGTGCTGGCGCTCGCATCCACGCCGGGCTTCGATCCCAATCTCTTCAATGTCGGCATCAAGCCCGATCAATGGAGTGCGCTGACCACCGACGATCACAAGCCTCTGCTGAACAAGGCGCTGTCGGGCACCTATCCGCCGGGCTCCACGTTCAAGCCGGTGTTGGCGATGGCAGCGGTCGATAACGGGCTTGCCGATCTCAAGGTTGTTTGCAGCGGTTCGATCACGCTCGGCAATCATCAGTTTCATTGCTGGAAGAAAGGCGGTCACGGTCTGATGGACCTTCACCGCGGCATCCAGCATTCCTGCGACGTGTTTTTCTACGAAGCGGCCCGTCGGCTTGGCATCGACAAGATAGAAGAAGCCGCTCACATGCTTGGCCTCGGGCAGCCTACCGGCATTGAAATCCCCGGCGAGCGCGCCGGCGTGATTCCGGGACGGGCGTGGAAGCTCGCGAATTTCGGCGTGCCATGGCAGCAGGGCGAAACGCTCGTGACCGGCATCGGGCAGGGCTATGTGCTGACGACGCCCATTCAGCTCTGCACGCTTGCTGCGCGCATCGCCAGCGGCAATCAGGTCAGCCCCCGCGTCGCGCGTGTCATCGGCAACAATGTGCAGCAGCGCGCCGAATTGAAAGCGCTGCAATTCTCCGATGCGGCCATCGCGGCGGTGCATTCGGGCATGAGTGCCGTGACCAATGAGCCCGGCGGCACCGCTTATAGCTGGCGCATTCCGGATGCCGGATTCGAGATGGCGGGCAAGACCGGCACCGCGCAAGTGCGCCGCATCAGCAAGGAAGAACATGCCGCGGGCGTGAAGAAAAACGAATCCCTGCCATGGAATTTGCGCGATCACGCGCTTTTCATCGCCTATGCGCCGGCGGATCGGCCCCGCTATGCGTGCTCCGTCATCATCGAACATGGCGCCGTGGGAGCGCATCCCCAGGTGCAGATGGCGCGCGACATTCTTCTTTTCGCGCAGCAGCGCGATCCCGTGAAACTGCCGACGGCCTATCCCATCAACGCGGCCTCGCTGCAGAACAAGGCATGACGCGATGACCACACGCCCATATGCCGCCACACGCCGCACGCTTTCGATCGCCGAGAAATTATTGGAGGTCAATTGGGGCCTCGTGGTGTTGATCGCGGTGATCGCCTCCGTTGGCTTTGCGATGCTCTATTCGGTTGCGGGCGGCAATTTCGATCCTTGGGCGAACAAGCAGATCATGCGGTTCATCATTGGGCTGGTGCTGCTGGTGACCGTAGCGCTTGTCGATATCCGCGTGTGGATGGGCCTTGCCTATCCGGCTTATGGATTGGCGCTGCTGCTGCTGATCGCCACCACGATTGTGGGCCATGTGGGCGGATTGGGCGCGCAGCGCTGGATCGAATTCGGGCCTCTGCAGTTGCAGCCGTCCGAACTGATGAAGATCTCGCTGGTGCTGGCGCTCGCGCGCTATCTGCATGGGTTGAGCGTGGAGGAGGTTTCCTCGCCGCTGCGCTTGCCGATCCCGCTTGCGATGATCGGCGTGCCTGCGGTTCTGGTGCTGATGCAGCCCAATCTCGGCACGGCGATGATTCTGGTGGCCGATGGTTCCTCGCTGCTCTTTCTGGCCGGACTTTCGTGGTGGTGGATCGGGCCAGCGGTTGCGAGCGTTGCCGGTGCGGTGCCCATCGCGTGGCAATTCCTGCACGATTATCAGAAACAGCGCGTGCTCACCTTTCTCAATCCGGCGTCCGATGCGCTGGGCGCGGGGTGGAATATCAGCCAGGCGGAGATCGCGCTTGGCTCCGGCGGTGTTGGCGGCAAGGGCTTCCTGCAGGGCACGCAAAGCCGGCTGAATTTTCTTCCCGAAAAGGAAACTGATTTCATCTTTACGACGCTGGGCGAAGAGTTCGGCTTTGCGGGAAGCGTTGCGCTGCTGCTGCTGTTTGCCGTCGTGATCTTCTACGGCATCCGGATCGCGATGGCCTCGCGCAGCCAGTTCGGGCGGCTTCTGGCGATGGGCATCACGCTCAATTTCTTCTTCTACATCATGATCAATGCCGCGATGGTGATGGGGCTGATCCCGGTGGTGGGCATTCCCATGCCGCTGATTTCCTATGGCGGCACCGCGATGCTGACGGTGATGTTCGGCTTCGGGCTTTTGATGTCGGTTCATGTGCATCGCCAGGTCGAAATTCCGAGGCATTCCGCGGGAATAATCTGACGCCCTGTGGATAGATTCGCTTTCTGGACAGGGCCAATACCCTCTGCTATACGCCCCGCCTCTCCGCACGGTGGGGCGATTAGCTCAGGTGGTAGAGCAGGTGACTCTTAATCACCGGGTCGCAGGTTCGAGTCCTGCATCGCCCACCAACTAAATCAATGGCTTAATCAAATTTTTCCGACTTAGCACTATGCTGAGAATTGACAGGTAAGCACTAGGTAAGCATCCGGCACAATCTCGCGATTGCTTTCAGCTTCGGGGCGTTTCGACTAGAGGGGAATCTCGGGGGAACCTTTCGGCGAGGTTTCGGCCACTATATGCGGCATACTCAGTTCCAATTCGCCTCCCGATATAGGGCAAGAGACAAACAGCCTCGCGCGCGATGCATAGGCGCATCTGCCCCCTGCACAGTTCAACGTTTCGTCACGCCAGTGGTGCACAAAACCCGGCCGTGCGGGCGGGTGAAAACAGCTTGCGTCCCATGGCCGGGCGGGCGTGTCACATCACAAGCGGGCACGCCCCTGGCAGCGAATTTGTACGCCCATGGCCTCATCTCTCCCCTCACGTTTACGCATCTCGAAAATCGCGCGCGGTTCCGTGAACGGGTTTGCTGCGTTTCCAATTGAGCGTATGCCAAGATTAGGTGCGAAGAAATCCTACGGCTGACCTGCGCAAAGTGTTCCGCCGTCCGCGAACGGCAATGGCCGAGCAGTTCAATGGTCGTCATGCAGCCCGCTTAGAAAGACCTGGGGTGGGGGTGCCGGGGGCCGAAAACCGGCGCGCGCCAAGGATAGCAGATGTCCACCGTTTCTCGCGCAACCCTCAAAACTTTGTGGACCCGTCTAGAGGCGCGTCACTGTTGTTCTTTCGCCATTGGTCGAACCGCTGAAACGATCCCGGCACCGGCTTGCCATCGGGCAGGGGCGGAGGTGGCGGAATTTCGCCGCTTGCGCCCATGATGACGACGGGCGCCGGAACTATGTCTCGCTGATCGACGTGATGCTCGAGTGCAGCCCCCAGAGCCCTGAGGCCGGAAGCTATACTTTCACCAGCCTGCCGATAGGATTCTCCCGTCTGCGGAGCCGCCCGTTCCCACGCTTCGGCGCCTCGATCGGGAACAACGAGGCCCTGAAGACATATCTCGCACGTGTATTGACGTATTTCTCCGGCAGGAGCAGGACTGGCAAGCGTTACAGCAGCCAACAGACAAATCGCAGCAACCTGTGAGCGTCTCACGGTTGACCTCCGATTTGCGCCGCCTATAAAGTTACGACACGGATGGGCATAGTGACGGAAGCACCATTCAAATCGAAATTCCTGAAGCAAACGTTAAGACATTCACTGCCCATGCAGTGGTCAGCACACCAAGAAGGCTGCGCCGCGATCACAGTGAATTGGCTTCGTCCACGGCGTCTTGAGCTTTTTCCTGAATGCGTTTGATATCATTGTTGGCGTTCTCAAGGTACTCACGTATGCAAGCGGTGAATCTTTCTAATTGCGAGTTGTATTCGTCCACCTCGGAATTGTAGAGATTTATCTCGTCTTGATCGTGGAACTCGTACGGTTTGACCGGCTTGTCATAAGGTTTTGTGCACTGATGATCGGGATAACCGAACAGCGGGAGGTTTGAGCCTCCAATTACAACCGCGCGCGCGCCAGACGACGCGAAAATTGTAGCCGCAAATCCAATTATCATCGTGGCACAATGCTTTGCACAATGCTTTCTCATTGCCCGTTGCGGGTCGCTCGGTCGCCAGCTTGATCGGCTTCTTGTTTACAAACGAACGTGCCGTTCTTTGTCATACCGTACCAACGTTCACCCCTGAAGTGATAGACGCCGGTTCGCAAGTTGAGCCACACAATTGTGTCGTTTGGGCAATGTTGCTGCGCCTGTTGCTCGGTGGAGAATTGCGTCTGTGCGAAGCATGGGGACGCGAGACTAAGTGCGACAAAAACTGCGCCTGCTGCCAATAAGATCTTCATGACTTTCTCCTGTCAGACCGGCGGAGGACGGCGGCGCTCTGCATCTGGGCAGAAACGTATTGTCTACTGGTTAAGATTCTGTCCATGAGACTTCGGTCCGTCAAAAGCGCCGGTGTGTGCAAAAAGCTGATCAGTTTGCACGAAAAGACCGGGGCTGGGTATGCCGGGCCGAAAAATCAGGCATGCGTGATCGCTCTATTCCATAATTTTTTCGCGGCACCTCGCAAAACACTGGTAAATTAAGTCGCTTTACGCCTCGCAAGGGCTAACCCTGCGCACTTCATCCCCGCTTTGTCGCAGCGAAAATATACTTAAAATTATTAATGATACATTATCGAGGTGACCTGCGCGCGTGGAGCGGTGCCCTTTGTGCGAGCGCAGCGAAACGTGCGGCGTTGCTGTGACGTGCCTGTAGGCGGACAGATTGGGCGCAGTTTTGAGCCGCCAGCTTCATTACCGGTTTCGACGATGTCGCGGCAAGTCGGCCAAATATGGCAGTCATCATTTTGGCGTCGTGGGACGGCGATCCCAAACTGCTGCTCCTGTAGCTTGAACCGATAGCTGACGGCATAGATATAAGATTTGCGCAGGTGGTCGCCCGATACGGGAATGCTTCGCTTTTTCGCACGCGCTCCGAGGGCACCATAATCATCGTGCCGCTATCCATCGCAACGAAGAAATGGCGTCGCGCCTTGCAGCGGCATATCCCTGGACCGCCTTCAGCAACGCGCCCGAGAACAGTGCGTACGCTGGATGACTATTCCCTTCCGCGATTTTGAGGCAAGTTTGAGCCAAATGTTTTACAATACAACGGAAAATTAACTATCCGCACCTAGGTTTATGCATGATGTATCGAACTTCGGCCCCCGCGAATGTTTTCCTTTGCGGGTATCAAGAGTTGAGCGTAAAGCCAGAACGGCAACTGAGGTTGAGTGCGTGGGGTGGGTGATAGTGGCGAAGCGCAAAAGATATACCGCACGTCACTCTCACCGCTTACCTTGAAACGAATGGCATATCGAACGTCAAACCGATCACCACAGAATAGCAGAAGGAAGCGAACATAACGAAAAAGTCGGGCCAACAATGGAATTGATGGATTCCGTGCTGATGTTGGCTCAGCGTATCGAGCTTCTCGCCAATGCCACTTTGCTTGCGAGCGAATCTCGATAGGAGGTCTTACCGGCCCCGTTGTTGCGGAATGCGGGCGCGTTATGACAGGCACTGTCGTTGATCAAATTGGGGAATATCATGAGCATTACCGAGGTCCGAGATGTCGGCGGAATTTTTGGGTCAGACGGATCGCCGCTTGATTTGATAAACCTGCCATCACCACAAACAAAACGTTGGGTAATACGCCGCAAGGCTGAAGTGCTTGCCGCGGTGCGTGGTGGCCTTTTGAGTGTAGAGGACGCATGCAAGCGCTACGCGATTTCAATGGATGAGTTTCTGGCTTGGTCGCGCGCGCTGGATCGCTTTGGACCAAATGGTCTACGGGCCATGCGCATCTATCGTTCGCGGAAAATTGGCAACCATCGGCCAGAACGTTAGCGGTGCCCTGATCCCAAGTTGCTGATTGTCGTGCGTTGCACACACGATCGCGGGGGAGTCGCTGGGATCGCGTATCATGCATGTTCGAGGTCAATGACGACGCCAAACACAAGCCATGCGAACTCTTTTATTGCTCGCCATGACGCCTCCACCTCGTTCGCCGTAATGAATAAAAAGCACAGAGCATCAATAGCGCTGCTGCTCATGGAGCTTGAGCCAATAGCGGTTGCTAACCAGCGCCAGCAGACATCGGCGACCAGAAGGCTTCAGCGTGATCGAAATTCCGGTGCGCATGCGCCAGACTCGCACACCGCAGCGCAATCCGGAATTCACATCGGAAATAAAATGTCAGATTTTACCCAGGGTTCTATTGAGGTGACCGGTTCGCGACTGGTCCTCTTTCTTTTGTCGAGCGATATGCTGGAGATGCTGAGGGGGTTCTGAATTCTATACCCTTGCTAGCGGGTTTGCCGTCTGCTCGGCGATTCGTGCCGACCTATTACGGTCCGCGCGATGGAAGGGCTCCTAGCGACCACGAATGATCAGAACCGTGTCCTCCGCTGGAGGCAATATCGCTGGCACGCGGTCGTGAAAGACGCGGAAAAGCTGGAAAAGTTTAACGGTTCTCTAAACCGCTTCGCACACAATCCCGCGGGGCTTGGGCGTACGCCTCTAAGCTTCCATGGGTTCTCTCAGAGCTTTCCGACACCTGGCTCTGAGGGGGCTCATCACTCTGTCATGGGGTGGAGTTAGCCTATACCAGCCTGCGCGGATGATCATGCGTGAGCCCATCGCGCAGTCCGATGGACATGATGCGCCAGGGCTGGTCGCGTAGGCGGTTCCACGCATCGCAGCAGAGGGGCCAGCGCTCATCGACATATCGCTTCCGGTCGCGAGCCCAATCAGGTCATGGATGTCGTCGGCGACGAAATTGTGCATGCTTTACTTGTCAGCCCTGGAAATCTCCAGATAGCAATCGGCGACGGAAATCCCGTGGCCGCGGAACTGTTCGCGCAACAGGAACGGATCGAGCGAGGGCAGAGAATCGAGCAATTGCAGCGTCGCCAGATCGCGCGCCGGCGTCTTGTCCCCGTAATTGCCAACCTGGCGGATGATGACCGCGCAGCTGCGCTGTCCGTAGAAGATCGATTTGCCGCCGACCCTCAAATCGCTGGAGTCGAATGGGACAATGACCTTCAGCGCTACCGGTTTGGGATTGACGAAGAGATGGGCCTCGTCGGTGCGCACGCGATGCTTGAGGAATATCGAGCGGTTGAGCACCGGAGAATCGAACAGCGGCGCTTGCCGGTATTCCTTGGTGTCTCCGTGCGTGGCGGCCACGGCCATCAAATTCAGGACACGGTTCGTCGATCCGCGCTCCAGGGCGGCCAGATTGCGTACAATGCGAGAGAGCCCGCTTTGCATTGTGTTCAGGCGAAATTTTTGGCGCTGGGCTCAAAGACGTCTCTGTAGAGAAATTCCACAGCGATCCCTTCGTCATGGTGCCGCACGACGCGCCCCGCGGAGCGGCCGATATGGATGATCTCGCCGATGGGGGGACGGATATCGGTTTTGAGCGACGCGCCGGTCAATGAAATATCCGCCACGTCGCAATCGATCACAGTGCCGTCGCGTCGCGTGAATGTGCGCAGGGCAGGTTCGTTCATGCGCGGGGCCGTGCGCAGCCTGGCGCGGGCCTCGAGCTTGCCTTCGAGATGAAGCATGATTTTTTCCGCGATCTTCCCGCGCATGCGCTCGGAATGATCGAAGCGGATCGCAACCCGCTTGCCGTTGCGCGCGACGATCTGGCCTTCGAAGCGGCCGAGCGCGCCGGCATACAGCACAACCGTGGCACCTTTTTGCAGATCGCAGAGGCATTCGATGGCCGCGCCGCCAGGCGAAATATCTTGAACGACGCATTGGAATTGCGTGGATCGCTCCGCACAGAACAATTGCCCCGCTAGACACACAGCCGACCGCTTGATGCGGCGGCGCTCCGGCGCACGCACAATTTGCTCTTTCTCGGAAGGTATCGGCATTGAAACCACCCCACATGCGTACCCAACCTGAATATTTATACGCCACAAGAATTAACCGGGGGTTGATAGGGTAGGCCCGTTTTTGCTGTGAGTTGCGTATGTATTTGACCGAGTGGCGGTTAATATTTATTGGGCCAGCGAGGCTTGCAGCGATAATTAACTACTGACATTTGCGTAAGTTTGCTGCTGGCACTTGGCCTGCACCCGGTTCGGATGACACCCGCTTAAGCTAGTCCAGCCTTCATCTCGAACTCCATAGGGCTCATATATCCGATCGTCGAGTGCCGCCGTTTCGTATTATAGAAGCGCTCAATGTAATCGAACACGTCGGCT
>DASZBL010000038.1:0-162782 GCA_035944195.1 Rhizomicrobium sp. | reverse complement strand
ATGAAACCGAAGGCCTGGCAAGTCCATTGCTTCCGACCGCGTGGCCGCGGCTAAGGCTTTTAGCAAGCGCGCGATCCGCTCCGGCTTCTGAACGCTCAACCCTTTCGAGCTTCCCATAGTAGCGAAGCGTTGAAGCGCCTTGTTTCTGTAGGACCGGATCATGTGTCTAGATTTACTGGACAGAACCCAGAATGTCAAGGGAACCTAGACAGATGCAGCTCGCCGTGATCGTGCGTGTATTGCTGGTAGGGCGAAATACGGACAAAGTTTGCCAAACAGATCGCACCTGCGCATCAAGCATAATCTGCCATCAGCCGCGATATGACTTCATCAACCCCATCGCTCCAAGCTTGCCGAAAGGTTTGCGGATAATAGGCGTTCTTGGGTGCAGATGCTTCCAAGTGAATGATTTTGGCGGCAGAGAGGAATGTTTTCCGCGAAGAGAGATGGTTGGATTGAAGAAAGCGGTGCAACACATCGGTTTTGGCGCGCTCGCGATCATAAATTTCTTTGGCTTGATCGGAGCGGAGTTTTCCCACTTCGAGCGCCTGGAGGCCCTGTTTCTGCATGCGGACCTTGCGCTCAAGATAATCCCGGATATTTTCCTCAGACCAGATTTGCAGAGCCTGATCGTCTTGGGGGCGTTTCTCTTTCGGAGTAAACTCTGCACGGAGCCGCTCGACGGCCTCTTCGCCATATATCTGAAGTGCCTCGGTCTCGTCGGGCGAAGTCCCTTCATAGCCGGCCTGCGTGACCGATTTGAGAGCCGCCTCAAGGTTGATTCCTTCGGCAAGATACCTACGAACCATTGCGACCACCAACCACTCGGCCTTGAGTTTGACGCGGCGTGCTTCGGCGCCGATGAGAAAGCGATTCTGCTTCTTTCGCGGCGCCGGTCGTGGCAATACGGCTTCGGCCTTTTTGCGTCGGGAATTGCGCGGAAGCTTGGTGCGCTGCGCAGCTTTGGTTCTGGCTTCTTCGTCCAGGGTGTTAACCCGGGCCCGAAGGTCGGCGTCACGGCTCTTCAGAAGCCGCCTGATCTTGGTATTGTCCAATGTCATCACAGCATCTCGAAACTGCTTTTTAACTCGGCAATCAGACTATCGACGGCCTTCCGCCAAGCAGCCTTATAACATTCCGGATCATTGGCATCCTTTGGTGCGACCACGTCCATACGGATCAGTCCTGCCCGCCGGAGAAATATCTCCGCCGTTTCCAGATGATTGGAGGTGCAAAACCGGTCAAGAACGGCATAGGAAGCCCGCTCACGGTCTTGTTCGTCTTGCTCCGCCAGCGTGCGTACCGGCAGCCGCGCGTAAACGCTTATTTGCGCCCTTTTGAAATCCCGCAGAATCGTAATCCTCTCGCGGACCAAATTCTTGTTCCACGGCTTGCGACCTGGCGAAACAGACACAGGCTTCATCCCGAATTGGCCAAGCAGCCGATCGATTTTGCGATCCTGAATTCTCCACCCTGCCGGATCATCCTGGGCAAGTTCCGCCCCCTGCTTTTTCCTTTCGGAGAGCCAGTGCAACATGTCGTCGGTTGAATCAAAATCGCTGCCGAGCATTTCCTCCAGCAAGGCGATCTCAGCGGTATATTGCAAGCGGCGCGCTTCATCTTCCTGGGAGGGAGGGTCCTGCTTGAGCGCAGGTCTGCCGCGGCCATTGTTCTTCAGGACCCGGTTTTTGCGCCGCTTCAGAAGCTTGGTATCGCGGATTTGTTTGCCGAGGTTTTTCTCGTCGATCTTTTCGACCAGAGCGACAAGGCGACCCCTTTGCCGGCGCAATTCCTGGGCATCGCTGCAAGACCAACTCTTCATGGCAGTCCGACCCTTTCCGGTCCTGCCCCCAGATCACATTCCCTAGGCCCCAATTCTCACTCAAAAGTTAAAACGGTGAAGCCAAAATCGGCGCCTCAACCGGTAAAATTGACGGTGTTTCATGGATGATTTTGTGATGTCCCAAACCCTGTCCCAAGGGGAGGCCAGGACACCTCGCCCCTTTGGAGCCGCCGATTCCGAAACGTTTAGAATATACATTATATTTGAACGGGTTAGAAGAGTTATTGCAAAGAAATCGACCTTGGAATGAAAGGAAAAAGAAAAAACCAAGGTGTATTTTGCACTTGTATCCAGAAGGGAAAAAATCCTGCGCTATACAAAGTCTGTCGCCCAATACACCATCCTCGCGAAAGAATATTTCTTCAATTTCCGCGGACTGGCTCAGCGGTCCAGAAATCCGATAGTCGATCCCCTCAAAACTCCGTCTTCCGCACGCGCTGCCACCGTACCAAACCCGTCTTCGCACCGGATTATTGCTTGCGCTATCATTCGGGCGCACGCCAGCCGCAGGAAGCCGATCTTGCGGCGAGCCATCTCGGTTTCCGCACGATTCTGCGCGACGCACACTAAGAAAGAAACCGCAATCATGGACGTGAAAAACGCTCTCTATCCGACCGGCGAGCGCCTCGGCGCGCTGATCAACGACACCTCGCTGGCGCCAATCGTCATGCTCAATCTGCTGAAATTCCGCGCCAAGGCCGAATATGCTGATGGCCGCGCGACAAAGCTGACGGGTTTTGAAGCCTATAATCTTTACGGCGACGCGATGCAGAAGATTGTCGCGCGCGAGGGCGGAAAGGTGTTGTTTGTCGGGCAGATCAATTCGCTCGTCATCGGCATGGTCGAAGATATGTGGGATGCCGCAGCCCTTGTGGAATATCCCTCCGCGGCAGATTTCGCGCGCATCACGACCTTGCCGCAAGTCACCGAGATTGGTGTGCATCGCGCCGCGGGTCTGCAAGGACAATTGCTGATCCGGGTTTCGCCGCGCGCGGGCTGATAGCTATCGCGTCCAGGTGACCGACAAGCCGATGGTGCGCGGCTGGGGCGGGGTGATCTGCATTTCCTTGTCGAGGTTAAACAGATTGCCGAAGGCGAATGTGTTTCCAGCATCGTTCGTCAGATTGTTCAGGAAGATCACGATCTGCCAATCGCGATGCTCGACACCGAGGCGCAGATTGGCGAGGTGATAATTGCCCATGCTGGGCGTGTTCTCGCTGAAGCCGAGATGGGAACTGCCGACATAGGCATAGCTGGCGCTGAAAAATCCCGTATTGGCCGCGCCGATGGAAAAATCATAGCGCCCTGAGAGGCCCAGGCTGATATCTGGCGCGCCGGGCAAGCCGCCTTCCGACGCCAGAAGAATCGGATTGGTGTCCGACAGATTGGCGTTGTTCCAGAAGAAATTCCCCTGAATGCTCAGATTACGCAGCGGCTGAAGGGCGACATCGAACTCCACGCCCAGATCGCGCACGGTTCCCGCATTGACGATGAAGAAAGCCCCGTTGGGCGCGATCTGATCGGTTTGGACGTTTCGCCACACCGCGAAATAGAGCGCGGCATTGCTCACTGCGAAGCCATGGAACAGGCCCATCTTCGCGCCAAGTTCATAATTGCGCAGCACATCGGAATCGAAATTACTTTCGCCTTCGCCCGTCGCATTCGCCGGACCATCGACATTGAAACCGCCCAGGCGATAACCCTCGGAGAATTGCGCGTAGAATGTCGCATTCGGCGCGGGCTGATATTTCAGAACCAGCTTGGGCGCGGCGCCGGTTTGCGTGTTCGAACCGTTGAAGGAAAGTGGCGTGCCGATCAATAGGCCTGAACTATGCGCGGAGACTGTGTGGGAGGCATTGAACACGCGCGCGCCGGCGGTGAGTGAGAATTTTCTCGTGAAATCGTAAGTCACTTCGCCGAACAGCGCGGCTTCATCGGCGCGATCCTCCCGCGATTCCATGCGTGCGAGAACATCCGTGCCGGTGGTATCGGGCCCGATCAGGCTCGATTCGAAATCCTCGTCGCGATGGGACAGAAACAGGCCCACAAGCCATTGCCAATGCCGCCCGCCGCGCGATGCAAGCCGCGTTTCATGGGTGAACGATTGGATGTTGCGCGCGAAATCGAACGGGCTCGGTCCCAACGGAAATCCCGTCAGATCGGGCCATGCGAGCGAGGCATCGAAGCGGTTTCTCAGATGCCGGTCGATGAAACTCGTGTTGGAAACGAGATCGGCGCCGGCAAACGCGGCGCTGGCCGTGATGCCAGCCAGCAGAATCCTGTCGGAATGCGGCTCCGTCAAAAAATTGTCGCGCCGCTGGGGTCCGAATTGCTGCAGATAATATTGCGAATCCAGTGCCTTGATGTTTTGCAGCGTGAAATTGGCGGCGATGGTCCACACGCGATTGGGCTGCCATCCCAGAGAGGCGCGCGCGCCGCGAACGCCGGAACGATTGGTGTTTGTCGTGTGCAGACGGATATTATCGACATAACCGCCGATCTCATCGAGATAGCCGACGACGCGCAGCGCCAATCTGTTGCGCACAAGCGGGATGTTCAGCATGCCGTCGAAGCCGGTGGACATGCCGCCATTCTCGGTTGCCGAAACCGACGATCCCGCCATCATCTGAATTTCATCCAGCACGGGCTTGCGCGTGATGATGCGCACAAGTCCCGCAAGCGAACCCGCGCCGTAAAGCGAGCCCTGCGGCCCCCGCAAAATCTCCACGCGGTCGATGTCGATCAATCTCAGATTGGGATCGGGCGCGTCATCGGCGATGCGCGATTCGTCGAGATAGAGGCCGACCATGGATTCGCTCAAGCCCGGCAGCACGCTATCGGTGAGGCCGCGCACGAACAGCTTGTCCTCGCCCGGCCCCAGATTGGTTGCGGTGAGCCCCGCAACCTGCGATGTCAGATCGTGGGAGGAGCCGACGCCGAAACCCTCCAATTGCTGCTGCGTTGTCACGGCAATTGAATAGGGCAGGTTCTGGGCCAATTCCGCGCGCTTGGTCGCGGTCACGACAACGTTCTCGATTGTGAAGCGATGCGGCGCGGTTTTCGGCAATACTGCCGCCACGCGAATCCGCACAGTGCTGGCATCGACGAATTCGAAATCGAAGCCGCTATGCGCCAGCAAACGTTTCAGCGCTTCGGATTGCGCGAATGTGCCATCGACCGGATTGCTGCGCGCGTTGTGAAAATCCAGGCCGCTCTCGCTCACCGAAAGTTTCGCCTGCACGGCGAAATCGATCAGCGCGTCGCCCATCGGCTTTGCGGGAATGTGGATGGTTACTGCAGCGCTCTGCGCATAGGCAGGCGATGACAGGCACAAGCCCAACAGCAGCAGCCGCCAATAATGATGGGTGGAAAGCCGCACGCTGCCGCAGTCCCCGCGATCAAGCCCCGAACCTCTTAGAGCTTGGTGGCGGGCGCGCGCAAGCTGATCTTTTGGCCCGGCCCATATTCGACTTTGACCGGCAGGAATTGTGAAATGCGGTTAAGGACGGCGGTTTCGCTGTCGATCCTGAGCACGCCCGTGAAGCGCTGGCTGGCGGCGGCACCATCCAGCGTTATGGGAACGGGGAAATAGCGGTTGAGATCGCTCACGACCCTGGAAAGCGGGGCATCGCGGTAGATCAGATAGCCCTGTCGCCAGGCCAGCGCCTCGGTCGCATCGGCGCGGCTGAGTGTCGAGCCGCCGGCTTCGGCATGAACGAGCTGATCGCCCGCGGCGAGCGCGATTGTACCGTCATGCGCGCCGCGCGGCGAAACCGCGACGCGCCCTTCGGCCACGAAGAGCGTGATCGTGCCGTTGTTGCGCAGGATGTCGAACACCGTGCCGATGTCGCGCACATCGCGGTCGCCCACCGTCACGATGAAGGGGCGTCGCGAATCTTTGGCGACATGGAAAAGCGCTTCGCCGCGATCCAGCGTGACATGGCGCACATCGCCGTTCATGGAAACGAGAATTTTCGTGGCTGTGTTGAGATCGATCCGCGTGCCATCGGAGAGCATCGCCAATTTCGTTTCGCCGGTGCGCGTGGAATATTCGATTGCCGCCGGAGTGCTGGCTGGCCGCACTGCGATGAAGAGGATCAATGAAGCGGCGAGCAACGCAGCACCCGCCATCCAGATGCGCGCATTGCGAGGCTCGTGCAAGGGAATGGGCGCCGCAATTTCGGCACCGAATCCCGTCAATTCAGAATCGAAATCCTCGACACGATCGAAGGCCATGCGATTGGCTTCGCCGGCTTCAAGCCAGGCGGTAAATTCCGTCCAGACAGCTTCGTCCGCATCCGGCGCATTAATCCGGATATGCCAGGCAATTGCCTCGTCGAGAGATGTTCCCGCTCTGGTCATGGCGTCCTGCTTTCGACCAATAGACGCCGCGGCGCGGCCCCTATCGCCATGTGCCCTGCCCAAAATGTTGCACCCTGTTGCATTCTAGTCGCGCCCCAGCCGCGCAATCAGGTGTTTCAGCGCGGTATTCATGTGTTTTTCGACCGTGCTGCGCGAGATGCCCGCGCGGCTTGCCACCTCCTCGTGGGAGAGGCCCTCAAATTTGTGCAGCAGGAAAACGCGCCGGCATTGCGGCGACAATTCATCCAGCGCCCTGCGGATCGCGGCCAGCCGCTGCTTGGCGCCATAGGCGGCTTCCGCCGAGGGCGAATCTTCCAGCAATTCCGCACCGGCCAGCGTATTTCGTGAATCCGCCCAATCGGCTTCGCGTGTATGGGCGCGCTGGCGCTCGCGGCGGTAATCGCGCGCCATGTTCATCGCCATGCGGAAAAGATAGGCCGCGGAATCGCGCACATCGTCCGGTGGCGCGGTGCGGCTCAGGCGCAGGAAAAGTTCCTGAAGGACATCCTCGGCTTCCTCTTTGCTGGACAGCCGCGCGGCGAGAAAGCGCGCCAGCGCGTCGCGCCGGGAAAGATAGATTGCCAGCAGCTCCGAAGGCTGTTGCCCCGTCACGCAGCGAACCTTTCCGGAAAACGGATCATGCGAAAGTCTGTCTCAAATTGCGGGGAACCGCCAGAATGAACGGGCCCTATTCGGCCGCGAGCGGCTTGGCTCTGGAGGCTTCAATGTTCGATTCGGAAATCACATCCGCCACAATATAAAGCGGCCTGCCCTTGGCTTCGATGTAGAGCCGCCCCAGATATTCTCCCATCAGCCCGAGGCAGACGAGTTGCACGCCGCCCAGAAACATCATCATCACCATCACCGAGGCATAGCCAGGCACATCGGTGCCGAAGAGAAGCGTTCGGATGACGAGAAACGCGGCATAGGAAAAACCTATCAGCGATACGGCGATCCCCACCAGACTGGCGACGCGCAAAGGAGCGATGGAAAAACTGGTCAGTCCGTCGACGGCGAAATTCGCCAGCCGCAAATAGCTCCAGCCGGATTTTCCAGCCACGCGCGCCTCGCGTACATATTCAACACCGGTTTGCCGGAAGCCCACCCATGAGAACAAACCCTTCATGAAGCGGTTGCGTTCGGGCAGCGCAAGCAGAGCATCGACGACGCGCCGGTCCATCAGCCGGAAATCGCCCGCGCCGGCGGGGATCTTTACATCGGTGAGCCCGTTGAACAGCGAATAGAACATATGCGCGGTGGCGCGTTTGGCGAGACTGTCCACCTTGCGGCTGGAGCGCACGCCATAGACGACATCGAAACCCTCGCGCCATTTTTCGACGAAAGCGGAGATGAGCGATGGCGGGTCCTGCAAATCCGCATCGATGATGATGACGGCATTGCCTTTCGCATGGGCGAGCCCCGCCGAGATCGCGGCTTCCTTCCCGAAATTGCGGGCGAGATTGACGATGCGGATTTTCGGATTGGCCTTTAGCTGTTCGCAGAGAAGCTCCAGCGTGCGATCGCGGCTGCCGTCATTCACGCAGACATATTCGATCCTGCAGTCGAGATTGGCTGTCGCGCGCGCCATTTCGCCGAAGAAGGCGGCAATGGATTCTTCTTCATTATAGAAGGCCGCGACAATCGAGATCAGCGGATTGGCAGGTTTCGGAGCGGTCATTTCTCAACTCCATGCAGGCCAAGCCCGCGCACGACCGTCAGTTCAATAACAGGTTTTCCGGCGCGATGCAGCATTATCGGTGCCAGCGGCACGATGCGGTCGAACATTCCGGAGAGGTTGGCATCGACCTCGGCAAGGCTTCTGTGCGCGCCGACGACAAGAATATTGCGGCCTTTGAAGCGCTCCAGATCCTGGGTGTAGCGGAACTCTTGCGGGTCCGCGCAGAGGCAAAGAACCGGCACGTTGCGGCCCATGATGTAATTCAGCTTGCCCGCTTCGGTCCAATGCGTGGCCGCGATGGCCGGCGTGTCCTTGTCGAGAAGATGGCGCGCGGAAATCACCGCATTGAGTTCGTCCCAATTCATCAAATCGATCATGGGATCGGATTGCGCGAGGACGGGCAGGGTGTTCGTGATCCAGCCATTTTGCGCATCGATACCAAACCCCGCCACGACAATGATTAGTGTCGCAGCGGCGGCGGCGGTGAGCGAGGCCAGCAGTTTTGGACGGATTTGCGCAACACGCGCTGCCTCCGCGCCGAGGATTGGGAACATGAAAAGCCATCCCGGCATCGGCCAATGCGGCAACCCGCGCGCAACGATGTTGGCTGCGGTGAAGCCGATAATCGGACCGCTCGCCAGCATCGCGAGATACCAGCTCTGCGGCATGGCAGGTCCGCGCGCCAGCGAGCGCCCCCACACATAGGCAAGCGGAACGAACAGCCACGGCGTGAGATAAAGCGCCTGCGCGCCGAGACTGTCGAACACGCGCATGAATTCCAGATGGGAAGACCCGCTCAGCCGCTTGGTCTGGAAGAACAGCCCGACCCAGTCATGATGCGCGTTCCAGATGAGCGCTGGCATGAAAACGACGAGTGCCGCGAGCGCGCCCAGCCACGGTCCGGGCGACGCAAGCAAACGCCGTCCGGGCTTCCAACTTAGCAGAAAGACGAAGGTGCCCGCGAGCAGGAACGCGCCGTGATATTTTGAAAGCATGGCAAGTCCACCGAGCGCGCCCGCAAGCATCCAGCCCGCAATCGAGGGCGACGGTTCGGCTTCATCGAACAGCAACCGCGCCGTCACGAACGCGCCTGACAGCAGGAAGAATGTGAGCGGGCCATCGGGCAGCACCCAGCTTGCATGCGGCAGCGTGAAGACGGGCGCCAGATTGAACAGCAACGCTGACCATAATCCCGCACGCGCACCAAAGAGGAATGACGCGAGCCGGAACATCATCCATGTCGAACCGGCAAACAGCGCGATGAAAGGCAGCCGCAGCACGACCGGCGCTTGCGAATGCCAGAGCCATGACCACGCGCCTACAAGCCACGCATGCAGCGGCGGATAATCGACATAGCTGAGCGCGAAAATCCGCGCATTGGCTACGGTGTAGGATTCGTCGGTGCTGAAGCCGGTCGCGGCCGCCAACGCAATGCGGATGACGCTTGCCGTTAGAATAATTGCGATGACCGCCCGCTCCGGGCTGACGTTTTCCAGCAGGCTGCGTCTCACCACTGCGCTTTGCCATTCGGATGAAGCGGTTGTCTGGCTCATCTGATCCTTACCGGCTTGCTGCATTCGGCAAGCGCCCTATGACTGCGCCATGAAATCCGGCCAGCGAATAAACATAGAATTTTTCGACCTCCGCGCCGCGATTCCTGCGCGCCAATATCTTTTCAAGCTTGACGCTCGCAAAATGCGCGGCCGCGTCTTTCAATTCAACTTGCGGGTTTTGCGTCACATAGAGAAGCGGGGCGTGCAGCATGTTCGAATCCGCGCGCGGGGTTTGCAGCCAGCGATAATCTTCGTTGATCTGGATGATCGGAATGGAAGGATGAAGATAGAACGACAGCCATCCCGTCGTGACGTAAGTTGTGGTGACGATGGCTTCGGCGCCGCGCTGTGTGGCAAGTTTTTCGATGTCGTCAGCAA
The DNA here is from genome assembly GCA_035944195.1 of Rhizomicrobium sp. Taxonomy (GTDB): domain Bacteria; phylum Pseudomonadota; class Alphaproteobacteria; order Micropepsales; family Micropepsaceae; genus Rhizomicrobium. The sequence continues at coordinate 152,968 of DASZBL010000038.1, read as the reverse complement.
CGGGGCCAATGCCCACCCCCAATATGCGCGCAACGGGATCGTAGCGGCCGGTGAGCGGCAGAATGCCCGTCAGGATTTGCGCGTAAACGGCGAGCAACACGCAAAAGGCGACCGGCAGCGCCAGCATGCGCGATATTGCGAGAATGCTGAACCTGCGCGCGGACGAAACCGCCATCGCCGCCGCCAGCACGGCGAGTGCGGGATAAATGAACGAAGGCCAATTGCCCTGCACGCGGTCGTGAATCGAATGAACCGTGAAATAGATCAGCGCCGGCCACATGATCGCAGCCGCAATCGCCAACGGTTCCGTCGCGGGCCATCGCCATGTCTGTTGCGTCAGACCCGCGACGGCAAGAATGAGAATGAACGGCGAAGCCAGCGCGAATTGCCCGCCGACGAACTCCAGAAAATAGCGGATGGTCGGCGCGCCCGATACGACGCGGCCGAACTGGAAGCGGAACGAAATCCAGTCATGCGCGGCGTTCCACAAAAGATTGGGCGCCAGACACGCGAACGCCAGAAGTGCGGCGGCATAGGGCCAGGGCGATCTCAGCCAGATGCGTCCCTCGCGAGTGCCGATCAGCCACAGCGCGACACCGGCGCCGAGAAAGAAGGCCGTATATTTCGTGAGAAACGCTGCTCCGAGGGCTGCGCCGATCGCCAGCCACCAGCGCCCGTCCAGCGTATCCTGCAATTTGGCCACGCCCAGCAATACGAACGCCGAAGCGGCCAGCACCAGCGCGTCGGGCGTCGCCGCCATGGATTGGGAGGCGATCATCAATGTCGCGTTGAAGAAGCAGCAGGCGAGACCGCCCGCCGCTTCATTGCCGGTCAGGATCGCGGCGGCGCGCCACACCGCCCAGCTGGCACCGATCGAGGCGGCAAGCGACGCAGCCCTGACACCGAATTCCGTATCGCCGAAAATCAGTGTGCCCAATTTTATGGCAAGCGCGATCAGCGGCGGGTGATCGTAATAGCTGACCGCCAGATGCTTGGACCACAGCCAGAAATAGGATTCATCGAAGGAGAGGGGCAGATATGCCGCGGTGACCACCCGCAAGGCGATCAAGGCGCCGACAATATAAAGAGAAGCGCGGCCGGCCTCAGGGAACGCATCGCCGCGAGCGTCGGCTTCGATTGTCCGCGTGACCATCAAAACTCCCAGCAGGCGGCGGCCGGGCGGCCGTTCCGCGCGCAACAAACCTTCCACCGTCAGGCGTTGCGCGTTCTTTATATCACGGAGACGCCACAAACCCGGCCAAACCCTACTCCCCAGGCCCCGGCGGATAGCCGCAGCGGTTCCTCGCGAGCCCTTTTCACCAGCCGCGCGATTGCCGGAAAGTTAACAGCCGGACATCGAATGGCCCGGCTATTAAGGCTTGCGGCAAACCCCGGCAAGTAGAAATGCCGTCATTTTCCTCGCCGTTTCACGCAAGCCCGTCTTCGGGGACTTCTGCATGCGCCACCGGGATTTCGCTCCATTGCCGTTTAACCTGGTGTAGAGGACGTTGAACTATCGTTTCCTTCGCCGGGCTCAGGGGCGCTGGCGCTGTCGGGAAGTTTCCCGGTTCGACGACATCCATCCTTGCGATGGCGGGGCATTTGGAACGTGACGATAGCGAAGATGAAATTGAGCGGTGTGACGACGCTGTTGATCGACAACGATCATTACAGCGCCCTCATTCTTGCGCAGATGCTCCGCGGATTGGGGCTTGACGCGCCCAAGGTCGTCCAGACCGGTGCTGCGGCGCGCGCGCTGCTGGCGCATTATTGCTACGATCTGTGCATTTGCGAGGCGGCGCTTCCGGACATGAGCGGTGCAGCGTTCGTGCGTTGGGTCCGCAGGCAGAAATCGCAGATACGTTTCATGCCCACGCTGATCCTCACCGGTTATTCCCACCTGCAAAACGTCATCGAGGGCAGGGATGCGGGCGTGCATCTGATCGTCAAGAAGCCGGTCTCGCCGCAGGTGCTGTACGATCACATCGCCTGGGTCGCCAAACCGTCGCGCGCCTTTATCGAGACCGATAATTATGTGGGGCCGGACCGGCGCTTCAAATCCGTCGGCCCGCCTGATGGCATCGGCCGCCGCGACACAGATTTTCCGCCGGAAGCTGGTGAAAGCGATATCGAAACGGATTTAACAGACTCAACAAAGGCTCTGGCGCAATGAATCAGGAAATCAAACCCAGGCGCGGACTCGTGCGGACGCATTTCCCGCAAAACCGCCTGAGCTCTCTCATCAACCGGCCGGGCGGCACGTGGCGCGATGAAGCGATTGCCGAAGCAACGCGCCAGGTAGAGACATTGCGCGACTCCTCCATGGATGCGGTCGATGCGTTGATCGGCAAACTGGAAGCGGCTGCCGCGCGCAAAGAGCAGGGCGCTATCGAACAATTGAAAGAAATTCAGCAACTCTCCGATCAGATCATCACCATCGCCGGCACATTCGGGCTGGTGTTTCTGGTGGAAACCGCCAAGCGGCTGTGCGATCTGGCGCAGGCCTTTCTGGCGCGGGGAAAGACGGACGCCGAGGCGATTGCGGTTCATATCCGCGCGATCCGGCTTTTTGGGCCGAAGGGCACCGCACTCAGCGATCAGGCGGCGAACAGCGTGTTGCTGGAGCTGCGCAGGGTGCTGCAGCATTTCGAAGTCGCAATTCCCGAAGAACCTTCCGACGCGCTGCCGGATTTAGAAGCCGGCGAAGAAGCGTAAGCCAAGCCGCATCATCCCCGTTAAACGATGCACACTACTATTCCCTCTCCCCATCGGGGGAGAGGGCTATGGTGAGGGGGTGCCCGACCAGTGCGCGCATTCTTCACCACCCCCTCACCCCAACCCTCTCCCCCACTGCGTGGGGGCGAGGGAGTTATTTATTTTTCTCTCGCCGAATCGTGGACGATTTGATCTGACCACGTCTTTCGCGCTCGCGCCCGTTTCCTGCTGCACTGCAAACATGATTTTTTTCGGCGGCGATATAAACTTCGCACGGCTTCGTGTGTCTCTGTGACAGGGCACGCGAAAAAGGCTCCTCGTGGCGGGAAAGCTGGCGGAGGATGGCTGAAATTTCGGAGACCGGTCGTGATGGCGTTACTCCCTCGCGGGACATTCCCGTGAGCCCGAGCAGCGTTGCCGATTGGTTTGTGCGCGAAGTTTTGCCGTTGGAGGCAGTGTTGACGCAATATCTGCGGCACAATTGGCATAACAAAAGCGATATCGCGGATCTGCGCCAGGAAGTCTATGTGCGCGTCTGCGAAAGCGCGCAACAACAATTTCCCGATCACACCAAGCGCTTCGTGCTGACGACCGCGCGCAATCTTCTCATCAACCGGGTGCGGCGCGAGCATGTCGTGCCCATCGATGTCATTGCCGATGTGGATGCGCTGGGGCTCGCCATCGATGCGCCGGGACCCGACCGCATCGTCATGGCGCGCGACGAACTTCGCCGCCTGCAATCCGCACTCGACCGATTGCCGCCGCGCGCCCGCGAAGCGGTGATCCTGGGACATGTCGCCGGGTTGTCGGGGCGCGAGATCGCCGTCCGCATGGGCATCACCAAGGGCATGGTTTCAGTTCATCTCACCAATGGAATGCGCGCCTTGGCGAACATGCTTTACGGCGAAACCGAACGCAGGGGCGAGCCGTGAGCGAAGCGGGCGCGTCCAATGCCATGGATATCGAAGCGCGCGCGGCAGCGTTTCTGGAGCGCCGCCGTTATTGGGATTGGAGCGACGAAGCGCAGGCCGAGCTTGATGCGTGGCTCGCGGAATCGCTCGCGCATCGCGTCGCCTATTGGCGGCTGGAAGCAACGCTGACGCGCACCGAAAGGCTCGCCGCCTTGCAAGGTGCGGTCGATGCAACGCCGCCGCCGCGCAGAATATTGCCGCTGATGATGGGGATCGCGGCCACGCTGGTCATCTCCGTCACGGCAGCCTTCATGGGCTGGAAAATGCTGCAGCCCGGAGACAGGACTTATGCAACCGGCGTCGGCGGCCACGAAACAATTGCCTTCGCGGATGGAACGCGCATCGAACTCAACACCGATACGGTTTTGCGCGCCCGCATGACGACGGATCAGCGCACAATCTGGCTCGACAAAGGCGAAGCGTTTTTTCAGGTTCGCCATAATGCCGCGCATCCTTTCGTGGTCATAGCGGCCAATCACCGGATCACGGATCTCGGAACGAAATTCCTGATCCGCCGCGATCCCAACCGTCTGGAAGTCGCCCTTCTGGAAGGCAGCGTGCGGTTTGGAATGGCCGACAGGCATACGCACGCTACCCTGCTAAGGCCGGGCGATGTCGCAACCGCCACATCGAGCACGTTGTTCGTGACGCGCAAATCCACAACGGCGCTCACCAACGAACTCAGCTGGCGCCACCGCATGCTGGTGTTCAGTCGCACCACGCTGGCCGACGCCGCCGACGAGTTCAATCGCTACAACCGCGAGAAACTCATCGTCTCCGATCCCGCCGTCGCGCGCCTGATGATCGACGGAACATTCCGCACCGACAATCTGAAGGCGTTCACCGAGGTCGCCGAGGAAGTCTTCAAACTGCACATCGAAGCCGACGGGGATCAGATCGTCATTTCGCGCTAGCGCAAACGTCAAAGACCAATGATGCGGCCACGGCCGCCGAATGGGGGGAATATGAAACGCCTGACTTACCTGAAATCCGCACTTGCCGGCAGCGCAAGCCTTGTCGTGCTGGCGAGTGCCGCCTTCGCGAATGAATACGATATTCCGAGCGGTGATCTGAAATCAGCGCTGGACGCCTATGCGACGCAAACCGGCGTTCAACTCATCGTCGCCGACGATGCGGTGAAGGGCGCGCGGACGAAAGGCGTGAGCGGCGATCTGACGGCCGATGTTGCGCTCTCCCGCATCCTCGCGGGAACAGGTCTTGTGATGCACCGCCATGCGTCGGGCGCAATCGCGGTGGTGCGCGGCGCGGCGGACGTTCAGGAGACGAGGCTTGCGCAAGCAGCACCCGTGCGCGTGGCTGCAGCGGCGGCGGGAATTGAATCCGTTGTCGTTACCTCATCGAAGATCAAGGGCGATATTCAGACGGTGCCGATTGCGATCACCGCGTTATCGCAGGAGGAACTCACATCGCGGCAGATTGCGGGTGGTCCCGATCTGGTGAAAGAGGTTCCGAACCTCACCTTCTCGAAAACCAATTTCACCGGCTACAATCTGGAAATTCGCGGTATCGGCACGCAGGCCATCTCGGTCACCACCGATCCGGCGGTGGCGGTTGCGTTCAACGACACGCCCTTCATCCGCAATCATTTCTTCGAGCAGGAATTCTTCGACGTCAGCCAAGTCGAAGTGCTGCGAGGCCCGCAAGGAACGCTCTATGGCCGCAACGCGACCGCCGGCGTGGTGAACGTCATCTCCGCCAAGCCGACGGATCAATTCGAAGCGATGGCCTCGGCCGATTTCGGCAATTATCACAATCGCCGTTTCGAAGGCATGGTCAATCTACCGATCGTCGGCGACAAGCTGGATTTGCGCGTCGCAGGCGAATGGACGAAGCGCGACGGTTACAGCTTCAACCAGACAACCAACCAGCCCATCGATGGCCGCGATCTGTGGTCAACCCGGGCGACTTTGCGCTGGCATCCAGTCGAATCTGTCACGTCGGATTTCATCTGGGAGCATTTTCAGGAAAGCGACGATCGTCTGCGCTCCGGCAAGCAGCTTTGCAAAACCGATTTCGGGCCTGGCGCAACCAGCCTCACCGGCACGGGCACATTCCATGACGCCAACGGCACGCCCGTAACCATACCGGCCGCGCAAGGCTCGGTGTTCGGATTGTCTGAGGCCTATTTCAGTCAGGGATGCTCGCCGGCCTCGCTTTATTCCAAAGATTCGTTTGAGGTTCCAAACGGCTTCTCGCTGCCTTTCGTCTCGGGCGCGGATTTCGTGGGGCTCATCAACAACGATATCGATCCCTACGCGCAGATCACGCAATCCACCAATCTGCGCGATATTCAGTCCGTCATCGAACCAAAATATCGCGCCAACAACGACACGCTGGAGCTCAACACCAGCTGGAATGCGTCGCCCGCCATAACCGTCTATTCGGACACCGCCTATAATCGCGACTTCCTGTGGTCCACGGAAGATTACAACCGGTTCGACACATCGCCCGGTGTGTTCCCCATCAACGGTTCGCATGCGACGCGGCTGAGCCTGATTCCCGATCCGGCGACGCCGCCGGATTCGCTCTATCCGGGCTATCCCGGCGGCGCGATCTTCTGCGACAACCAGCTCGGTTGCAGCGACCGGCTTGTGGTGCAGGATCTGGCGGAAGAACATTCCTGGCAGTTCGGCCAGGAATTGCGGGCGGAGTCGAATTTCGATGGCCCGCTCAATTTCAGCGCCGGCGGCAATTATCTGCATTACGAAACGTCGGAAAATTATTACGTGTTCTCGAACACGTTCACGATGCTGTCGCTGGACAACACCGGATGCGACCGGCCCTATGTTCCCAATGTCACGACGGATTCCTATTGCCTGAACAACGGCCATCAATATGTTTACGATCTGTCGAAAGTGGTCAGCATCGCGACCGAAACGCCGCAATATGTCGATCCCAATCCCATCACGAGTCTGAATAACGAGGGCCACAATTATTTTGTGAGCCAGAACCCCTATGTGCTGAATTCCTACGCGTTGTTCGGCGAGGCTTACTACAATCTGACGAAAGATTTGAAGCTCACCGGCGGTCTGCGCTGGACGGATGACCAGAAGCATTTCCTTGTGCTTCCCAGCGAACTTCTGGTCGTCGGCTATGGCTATCAGCAACTTCCGCCCGTCGATCAGCAATGGAAGAAATTCACCGGCCGCACGGTTCTCAACTGGACGCCCAAGCTCGACTTCACGGATCAGACGATGGTCTATGGGTCCTTTGCGCATGGCTACAAGGCGGGCGGCGAAAACCCGCCGGGCGCCGTGCTGATCAGCGCGGATGCTGTCGGCACGTCGACCGGTGCATCGACCAATATTTCATTCCCGGTGCATCCCGCGACCTTCAAACCCGAATTCATCAATGCATTCGAACTGGGTACAAAGAACACGCTGCTCGACGGCGCCGTGACGTTCAACGCAAACGTTTTCTATTACGATTACAAAGGCTATCAGATCTCGCAGATCGTGGATCGCACCGCGGTCAATCTGAATTTCGACGCCAAGGTCCACGGCGCGGAATTGCAGGCCACTTGGTCGCCGGTGCCGGGCCTCAATCTCGGATTTGCGGGCGGCTATGAAAGCACGCGGATCAATGACGGCCAATTCGCCATCGATCTGATGGATCGCACGGCAGGTCATCCCGGCTGGGTGCTGATGAAGCCGTCGGTCGGTCAATCGTCGAACTGCATCTTCCCGGAATATGTGGCCGCAGCATTGTTCACGCGCTTTGCCGGTTATGGCGAGGGTAATCCCGCGGTTACCGCGTGCGGCATCGCCTATACGGCCGGCGTCGATCCGATCACCGGTCTTCAGTACAAGCAGAATCCAACTGTGACGAGCGATGGCCCGGGCTATCCCGTGCCGGCCGGATATCCGGGCTTCGATCCGCTCAGCGTCGATCCGAATGCGCCTGCCAATGTGAACAACGGCCTCGGCCTGCCGCCGAACAATGGCGAAGGCTTCGCCAAACCGCTCGGCGGAAACCAGTTGCCGAACGCACCGCACTTCACGGTTTCGCTCACGGCCGATTACACCATGCCGGTATCGTCCAATTGGGCCGCGACGCTGCACAGCGATTTCTATTGGCAGTCGCAGAGCTTCGCGCGTGTGTTCAATGACCGCCCCTATGACAAGATCCGCGGTTATTCGAACGTGAACCTCGCGCTGATCCTGTCGGACGCTTCTGGCTGGCAGGTGATGGGCTATGTGAAGAATATCTTCAACGCCACCGCGATCACCGGCGACTTCCTGAACAGCGACGACACAGGTTTGACGACCAATGTCTTCCTCACCGATCCGCGTCTCTACGGCATCCGCATTACCAAGCATTTCGATGGCGGCTCGGGATCGGATTTCGATCTCTTCTCGAATTCCGATGGAAAGAGGCCGCAAGTCTGGCTGACGCTCGGCGGCGATTTCGCGCAACTCGCCGATGGCTGGCAGAAATTCAATCCGGATTTCGCGTCCACCATGCCGGATGGCTTGCCCAATCCGGTCAACGCAGAACAGGCTCCGAAAGCAACCTTCGATTGGGAAGGCAAACTCACCTACCAGCCCACGGATTCTGATTGGGTGCTGAAGGCGGGTATCCGCTATGGAAGGTCGGCCGCGCATAAGCACCTGCACAAGAGCTTGCCCGCGGAGACGGCAAGCAAGATTGCGTTGCCTTCATTCCTTGCAAATTACTTCGGCGTACCGACGGTTATGACTTGTCCCTTCTTCAAGTCGCATTTTGGCGCATTCGTCCAAAATCTGACCTGTCCTGAAGTCGCCGGAAATCATGAATTTGTCGATGCGCAGGCCAGCGCAAGCGAGCGGCATATGATCCTCGATTTCACGCTGGGCAAGGATGTTGGAATTGGAACGGTCGGCGCCGGCATGCGGATCGCGCAGTTCGACACCAAAGCATCGGCGGAGTTAAATGCCGATCCGCATTATTATTTCCCGTCGGTGCTTGCGCCCTTTAGCGGCCCGGTCCCCAAATATGGAATCATTTACGACGGAACGACCCATGAGCAACGCAGCTTCCATGGCATCGGGCCGCAACTCACCTGGGATGCGCATCAGCCGCTCTGGGGCAATGATGCCGATGGTGAAATCACTTTCGACTGGGGCGTGAATGCGGCGGCGCTCTTCGGCCAACAGCGCGTGAAAATTCACCGCACGAATTCGAAGGAGAATTGCCATGGCGGCGGCGGCTTCTATGGCCATTGCTCTTACATAACGAATACTTCGACAGACGTGCCCCCTCGCTCCCGCAGTGTCACCGTCCCCAATCTCGGCGGTTATGCGGGATTGTCGATGAATTACAGCAACGCCAAAGTCAGCTTCGGTTATCGCGCCGACGAGTTCTTCGGAGCGATGGATGGCGGGCAGGACAAAGCGAAGAAATACAACCGCGGCTTCTTCGGGCCCTTCCTCAATCTCAGCCTCGGATTCGGCGGTTAGCCGCGGCCGATAGCAATCATGGATCGGACGGTGGATCGCATCCATCGCCCGGGCCTGCTTTTGGGGCCTGCCTCGGCGCGGCGAAATCCATCGGTGTAACAAACGCTTGCGGGGTTCGTGCCGGTTGCGCTGAAACAGGACACCTTTGAAAATCCCGCGTTGCAATATATTCACCGATCGCGCGGCGCCCCGATGGCGCTTGGCTGTGGCCGCGCTAGACTGGGTTCGGGGTTTTCGGGAAAACCAAAATGTCGGATCTGGGATTTTCGGCGTCGCCGTTCGGCGGCTCGCTCGATTTTGCGCATGATTTTCTGGGGCAGAATTCCTCGCATCCGTGGTCGCTCAAGGATTGGCTCGGCGAATTTCGTGCGGGCTTCGGCGGCTCGCTGCCGTTTTTGCAACCGGGTCTGACTGCACCCACGCAAGCGGGCTTCGCAGCACCTCAGATCGCCGGGATCATCAGCCCTCCGACCGGAATGGAGTCCTTCACGCCGCCCTCCACGACGCAATCGGGCATGACCATCAATGTCTCGTTCGATTCCAGCACCAGCACCGCGCCGGCCGGCTTCACCACGGCGGTCAATGCCGCAGTGGCCTATCTCGAAAGCCAGTTCACCGATCCCATCACGATCAACATCCATGTCGGCTGGGGCGAAGTGAACGGCAGCGCGATTTCGTCGGGGGCGCTGGGCGAGAGCAGCACCAATCTGATCGGCGTCACTTACGCTCAGATCAAGACGGCGATGACGAACGACGCAAAAACGGGCGACGATTCCACCGCACTCGCAAGCCTCGCCGCGACCGATCCTACCGGCGGCGGCACGTTCATCATCACGGTGGCCGAAGCCAGATCGCTGGGGCTCTACACGGCCAGCGATAGCCAGATCGACGGCTATGTCGGCTTCGACAAGACCGCACCGTGGGACTATGACAACAGCAATGGCGTGACGTCTGGCTCCTATGATTTCTACGATGTCGTGCTGCATGAGATCAGCGAAGTCATGGGTCGCCAGACGGCGAATGGCGGCTCCAGCCAGTACGAGCCGCTTGACCTGTTTCATTATTCGGGGTCCGGCGTGCGCGATTTCTCGGGCACCACGGCGGGCTATTTCTCCATAGATGGCGGCGTCACGCATCTGAAGGATTTCAGCACCGACACCGGCGGCGATTTCGGCGACTGGGCCAACAGCGCCGGCAATGACGCCTTCCTCGCCTTCAGCGGCCCCGGCGTCGTCAACGCCATTTCGGAAGCCGATCTCAAGGAGCTGGATATTCTGGGCTACGACCGCGTGGGCTCGAGCGGTACGCCCAATCTGACCGCCAATAGTTTGAGCTTCAGTAACACCACGCTGTCCTTTCACATCAACAATACGGGAACCGGTTCGGCTGCAGCGTCCACGGCAGGCATCTATCTTTCGACCGACAGCACCATCACCACGGCGGATACGCGCATCAACACGCATTCCACCCCTTCGCTGGCGGCGGGCGCTACGGATGTTGAAAGCGTCGTGCTGGCGCTTCCCAACAATCTCACGCCGGGCACTTATTATATCGGTGTGATCGCCGATTACTCGAATGTGGTCACGGAGAGCAGCGAAACGGACAATGCATCCACCGCCACCCCCATTATCTTGGGCGACCTCAACGCCAACACGCTGACCGGCACGACAGGTACGGACAAGATATTCGGGCTCGATGGAAACGACACCATCGTCATGGGCGCGAATTTGACGTCGGCCGATCAGATCGACGGCGGCACGGGCACCGACACGGTTACGCTCAACGGCAATTACGCGGCGGGCGTGACGTTCTCGGCCACGACGATGGTCAATGTCGAAACCATCAGCCTTTCGGCAGGCCACAGCTACAATCTGACCACGAACAACGCCAATGTCGCCGCAGGCCAGTCGTTGAAGATCAATGGCTCGGCGCTGGGCGCGAGCGACGTCCTCACCTTCAACGGTGCGGCGGAATCCAACGGCACGTTCACGATCAATGACGGCGCAGGCAATGACGTGCTGACGGGCGGTGCGGGCGCCGATATATTCATTTTGCAGAAGGGCGGCAACGATATCGCCCATGGCGGTGCGGGCAATGACGCCTTCAATGTCTATGCTACCCTCAACGCCGCCGACCAGATCGACGGCGGCACGGGCACCGACAGCGTCAATCTGAAAGGAGATTATTCGGGCGGTCTCGTGCTTGGCGCCACCACCATTACGAATGTCGAAACCCTCACATTCACTGCTGGCTTCAGCTACAATTTGACGGAGAACAACGCGAATGTTGCATCCGGCCAGACGCTGACGGTCAACGCATCTTCGCTGGGCGCTGCCAACACGCTCACCTTCAATGGCGCTGCGGAAACGGACGGCAAATTCACTTTCACCGGCGGCGCGGGCAATGATGTGCTGACCGGCGGCGCGGGTGCCGATGTGTTCAACTTGCAGAATGGCGGCAACGATGTCGTCCAGGGCGGCGCCGGCAACGACACATTCAACATGACCGCCGCATTCACCGCCGCCGACCAGATCGACGGCGGTGCAGGCACCGATGTCGTCTCGCTTAATGGCGACTATTCGCTGGGCGTGACATTTCTCGCCACGACGATGGTCAATGTCGAAACCATCAACCTGTCAACGGGCCACAGCTACAATCTGACCACGAATGACGCCACTGTCGCGGCGGGTCAGGTATTGAAGATCAATGGTGCGGCGCTGGGCGCAAGCAATGTTCTCACCTTCAACGGTGCTGCGGAAACCAACGGCCAATTCACGATCTATGACGGCGCGGGCAATGACGTGCTGACGGGCGGTGCGAACAACGACACGTTCAACATGCAGAAGGGCGGCAACGATATCGTCCATGGCGGCGCGGGCAATGACAGCATCAGCATGTATGGCATGCTCACCGCCGCCGATCAGATCGACGGCGGCACGGGCACCGATAACGTCATTCTGAACGGAAATTATTCGGGCGGTCTCGCTCTTGGCGCCTCCACCATCACGAATGTCGAAACCCTCACATTCACTGCGGGCTTCAGCTACAATCTGACGGAGAACAACGCGAATGTGGCGTCCGGCCAGACGCTGACGGTCAATGGCTCGTCGCTCGGCGTTTCCGATTCACTCACCTTCAATGGTGCTGCGGAAACGGACGGCAAATTCCTCTTCAAAAGCGGCCTCGGCGCCGATCATTTTACCGGCGGCGGCGGCGCGGACACCTTCCTCTATGCAAGCGCGAGCCAGTCCACCAGCACCCATTACGATACGATCAGCGGCTTTAATTTCAGCGCCGACAAGTTTGACGTCACCGGAACCATCACCGGTATCGATGCGGCGCTGACGACCGGCGCGCTCAACACCGCCAGTTTCGACAGCGATCTGACGACAGCGATGAACGGTCATCTGCTGGCCCATCATGCGGAGTTGTTCACCGCCAATTCGGGCACGCTGTCGGGCCAGACCTTCCTTGTCGTCGATATCAACGGCACGGCGGGCTACCAGACGGGCGCCGACCTCGTCTTCCACATGACAAGCACCACGGGAACCCTGGCGACGACGGATTTCATCTAAAAGAGGCGCAGAGATTACCGCGTCGTTAACCGATTGCTGCTAGACGGGGCTGATGAGTGAAGCATCCGCCATCCGGTTGGACCCGATTGCCTTGTTTGACCGCCATCCCAAGGTCGTGGACCTGCTGGCGGCGGTGCCCCTGATCGCGTGGTACGCCGTCAGTCTCTACTTTCAAGGCACTTATATCAGGGAGAGCTTCAGCACGCTGCATTCGGGCGCGGTGAATCTCATCGTTGCGATGAGCCTGCTGGCGAAGGTGCTGATGTTTACCTTCGGTGTGGTTCTCATTTGTTTGATGGTGATCAGGCGCACGCCTCTCAAGCGGCCGAACAGCTGGACGCCGCGGTTCATCGCTTTTCTGGGCGCCTATCTTGTCATCGGTGCGCTGGTGATGCCGCTCAACCCGCCGCCCTCGGCGCTGCTTGCGATCTCGACGGTTCTTATTCTGGGGGGAACGGCATTTGCGCTCTATTCGCTGCTGTGGCTGGGGCGTTCGATCAGCATCATGCCGGAAAGCCGCAAGCTGGTAACGAGCGGGCCTTATTCGCTCGTGCGCCATCCGCTCTATCTGGGCGAGCAGACGGTGCTGCTCGGCGTAGCGCTGCAATGCACGAGCGTGTGGCCGCTGGCCGTGCTGGTGCTGCAACTCGTCTGCCAGCTTTACCGCATGAGCTATGAGGAAAAGATCCTCGCCGAATCCTTCCCCGAATATACGGATTATGCCCGCCACACCGCGCGCATCCTGCCCTGGATTTATTGAACTTCTATTTGTTCCAGGTCGTGGCGACGAGTTCCTTGTCTTCCTGGCTGCGGCGTTCCGACGACAGGAAATCGTAATAGCCGCAACGCCCGCCCGGATAATCCCGGCAGATGGAAGGCCGCGCCTTATAGACCGTGCAGCGGCGCGCCTCGGTATCGAAGAACTGGCAGATCTTGCCGAAATGCTCGTCGGCCTTGCGGCGCATGGTGTATTTCTCGTCTTCCTGCGGCTTTGTGAATTTCTTCACGGCCTCGCGGAAGCCGAGGTCGAAATGCTTGGCAAGCTTGTGCACATCGCGCTTGGTGAGCGGGATGATGGGATAGGAGCAGCAATAGCCGGGGCATTTTGAGCAATCGTACATGCGCGAATCCTGTAAGGCAGGCGCATCCATAGACGGACGCGCGCGCAAAGGGAACGGCGAACTCAGGCATTCTGTTTCAAATGGCGTGCGGCAAACGCAAGCAGGATCGCGGGCAGCACCATCAAGGCCGCCAGAAAAAACGGCGCATCGACGCTGGCATTGGAAAAGGCGATGCCCGCACAGAACGGTCCCACCACGCGGGCAAGCGCCCCCGCCGCGTTGTTCAGGCCCATATATTGACCCTGATGCTCCCATTCGGCATTGCGCGAGATGAGTGCGGACACATTCGGCCAAGCGACTGACTGGCCGAAAGCCGCGATAGCCAGCAATGCGACGATGCTGATCGCTCCCAAAGAAAATGGCTGCAGCGCCATGCAGATCATGGTGATGGCCATGCCGGCTGCCAGCACACGCGCCTCGCCGAAGCGCTTCGAAAGCCGTCCCGTGAGGAATATCTGGCAGATGGCGGCCACCACGCCCACCACCGCAAAGGCGCTGCCCACTTCGCGCGGTCCCCAATTAAAGCGCGCCTCCGTCCACAATCCGAAGATGGATTCGATGCCGGTGAAGGCACAGCCCGCAAGGAATGTCACCAGCATCAGCCGTCCGATGGCCGGATGCGTGACCGCATTGCCGAACACCGCCCAGCGGCTCAATTGCGAGGCATAGCGGTGACGGCTGCGCGTGCGGCTTTCCTTCACGAACAGCGCAATGCTCGTGGCGCAAATGGCCGAGAGCGCCGAACACAGGAATAGCGGAATGCGAAAACCCGCATGTCCCAAGGATGGATGCGCGAGCAATCCGCCCAGCGCCGGGCCGACAATAAAGCCGATATTGAAGGCGGCACCGAGAAGCGAGAGCCGCCCCGCGCGATCCTCGGGCTTGGTCACATCGGTGATGTAGCCCTGCACGACCGAGGCATTGCCGCTCGCGAGGCCGCCGAGAAGGCGCACGCCGAACGCCACATAGACATTGGGCGCGAAGGCGAGCGCCAGATAGCACAGGCAATTGCCCGTGACCGTGCTGATGAGGATGGGCTTGCGCCCGATGCGGTCCGACAGCCGCCCCCAAAAGGGCTCGCCGAAAAAAGCCCCGATAGCATAGGCCGAAAAGATCAGCGCGATCTGCCAGGCAGGCGCCTGAAAGCTCTTGGCATAGAAGGGCAGCAGCGGCACCACGATCCCGAAGCCCAGCAGATTGATGAACATCACCGACAGCAGCGTGAGGAGCGCGCCGGTTTGCGTTTCGCCAGTTTCTGCGGCTTCATCCATCCCTGCTTGATAGGCGGGGCATCCAACCCGCGCCAGTGCCGGGGACACATCATGAGAACATTCCTGCTATTCGTTTTGACGCTGTTCATGGGCACAAGCGCCATGGCGGCAGCCTCCGACCGCCCGCAGGACTGGCGCGATGTCGATCCGCAGAACTTGGTGCTGATGGATGTGCGCTACGGCACCATCGCCATCGAGCTGTCACCCGCATTCGCGCCCAAGCAGGTCGCCCGCTTCAAGGCGCTGGTGCGCGCGGGCTTCTATGACAACGCCAATTTCTACCGCGTGATCGAAGGCTTCGTGGCGCAAGGCGGGCGCGGCGGTGCTGTGTTCCCGCAATGGCCCGTCATCAAGGGCGAGTTCGACCGTCCTTACGGCAGCGATGTTCTTTTCAGCCCGCATGGCTCGCCCGATCTTTATGCGCCGGAAGTGGGGGAGGTGAACGGCTTTCCCGTGGGCCGCAGCCCGAAGGAAAAGCGCATGTGGATCCTGCATTGCCCCGGCACGCTCGCCTTCGCGCGCGGTGCGGGCGCGGACACCGCGGCGACCGAATTCTATATCGTGCTGGGCGAAGCCGCCCGTCAGCTCGACCGCAATTACACGAGTTTCGGCCGCGTCATCGACGGCATGCAATATGTGCAGAAGCTCAACCGCGGCGACCCGGATGTGCAGAACGGCGTGATCCCGCTGGTCAGCCAGCGCGACCCCATCATCCGCGTGCGGATGGCAGCCGATGTGCCCGCCATGCAGCGGCCCCGTTATCAGGTGTTGCGCACGGAAAGTGCGGCCTTTGCCGCGGCGAGGGATGCGCGGCGCACCCCCGATTCGCCCTATCTGGTCCATAAGCCCGTGTCGGCGCTGGATATTTGCACCATGCCCATCCCCGTGCGGCACCCGGCGAGCTAACGGGTCCCAACTTGTCCGCAATCCCCCAAGCCGCTATGCATCCCGCTCCTTAAAAGCTGGCGAGCCCATGCCCTTTCTCCGCTTCATTCCCGAAACGACCAATATCAATTTCGTCGGCGCGCGCTATTACGCCTTCGCGCTGGACGGCCTGCTGATGTTGGTGGCGTTGGCCTCGATCATCTTCCACGGCTTCAATCTGGGCATCGATTTCACCGGCGGGGTGCTGCTGGAGTTGAAGGCGCCGCACACCATCGATGTCGGCGCGATGCGCAATCAGGTCGACACGCTCGGCTTCGGCGAGGCGCAGCTGCAATATTTCGGCGGCGGCGCCTGCGATACGCCGGCCAATTCCTGCGTGCTGATCCGCGTGCAGCCCAAGGCCAATCAGTCGGGCGAAGCGGTGGTGGCCGCGATCAAGGGCAAGCTCGGCGCGGGCTACACCTATCGCAATGCGCAAGTGATCGGGCCGAAAGTGTCTGCCGAATTGTTCAGCGACGGCGTGACCGCAACGATCCTGGCCATCATTCTCATTTCGATCTACGTGGCGCTGCGCTTCGAATGGCAATATGGCATCGGCGCCTTGATCGCGACGGGCCATGACGTGTTCGTGACGGCGGGATTGTTTTCCGTGCTGCATATGGATTTCACGCTGAATTCGGTGGCCGCATTGCTGCTGCTGGCGGGCTATTCGATCAACGATACGGTGGTGGTGTTCGACCGCATCCGCGAGAACCGGCGCAAATACAAGCGCATGTCGCTGCCCGAACTGATCAATCTCTCCACCAACCAGATCGCCACGCGCACCACGCTGGTGTCGGTGGCGACCGCGCTGACGATGTTTCCGCTGCTGTTCTTCGGAGGCCCCGCACTGTTCGATTTCAGCGCGGCGATCCTGTTCGGCATTCTGGTGGGAACGTTCTCGTCCACTTACGTCGCAGCCGCATTGCTCCTCTACCTGCCACCGGTCGGCGGCGGCAGGTCGGAGAAGGAAGCGGCTACGGCGTAGACGCTCAGAACGGGTTCAGCGATTCTTCGCGCGTGTAGTTCAGATATCCCGCATTCACGCCCGCGCGCAGGCCCACGCCCGTGCGCATCGGCACCAATGTGATGCCGTCCGCGCGCTGATAATTCACGCCGATGCCCGCCACGAAATAATAGGTGCCTTCGACGCCGGGGAATTTCTGGAACAGCCGGTCGGTCGGGCCGAGATTATAGATCAGCGTGAAATTCTTCGACGCATTGCCGCCGACATCGAAGCCCACACTCGGCCCCTGCCAGTAAACCTTCAGCGGCGCATAGCCCTTGCGGATCAGCCAGCCCGAGCCGTAGCGCAAGCCCACGATCACCGCACCCGAACCCTCATCGCCCTTGATATAGGCGTCCGGCTCGCCCTGATCCTTGAACACGCGCTGCACGGCCTTGGCCATGGCTTCCGATGTGGTGCCGAAGAAATCCGCGCCCGCCTGCACGATCTCGTTCTGCGTGAATTTCTCGTCCAGCGAGCGATGATCCTGCGCCGGCGGCGGGTTGTCGGCAGCGGCAAGCGGCGTGGCTGCGAACACCAGCGCCAGCGCTGCGGCGGGGATTATGCGCGAAAGCATCATTTCGGCCTCCTGAAGCGTTAGAGAATCAAATCTAGCATGAGGTTCCACGGCTTAATGACAAGGATGACAACGCTCCATCGCGACATTTTTGAGGCCGAGATTGCATCGCGCGCAGCACAGGCCCATTTTGGATCATGAAAAGATGGTCAGAATGAACGGCGCACCAGAGAAATCCGGCAGTCCCATCGGCCCCGCGGGCTGGCTCGCCATCATCGTGCTGGGCGGATTTCTCGTCTGGGCGATCTGGTACGCGATCCACACCTGGTCGCAAATGTCCGGCGTGGGCATCAGCACCGCGGGCTGGATATTCATGACGCTGGGCATCGTCGTCACATTCGCCGTCGGCGCAGGACTGATGGGGCTGGTGTTCTATTCGAGTCGCAAGGGAAGAGATTTTTGAATTCGAGTTCGATACCAGTTATCGGGCAATGGGCTCGAAGCTGACTTTCAGCCGGGACCCCGTAGCGTGAGCATAGCGTTCCAGCGTTCGGGTCGATGGCCGCACACGTCCGCTTTCGAGTCGCGCCACCACGGGCTGTGTCGTTCCCATGCGTTTGGCGAGTTCGCCCTGGGTCAGCCCCGCACGCGCACGCGCCTTGACCATTGCAGAGGCAAAAGCAAATTCCTGCTCCAATGCCTCATAGGCACGCCGGTATTTGGGTTCTTTCATCCACTTCTTGTGAAGATCGGAAACCTTGGTCATGTCGTCCTCCTGATCAACGCAACGCCTTCGCTCGAAGCAGGGCCAAATCGATTTCCTGACGCGGCGTTTTCTGTGCCTTCTTGATGAAGGCCCGTACAATCACCACACGCCGGCCGATGGCGGTGACATATAGCGCTCTCGAAATACCGGCCCGGCCGCTCAATCGCATCTCCCATATCGGACCTTCGAGGTGTTTGACGTGAGGCTCGCCTACGCGCTCAAGCCCGACGCTCTCGATAAACGCGGAAATGCGAGCCAGGCGTGCACGCATATCTTCCGGCAGGGCCGCGATCTCTTCGTCAACTGTGGCGTTGAGCGTCTCGACGACCCATCCCATTGCGCTTTATACCAAATAAGTCATATTCCGGCAAGGGGAAGATTTCCGCGCGCTTCAGGAAAGACCCCGCGCCACGAAGAACGGATTGGCGAATTTCTCTTCGGTTTTGCCATACACAAAAGGCCGCCTGTCGATGGTGGTGACTTGGCCGCCGGCTGCCGCCAGCACCGCATGCCCCGCGGCGATATCCCATTCCATGGTGCGGCCATGGCGCGGATAGATGTCGGCTTCGCCTGCTGCCACAAGGCAAAGCTTCAGCGATGATCCCGCGGTGACGAATTCCTTCACGGGATAGGCCGCGAGATATTCCTCCGTCAAATGGTCGCGATGCGAGCGGCTGGCGACCGCGACCAATCCATCCTTCGCCGGTTTGCGTGCCGTGATTTTTCGCGCCGCGCGAAAATCGGGCAGCGCATGCGGCTTCGTTGCGATCTCGAATGCGCCGGAACCGATCTCTCCCACAAACAGGCGATCCTTCGCGGGCGCATAAACGACGCCGCGCACCGGCTTCCCGTTCACGATCTCGGCGATGTTCACCGTGAACTCGCCATTGCGGCTGATGAATTCCTTGGTGCCGTCCAAGGGATCGACCAGAAAGAAGCGTTCGCCGATGGTCTGGATGCGCCCGGCTGCTGCTTCCTCCTCCGCAATCACCGGCACGCCAGGCGCCAGTGCGTGCAGCCGCGCCAGAATGAATTGCTCGGCTTCCTCATCCGCCGCCGTCACCGGCGATTGATCGGCTTTTTGGCGCGCTTCGGTCCCCGCCTCGTAATGGCTGAGCACGATCTCGCCCGCATGCCATGTCGTTTCCGCAAGCGCGCGGGCGAATTCCGAAAGTTCCTCCACCTGTTCCCCCTTTGCCCTCAGACTTTAAGCAATCCTTAAGAGCGCGGCGTATAGTAACCAATCACAAACCATAAGCGGTCCGGAGAAGAAGAAATCCATGAACGATCTCGAATTCGCAGCCCTGCTCGTGTCGCGCGTATGCCATGACCTTGTGAGCCCGGTGGGCGCGGTGGTCAACGGTCTGGAAGTGCTGGAAGACGAGCGCGATGCCGCCATGCGCGCCGATGCGCTGAAGCTGGTGGCTTCGAGTGCCGAACAGGCCGCAGCGCGCCTGCAATTCTGCCGGATCGCCTTTGGCGCCGCTGGCTCGGCGGGTGCGGAACTCGATCTCGTCGAGATGGGCCGCATCGTCAAAGGGCTGCTGCGCGGCGGCAAGGTGGAAATCGACTGGCAGGCAGCACCGCTGAACTGGCCCAAGGACTGGGCGAAACTCCTGATGAACGCGACGCTGCTCGCAGCCGACGCCTTGCCGCGCGGTGGCCGCGTGATCGTGGAAACCACCGGCGATGCCGTAAAGCCGGGCTTCAGCGTGCGGGCCACCGGCCAGAACGCGCGCGTGCTGGAAGAAGTGGAGAAAGCCACGCGCGGCGAGCAATCCGTGCCGCTGGATGGCCGCTCGGTTCAGGGCTTCCTCACCTACCGGCTCGCCAAGCAGGTCAATGCGGGGCTGACGCTTTCCGCGCGCGACGGCTATGTGGAGCTTACCGCGGGTTGAGTTAAGCCGGGCGTTCGCCAGTTCAGAAGCTGTTTACCAAGCAAGGGTAGGCTTGGAGTCGCATTTCAACCGGGCGCGCCATGAAATCCTGTTTGGTGGTGGACGACAGCCGCGTGATCCGCACGGTCGCCTGCCGGATTCTGGAATCGATGAATTTCGAAACTCTCGAAGCCGAGAGCGGCGCGGGCGCGTTGCAAGCCTGCCGCACGCACATGCCCGATGTCATCCTGCTCGACTGGACGATGCGCGACATGGGCGGCGCGGAATTCCTGCGCAGTCTTCGCCGCGAACAGGGCGGCAAGCAGCCCGTGGTGGTGTTGTGCACCATCGAGAACGATGCCGAAAAGATCAACGAAGCGATCAACGCCGGCGCCAGCGAATACCTGGTGAAGCCCTTCGACCGCGACGCCATCGCCGCGAAATTCGCAGCAGTGGGTCTTGTTTGAGCGGAGCGCATATGGACTGCGCCGATTTCAATTTTCTCTCCGATTTCGTCAGGCGCCGTTCGGGCCTTGCGCTGACTGAGGGACAAACGAGTTTTATCAGAAGCAAGCTCGCGCCGGTGGCGCGCCGCTTCGGCTTTCGCAAGGTCGATGCGCTGCTCGCCGAATTGCGTCACGAGCCCGAAGAACTTTCCCGCGCCGTCGCCGAAGCGATGACGACGAATGAATCCTCTTTCTTCCGCGACCGCGCCTCGTTCGATCATTTCCGCAGCGTGATCCTGCCCTCGCTGATGAAGGCGCGCGCCGCCTCGCGCCGGTTGCGCATCTGGTGTGCGGCAGCGTCGATGGGTCAGGAGCCCTATTCGCTGGCGATGATTCTGGACGAAGCGAAGCTCGATGGCTGGCGCGTGGATCTGATCGCCACGGATCTGAATTCCGATGCCATCGCGCGCGCCAAGGAAGGGCTTTATTCGGAATATGAAGTGGCGCGCGGCCTGCCGGCGCCGCTGCTGCTGCAATATTTCACGCAAGCCAACGGCCAGTGGCGCATCGCCGAAAGATTGCGCCGCATGGTGAGTTTCAAACCGTTCAATCTGCTCGACAGTTTCGGCTGGCTCGGCCAGCTCGACGTCATCTATTGCCGCAACGTGCTGCTCTATTTCGATCCGCAGGACAAATTCGAAACGCTGGAGCGACTGTCGCGCTCGCTGGCGCCGGACGGATTTCTGGTGCTCGGCGCAACGGAAACGATTTCCGGCGATGCGTTCGCGCCGTCGGGGCGCGTGCGCGGAGTGTTCGAGAAAACTCGCCACGCGCGGCAAACGCGCCTCGCAGGCTGAGTGTTGCGCGAAAGCAGCGTTGCGCTGCTCATCATGCGCGCCCGCGTTGAAATTCCAATTCGCGAACACACATTTCTTCGGTCGATTGTTCGAAGGATGTTACGTGATCGCAAGCGGTGAAATTCTGATCGCCAAACATGCATTTTATGTGCGTAAAATGAGCACAAAAACGTGCATAAAAAACATGGATAAGGCCCCCCTTATCCACGCCCGAATCCGCGGAATCCCTCGATTCCCCGCCAACCTTATCCATAGGGGGAGGGTATCCAACAAAAAATTTGCGCGGAGCCCGGCGAGACTCCGCGCAAAGAGACGATCAATAAGTCGCGCGAACGCCGATGTAGAATGCGCGTCCCGCAGCGCCATAGCCGAGTTCGGGTTCGTAATGCGTGTCGAAAAGATTTTCGACGCGGCCGTAAAATGCGAGCCGTTCGAAATCGATTTCGCCGAATAGATTGGCCAGCGTGTAGCCGCCATTGGGAAAGGGTGTGGGTGGCACGGTGCTGTTGTCATATTGATCGATACGCCGCCCGACATGAGAGACGCTGGTGCCGACGGACCAGTTCGCCGTGGGCGCCCATGTCAGGATCGCATTGGCCTGGATATGCGGGCGGCGCTGCAGCGCCAGACCCGTCGCCAGATCGGTCGATGTCATGTTGGTGTAATTGGCCGTCAGATTCAGCGTATCGGAAATCGCGCCCGCAATTTCGGCCTCCACGCCTTTGGACTGGGTGCGTCCGACATTGTAGTAGAAACCGAAGGGTCGCTCGGTGCATTCCTGCGGCGTGGAGCAACTCGTGAAGTCGATCAGATTGGTCGCCTTGCGCTCGAAATAGGTGAGCGATGCGCGCATGCGGTTATTCAGGAATTTCTGATCGGCGCCCGCTTCCCAGCCTTTGGCCACCTCCGGCCTGAGCGGACCGCGCACGCTGCTAAATTGCGAGAACAATTCATAAAGCGACGGCGCCTTGAATCCGTCGCCGTAATTGGCGTGCAGCGTGGTGCCGTCCATGATCTGCCACGCACCGGCGAGTTTCAGCGAAGTATGATGGCCGAAATCGGCATCGTCGTCATACCGCACGCCGCCCGTCAGCGTGAGCGCGTCGAACAGTGTGGTTTGGCCTTGCGCGTAATAGCCATTGATACGCGAATGGCCCGTGGCATGGCTGTCGAAGGCCGAGAACGAACTGAAGAAATCGCCGGTGAAGGAAAGACGCTGCGTCTCCGCGCCGAAGCTGATCTGATCGCTGGGCGAAAGATCGACGATGCCCTGATATTCGAAGCGCGTCGCATCGCCTTTGTTCGCCGCGTTCTCATGGATGGTATCGAAAGCGGAGTCGAAGAATTTGCGGCCGCTCTTCGAACCCATCGCCGCAAGCCGGTTGTGAAACTTGCCGTCGAAGAGATCGACATTCACGCCCGCATAACCTGCGAGCAGCCGGTTGGTGTTGTAGGCGGCGGAATCCGCAGGCGGGTAGGGCGGCGCAAAAGACACAGCACCATCGTCGAAATCGTCGCGTGCGCTCACATAATAGCTGCGCAGATCGATGCTGACCTGATCGCTCACATGCATTCGCGCATTGCCGGTGGCGCCAAAATTTCCGTAGCCGTCGGTTTCGGGATTTCCGTGGCGGCTGTCGGCCGCGGAAACGCCGTTGGTGTGCAGATAATTGACGGCCGCTCCGTAATCGACATTGTCGACTGTGCCATCGGCCGCGGCGTTGAGCCTGTAAGTATCGAAAGAGCCGCCTTCCGCGCTCGCGCGAAGTTGAACCGGCGTCTCGCCGCCGCGCCGCGTGAGCACATTGATCACGCCGCCGATGGCATCGCTGCCATAAAGCGTGCTTTGCGGCCCGCGCAGGATTTCCACGCGGTCGATATTGTTGACCAGCAGATCGCCCAGAATGGCGCCCTCATCAGTGCCACTGGGATCGTTGATTCGCACGCCGTCGATCAGAACGAGCGTCTGGCCGGTTTCACCGCCGCGAATGCCGATCGAGGTGGGCTGACCCATGGGACCGTTGCGATTGACGGTAAGCCCGGGCGTCTCGCCCAGCGCGTCGCTCAGCGCCACAGTCTGCTGCGTCTGAAGATCGCTGCCGGTGATGACCGACACCGATTCGCCCGTCCGCTCGCGCGGCATCGGCGTTCGCGTGGCGGTTACGACAATCGTGCCGACGCCATTATCGGCGTCCGCCGCAATCGCACTCGTGCCTATTAGTGCAGTCGAAAGGAGGAATGAAAAGGAAAGGATCGAATGTCTGTGCATTGGGTTCTCCTGGTTCTAGGGCCAGGAGCCGGGACGCGGAATGCCTGCGATTTTGCAGATACTTCATATTCGACAAACCCCCGCGACGACGACTCCACTTTCGTCGTCACAGCGGAAAACCGCAGCCCCCGGCGCACCCCGACCGGAAACAGGACGACACGCGGGGCAGGTCTCCTGGCTTCCGGGTCGCCGCTTTCGTCCACCTTCCCAAAGCAAGATGCTTCAGTGGCATGTTGGACGGTCACTCACCGGTCACAGTTGCGGGGGCAGCCGCGGTGTCACACCGCGTTCCCTTGAATCCCTTTCGGGAACCTCGCGCTAATTTGAACGGTAAAGGAGGGCCGGGAGCGCGGTCAATGCTTGTGTCGCGGCCCGACTTCGCGTCATTTGCGCGGCCATTGCCGCTTTCGACTCGTAACCCTGCCGAACGCATTTCCGCCATGTTGAGAAGTCAGTCTTTATGGAAGGAAACCAAGCAGGTGGAACGATTCGCCGCATCCTCTGAATGGCAGCCAAAAGGTTGGAATATGATGTCCGGAAAGGCCGTTTCGAAGTGCTTGCTGCAGCGCCGCGTAGCGCAGGTAAGCGCGCAAATTGCCTGCATGAATCCGCGCTGGCGCTCAATTGTTGAGCATCGGCAGAATGCAGGCATCGCCGGACTGGATGACTGAGGCCGCTACCGACAATGCTGTTCATGAAGTTTGCCGTTTACCAAATGAAGCGCTAGACCGGGTTGCAAAGCATGATTACGATGTATCGAAAGAAGACCAAGAACACGCGCCGCACGAGCGGTGACAGAGGGGAACGCGTGAACCTGGCCCGCAGTCGCGCCCGGTGCAGCAGCACCGGGTTTCGTTTTATTGGGTTACGTTGAGAGAACCATGCAAACACCACAACACGATCTGAGGGCGTTTCAAACGCCAGTTGCAGCACCCCGGCGCTTTATCAGCGTCGGCCTGGTTGCTCTCCTCCATGTGGTCATCATCTATGCGCTCGCCAGCGGATTGGCCGCGCAGATGATCCAGAAGCTTCCCGACGAACTCAAAGCCGAGGTCGTGCAGGAGAAGCCGCCGGCGCAGGAGAAGCTGCCGCCGCCGCCGCCACCCGATCTCACCAAGCCGCCGCCGCCCTTCGTGCCGCCGCCGGATATCACCGTGGCGGACACCGGTCCGTCGAACGCGATCACCTCGGTGCAGACGCATCAGGCGCCCGTGGTTGCACCCCAGGTTTCGGCACCCGTTGCCGTCGGCCGCAAGCACGAGTGCATGTCCGGTTATCCGCCGGTCTCACGGCGCCTCGGCGAAGAAGGCAGCGTGCTGGTCAAATACGTCATCACGGAGACGGGCGAGGTTTCAAACCCCTCTGTCCAGAAATCCAGCGGCTATGCGCGGCTGGACGAGGCGGCGACGCAATGCGTGAAAGACTGGCGGTTCAAGCCGGCAACACAGGGTGGAAGGGCAATCGCCACGTCCAGCCAGGCAAATGTGATCTACAAATTCACCAACTGAAGGGCCCGTTCGGGCGCAACTAGCTTCATCTCACTACGGAGTATCGAGGAAATGATTTCGAAACGCCTGACGATCGCAGCAGCCATCGTCCTTCTTTCCGGCCTTAGCGCCGGTTCGGCCCTTGCAGCGGCAACGGCTCAACCCATGATGCTGGCCGCGGACACCGCCACGGCAGCCGCAACCCCGGCTGCAGCTCCGGCCGCCGCCGCTCCTGCCGCGGGTGCTCCTGCTGCAGGCGCTCCGGCCGATGCGGCCGCAACGCCTGCGGCTCCTGCTCCGGCAGAAGCAGCACCTCCGCCGGCAGCCGGCGATCAGCCCGCCGCCAACCCGTACGGTTTGGCCCAGCTTTGGGGCAATGGCGACTTCGTGGCCAGAGGCACGATCGTGCTCCTGGGCATCATGTCGATCGGCACCTGGTACATCTTCTTCATGAAGTACTGGGAACAGTCGCGCATGATGAACCAGGCCAAGCAGGTTGAGCGCCGTTTCTGGAGCTCCAACAACCTCAACGAAGGCATCGACAAGCTCGCCAAGAACAGCGTCTTCCGCACCGTCGCGGAAAGCGGCGTGCGCGCCTCCAGCGGTCAGGGCACGGGTCTGGTCAATCTGAATGACTGGATTGCCATGTCGCTGAACCGTTCGCTGGAAGAGATCAACTCGCGTCTGCAGGGCGGCATCGCCTTCCTGGCCTCGGTGGGTTCGACAGCGCCGTTCGTCGGCTTGTTCGGTACAGTGTGGGGCATCTATCACGCCCTGATCGCTATCGGCATCGCCGGCCAGGCTTCGATCGACAAGGTCGCGGGTCCGGTGGGTGAAGCACTCATCATGACCGCCATCGGTCTTGGCGTCGCCGTGCCGGCCGTGCTGCTCTACAACTTCCTCGTTCGCCGCAACAAGGTGATCAACGAGAAGCTCAAGAGCTTTGCCGGCGATCTCCAGACCTATCTGGTGACCAAAGGTAAGTAAGCGCCGGAACCTGTCTCGCGATTTGGAGTAAGTTCTTATGTCAATGAATGTGACATCACCGGACAGCGATGAACCGGAGCTGAACACAGCCATCAACACCACCCCGCTGGTGGACGTGATGCTCGTGTTGCTCATCATCTTCCTCATCACCGTCCCTGTCGTTATCAAGGCAGTTCACGTTCAACTGCCCAACGCGAGAAATATTCCGACGCAGACCAAGCCGGAAAACATCGTCATTGCGGTCGATAAGGAGGAGAACATTTATTGGGATAATGCTCTTGTCTCCAGCAATGAAGAGTTGATCCAGCGTCTCGAACAGAAGGCCGTCCTTGTCCCGCAGCCGGAAGTGCATATCCGCGGCGACAAGGACGTCCGGTTCGAGGCGATTGGCCGGGTCGTCTATGATTGCCAGAAGTCCGGCATTCAGAAGGTCGGCTTCCTCACCGAACCTCATCGCGACGAACCGTGACCCCGGCATTCGGAATCGAAAAGGTATTATGACATGTCAATGAATGTTGGGCCGGGAACCGGCGACCACGACGTAATGGTGGAAATGAACACGACGCCGCTGATCGACGTCATGCTCGTTCTGCTGGTGATGCTCATCATCACCATTCCAATTCAGACGCATGCGGTGAAACTCGACATGCCGCGGCCCAACAACACGCCGCCGCCGGTGCCGCCGACGGTGGTCAATCTCGAAGTGGATTTTGACGGTACGGTATATTGGGACGGCTCGCCGGTGGACGCCAAAACGCTGGACACCTTTTTCTACGACGCCGCCAAGCAGGACCCGCAGCCGGAAATCCATCTCTCGGCCAACCGGCTTGCAAAATACGATACAGTCGCCAAGGTGCTCTCCAACGCGCAACGCAGAGGCGTGACGCACATTGGAATTATCGGCACCGAGCAATATGTAGAGTAAGTGAGGGGCGACCGCGGAGCGGGCTGCATGCGTCGCATGGGCCTCGGGCCGCGCCTTATGGAATGAGGTTATTATGATTGCGAAATCCTTGCGCGCATTGGGCGTGGCGCTTCTCGTCGGTACCGCGGCAGTGGCCGTGGCGGGTGTGGCCAGCGTCGGTGTGGCGGAAGCGGCCACCGTGCGGCCGTCCATCGGCAAACCCCTCCAGGAAGCTCTCGAGCTTGCCAAGAACGGCAGCATCAACGCCGCTCTCGCGAAAGTGAAAGAGGCTGAGGCGGTGTCCGGCAAGACCTCCGCCGAGGAACAGACCATCGCCCAGACCAAGAATTACATTCTGGCCAAATCGGGCGATCCGTCGGTTTACGAAAACATGATCGCCTCGGGGCAGGGCAGCGCCACCGTCGCCAAGCAATTGCTGGCCGCCCATTACAACGCTCACCAATACGGCAAGGTCATCAACGACGCCGATGTGCTGAGGCGCTTTGGCGTGCTCGACGGGCAGGCGCAGATGATCATCGCGCAGGCCTATTATCTCTCCGGCAATTGCAGTGGCGCGATCCATTATCTGCGCGGGATGATGGGCAATTCCGGCGGCACGCAGCAGCAGCTGGAACTCCTCATGACGTGCGCCAGCAAGGTCGGCGACGAGGATTCCGTGCGCGCCGCCGCCGAGCGGATGATCCTGCAGGGCAAGCCGCAATATTGGGTCTATCTGCTGGGAAGTGCGGAGCGCACCAAAGGTCTTACCGATCATCAGTCGCTGGATATTTCGCGCATTCGCTTTCTGACCAATTCGATGCGCAATGCCGATGATTATTCGCTGGCAACGCAGCTCGCGATCGAGCTTGGCTTCCCCGCCGAAGCCCAGACGATCCAGCAAAAGGGCTTCGATGCGAAGGTTTTGTCAGGCGACCGGCAAATGCGTCTTCTGAACATGGCAAAATCGCAAAATGCCGCCACACAGGCCGGCCTCGCCAAGGCCGCAAGCGATGCCGCGAAAGCGCCGAATGGCGACGCGCTGATAAAGTTGAGCGAAACCTATTGGGGCATGGGCCGCTATCAGGATGCGCTGAACGCCGCGCAGGCCGGCATCAAGAAGGGCGTCACAGACAAGAGCAGCGCGCAAATGGCGCTGGGCTTTGCCTATGTGGGCTTGCATGACGGCACTTCAGCCGGAAAAGCCTTCGCCGCTGCCGATGGCAATGCGACGGCGCAGGTCGTCGCCCGGCTCTGGTCGATTTACGCGCACAGCCACTGATCGCAATCGAATTCATTCAAAGGGCCGCCGGTTCGGGCGGCCCTTTTAGTTTGCGCGCGCCGATTCCCGGATCGGCCGCGCGCCGCGCATCGACAGCAGATACGCCCTGACATCGGTATCGGGCGGAGCGGCGACGCCTTTGCCCGGCCCCGGCACTGCAAGTTCGGCGCGCGTGAAATCCATCTCAGCCTCGTAGTCGCGATCGATTTGGTTGCGCAGATTTTGTTCGGCCGCGTACCAGCCGCGCTTGTCGGCGTCGTCCGTGCAAGTCGCCAATTCCTGGCGATCAGTCGCGCCCCAGCGGCGCTCCACACATTGATAGGGATCAAATGACATGAGAAACAGGCGCCGCCGCGCGGCCTCATAGGAAAGAGCGATTTGCGAGCCGTCGCTGCGCGTATAGGACAATTTGCAGGCCGCAGCATTGCGGTCATAAACAGCGAGCAGATCGCCCACGAGATCATTGCCGGAATAAACCAGCTTCGGATCGTTCGTCTGATACATGCGCACGAAGCGCTCCGCTTCATCGCGCAATTCCCTGAACGCGGTCTTGAGGCGCGCGTCGCGCGAGGGCGTGGAATAGGTTTCCCAATCGCCATCGGCGCCGTAGATATTAAACGGCAGGCGCGCGGGTTCGCTGCGAAGCTGCATTCCGGCAGCAATCGCCAGATTCACCGCGTCAGCGCGATATTGCAGATCGGCGCAATTCGAGGCCACGAGATCGCCGACTTCCTTGAGCGGATCGAATTGCAACTTTCCACCTGCAAGTCTAGCGCGCACATAATCGTAGTAATCCAACGTTTCGCCATAGAGCTTGAATGCGCCGCTGCTCCAGCCATCATCCGGCGGGCGCTGTCCATTTCCAAAATATTGTTCGTCGGAGAAGTCAGGAATTGCCGCATTCGGCGCAAGCACCACATGTCCACCCATCAGCGCGCCATCGGCGCGCCGCGAAGCGCCCACCAGTCGCATCGGCCGCCAGTTCTTGAAGCCGGCGCCCATATCGGGCCGCGCGCGCACGAAGCGCTGGTCGTAAAATCCGCGCGTCAGAGAATTATCCGGATGCGCATCGATGAAATTGATGCGCCCGTCGGGATCGACACGAAACACCGTACCCACATGGCCATTGGGATCATAGATCAATGTGCCGGGCCGGATCGATTTGGGATCGATGGAAGGCGAATAGAAATCGGGCGGCAAAGGCCCGTCGAGATCGGGATGGATGCGATAGGTGGCCGACGAAATCGTATCGCGCAAAACCTCCATCAAGCCGAAGCCTGAGATGGTTTCGGAGAGAACATCGCGCCGCTCGGTTACGGCATTGCCGCTGGCTGTATAGCGAACATCGCGCGTGCGCCCGCGCGGCTCGACGGCGCTTTCATAGGAAAACGGCAGCCCGCGCTTCCAGGCATAATAAGCGCGCAACGCATAGGGCAGATCGGCGCAATCGAAATGGTAGTAGATCCAGGCGGGATCGCTGGCCCGAAACGGATTGCCCGGTCCATGCAGGCAATCGTTCACCGTGCGGCAATCGGATTGTCCGATGGCGGTGATGAATTCGCCGAAACCGCGCTCATCGGCGTCGGTCCAGTGATCGTAGCGAATGACATAAAGATAGGGAGTTGGCGCGACCTCTTGCGCGCGGACGGGCAATATTGCGGCGAGCGCAAATGCGGCGGCGGCAATTATTCGCCCTATGGCCATCATGTCCCTGTCGCCGCTAACGTTAGCGGGCGGGCTATAACGGTCAAGCGTTGGGTTTGTTGCAGCCATCGATTATTCACGCGCGCATAGCCCGCGCGCCCTTTTTGCAACAATTATTTCGCTATAGATTGCAGGCGAGCGGAGATTCCAATGCGATTGCCCGGACTTGTAACCTGCCTGTTTATTTTCCTCGCGATTGCGGCACCTGCTCATGCTGCAGACAGGATACTGGTCTTCGCCGCGGCCAGCCTCACCAATGCGCTGCAGGACGTGACCGCGGCCTATCAGAAGCGAACGGCGGTTGCAGTCGTGAATTCCTTTGCATCTTCGTCCACGCTCGCGCGCCAGATCGAAAACGGTGCGCCCGCACAAGTTTTTGTGTCGGCCGATATGCAATGGATGGATTATCTGGAAAAGCGCAATCTCATCGAACCGGCTTCGCGCAAGAACCTGTTGGGCAATGATTTGGTGCTCGTCGCGCCAGCTGGCTCGCCGCTCGCGCCGCGCGCCATCGACAGCAAACTCGATTGGCGGCGTTTGTTGGGCGAAGGCGGGCGCCTCGCGATAGGCGACCCCGATCATGTGCCTGCGGGAGTCTACGCCAAAGACGCATTGCAGAAATTTGGAGCATGGAATGGACTGGAACAGCATCTCGCCCGCGCCGAGGATGTGCGCGCCGCGCTTAATTTTGTGGAACGCGGAGAGGCGCCGCTTGGCATTGTCTATCTCACCGACGCGCGACAGGACAAAGAAGTGAAGATCATCGGTGTGTTTCCCGCCGATAGCCATGCACCGATTGTCTATCCTTTCGCCATCGTGAAAGGCGCCGACACACCGGCCGTTCGCGCCTTCTTTCGATTTCTCACCGGTCCCGAAGCCATGGCGATTTTCCGGCGCTATGGCTTCAGAATGAATTAGCGCATGCACGGAATCCTGACCGCCGCTGAAATGGAAGCGCTGCTGCTCTCCTTGCGTGTCTCTATCGTCGCCGTTTTCTGCGCGCTGCCTTTTGCGCTTGGCGCTGCCGTACTGCTTGCGCATCGCAGGTTTCCGGGAAAATCGATGATCGACGGCGCGCTCACTCTGCCGCTGGTGCTGCCGCCTGTTGTCGTAGGCTATCTGTTGCTTCTGGCATTGGGCACGCGCGGGCCGCTAGGTGCGTGGCTGCTCAGCAATTTCGGTATCCGTTTCGCATTCAGCTGGACGGGCGCGGCACTCGCCTCCGCGATTATCACCTTTCCTTTTCAATTGCGCGCCATCCGACAGGCGCTGGAGGCCGTGGACGGAGGCTTGCGCGAAGCCGCTGAAACGCTAGGCGCGCGCACCTTGGACCGCTTCGTCAATCTTACTTTGCCGCTGGCATTGCCGGGACTTATCGCGGGCGCGATCACCGCTTTTGCTGCGAGCCTCGGCGAATTCGGCGCGATCATCACCTTCGTTTCCAACATTCCCGGCGAAACGCGCACGCTGCCGCTTGCCATATACAGCGCGCTGCAATCGCCCGGCGGCGGACTCGAAGCCACGCGGCTTTCGATTCTTTCAATCATATTGGCGCTGGCCGGTGTCGCTCTCGCGGAATTCGCGCAGCGCCGCGCCAACAGGTTGACCGGGCGATGAGCGTCGATGTCGCCCTGCATCATGATTTCGGCGGATTCTTTCTGGATGCGCAATTTCGCGTGGAACACAAAGGCGTCACAGCCCTGTTCGGCCCGTCGGGTGCGGGCAAGACCAGCATCGTCAATGCGATTGCCGGATTGTTGAAACCGCGCGAGGGCCGCATCGCCATCGATGGACGCGTGGTGCTGGACACGAAAGCGAATATCTTCGTGCCCGCTTATGCGCGCCGCATCGGTTATGTCTTTCAGGATGCACGTCTGTTTCCGCATATGAATGTCGAAAACAATCTGCGGTTCGGATGGCGGCGCGCGCCAGTTCGCTGCAGCGGAGAAGAGTTTGCCCATATCGTGAATTTGCTGGGCCTTGAAAAATTGCTATCCCGGCAGCCGGCGAAACTTTCCGGCGGCGAAAAGGGTCGCGTGGCGCTTGGCCGGGCGCTGCTTGCATCGCCGGAATTGCTGCTGCTGGACGAACCGCTGGTGGCGCTGGATGCTGCGCGCAAGGCGGAAATCCTTCCCTATTTGGAGCGCCTGCGCGATGAGGCGCGCGTGCCGATGCTCTATGTCAGCCATTCGTTGGATGAAGTGACACGGTTGGCGGACCATGTTGTCCTGGTGAGGCAAGGCCGCGTGGCGGCGCAAGGTTCCGTGTTCGATCTTTTGTCCGATCTGGATTTTTCCGATCGCTCCGGCGCGCCGCCATATGGCACGGTGCTGGACGCGAAGATTTCGGCGCATCGCGACGATGGCTTGACGGTGCTCGCATTTCCCGGCGGCGAATTGATGGTGGGCCGTCTCGCGCGGCCGCCGGGTTCGCGGCTGCGTGTGCGGATCCGGGCGGAGGATGTGATGCTGGCCTGCGAGGAACCGCGAGCCATCAGCGCCAACAATGTGCTTGCCGCGACGATCACGGGCCTGCGCGACGGGCCGCAAACCGATGTGCAGCTTGATTGCGGCGGGGCGAAGTTGGTTGCGCGCATCACGCGCTCTTCCGCAGCGCGACTCGGGCTTGCGCCGGGGATGCGGGTTTTTGCTATTGTGAAATCGGTGACTGTCGATCCGCAGATCGGCAAGGAGATTTGAAACGAGGAGCCTCTCATGCCGCTCATTCCTTTTGCCGATCTCGATACCGCGCCGGAGGACGTGCGCGAGGTATTCGAGAAATTGCCGCGCAAGCTGAACATTTTCCGCATGTGGGCGAATGCTTCGACGCTGTTCAAGCCGGGCATGCGCTTTGGCGGAGCGATTCTTTCGCGGCAGAAGCTCGATCCGGCGCTGCGCGAGCTGGTGATACTGCTGGTCGCAAAGCTCGAAGGCGGCGAATATGAATGGGTGCAGCATGTTCCCATCGGATTGGCGGTGGGTTGCCGCCAAGAGCAGATCGCGGCGCTTGAAGCTGGGCGGTTCGATGATGCTTCATTCGATGCTCGGGAAAAAGTGCTGCTGCGGTTCTCCAAGGAAGTGATCGAGGATGTGCGAGCCAGCGAGAACGCCGTCGAAGAAGCGGCGGCCCATTTTTCGCCGCAAGAGATTGTCGAGATCATCCTCACTTGCGGCTTCTACATGACGATGGCGCGGCTGACGGAAACCACGCGCACCGATATCGACCCACCGTCCGGCACCGCCATCACCGACAATCTCAAGCGGATGCGCGAGCGCTGACCCCAGGCTGGGCTGCTTACGCGCGAAACACGAAGCGCTTCGAGAGCGTGAAATTGAAGATCAGCCCGACGCCGACGCCGATGGCAGTGGCGAGATAGGCGTTGTTGAATGGCGCGGGCGCGAAATTCAGCAGCGACCAGAACGTACCGTAATTGACGACCGCGCCGAACGCATTCGCCGCGACGAAGCGCGACCATTCTTGCAGGATCGCGCCCGCGCCCACCGCTGCGTGCGCCGAGAATGTGATTGTGCGGTTGCCCCACCATGTGAAACTCATGGCCGAAAGAATGGAGATCGCCCGCCCAGTGAAGGGATCGAGCCCGAGCCCGCTATGCATCAGCCAAAGCACGCCTTCGTCCACAAAAAAGCCCGCACTGCCCACCAGTGCGAAACGCAGGAACCGCGAGTTCTGGATTCGGCGGACGAACTGCGTCACGGCAGTTTCAGATCCTGCGGACCGGGAATGGAAAGATAGGCCATGCGCTTCTGCTCCCAGCGCCCGCGCGTGACCGTATCGAGGATCAATCCGCTGGCCAGCGAAAGAAATGCAAGCAGCATCAATCCCGTCGCCAGAACGGCGGTCGGCAACCGCGGCACCAGACCGGTGTGAAAATATTCGATCACCAGCGGCGTGCCGATGATCAGCGACAGGATCCCCAGCAGCACGAAGAGCCCGGTGAAGAAAACAAGCGGCCGCTCCTCGCGCACAAGTCCCGCAATCGTGAACAGGATGCGAAAACCGTCGCGATAGGTGTTGAGCTTGCTCACCGAACCCACCGGGCGCTCCTTGTAGCGCGTGTCGATCTCCACCATCGGCATCAGCAGGCGCACGGCATGAACCGTGAGTTCGGTTTCGATGCCGAAGCCCTCCGCGGTGAAGGGGAAGGATTTCACAAACCGCCGCGACATCACGCGGTAGCCGGTGAGAAGATCGGCGAGCTTCACGCGGAACATCATGGCGGTAAGCCCGGTCAGCAATTTGTTGCCCAGCACATGGCCTGCGCGATAGGCGTCGGCGGCCACCGCGATCCGCCGCCCGGACACGATGTCGTAACCCTCTTCCACCAGCCGCCGCGCCAGCATGGGTGCCACCGAGGCATCATAGGTGTCGTCGCCGTCCACCAGGATGTAAATGTCGGCCTCGATGTCGGCGAACATGCGGCGCACGACGTTGCCTTTGCCTTGGCGCGTCTCGCTGCGCACGATGGCGCCGGCTTCGCGCGCGCGCGCAATCGTGCCGTCCTTCGAATTGTTGTCGTAGACATAGATGGCGGCCGTGGGCAGTGCCGCTCGAAAATCGCGCACGGTTTGGCCGATCGCGGCTTCCTCATTGTAGCAGGGAATGAGAACGGCGATTTTCGCGCTCATGGTTTGGCTTCCGGTCTGCGGTCCACGGGGCACATCTGATATTGTCCGGCGAGGTTATTCTCGATATCTGCGCATTCAAGCCAGCGCACCGCAAGCCCATAACCGGCAAGGGCTGCGCGCGAACGGTCCAGCTCGTATTTGTCGGTGATGACGAAAAGATCCCCCTTGAAGGCTGCCACGCGCGCCTGCGTCTCGGCGGTCAGGCGCGAGCCGTCCTGCGGCTGGATCATCCAGCCGTCGATGCGCAGGATCGGGATCTGGCGGGGAACCGAAGGCGCGATAAAGCCCATCGGCGCCACGCCGGTCATCAGCATCATCGTGTTGTCCGGGTGCGGGATGGGCGGTAATTTCACCTGGACATAGGGATCGCCCAGCGGCGCGCGGCTCATGGTGTTGGTGCTCGTCGTGGCGAGTATCGCAGCACCGAGCACGCCCAGCGCAGTCAATCGCGCATGGCGGCTCATCGGCCAATTGCCCAGCGCTGCAACGATCACCAGCGGCCCCAGCATTTCGAGCGTGATGATGTAGCGATAGATGCCGAAGAATAAAATCCACGCGATGTAGGAAGCTATTGCAAAGCCGAACAATCCGCGCGCGCTTTGTGCATCGGCCATCGGATCGGGGGCGCGCTTGCGCAGCAGCCAGAGTGCGGCGCTCGCGATCAGCACGACATAGGCAACGCCCACGCGGATATCGGTGTAGCCGAGATCGTCGGCCACGCGCCAATCGATCGAGAACAGCAGCGGATAGAGAAGTGCATGCAGAAGATCGTGCGGCAGGAAACGCACATCGCGATAGGACGCGGCCAGCGCCAGCGGCGAATGGAAATATTGGTTGAAATAGGGAAATAGCGGATTGCCCGTGACATGATAGAGATGCACCATCCAGTATCCGGCAAACAGCGCCACGCCGATCCCGCCCGCAATCCCGCCCGCAAGCAAACGCACGCTGCGATGTTTCAGATCGCCGGGAAGTGCGATGAGTGCGCCCGCAAAGCCGATCGCATAGATCGCTTCGGGCAATTTCAATCCCACGGCGCTGCCGGTGAGAAGTCCGGCGATGCCCGCGATAGCCGCGGTGCGCGCGAGCGATCCTGTCGCCAGCGTTTCGCGCTGCGTGACGAGAAGCGCCAATCCCGTCAGCACGAACACGCTCATGATGTTGTCGTAGTAGGTGGAGCCCGAAAGGCTCATGGTGAGCCCGCCCGTCATGCACATCAGCGTGACGATGCCGGCAACCAGCCGCTTTTCCTCGATGCGCAAAATCGAGCGCGCCATCAGGTAAAGCGGGAATGCGTTCAATCCCTGCATCGCGCCGAGTGCGCCCAGCGCCACCCAGGAATGGGTGTGGGTTGCGAGCAGATAGAATGGAATGTCGAGGAACGGATTGTAGTAGGTCGCCTGATGCGCCACCGCGATATCGAGTGCGGCGCGTCCGTTCAGGAAGGCGTAGGGCGCATACCAGTGATAATTGCGGAAATCCCACGACACGTCCTTGCCGATGGAAATCACGAACAGCGCCCAGCCCAAAACGATCAGGCCGAGGAACAACCATTCCTGAGGCGCCAGCCATGAGCTGCGGGTGGTGTCGCGCGTGTCTTGCATGAGGACCGGAAGAAAGCGTGGGGCCGGGAAACTATCATTTCTGTCGCCGGGCGCACGAGGTTGCGGAAGGGCCCCCGCCGCGGCACTTTCGCTGGCTTGAGAGGTGGCTGTGAAGGCATTCAGGATGCACCGGCTGGGCGGGACACCGGCGCTCGAAGAGGCGGCACTGCCGGAGCCGGGCGCGGGCGAGGTGCGGATCGCCGTGAAGGCGGCCGGCGTCCATCTGGCCGATGTGGCGGCGCTGGCGGGCGAGCGGGCGCCCAAGCCCTCGTTGCCCTTCACGCCGGGCTTCGAGGCCGCGGGTCTCGTGACGGCGCTGGGCAAGGGCGTGAAGGGGTGGAAGCTTGGCCAGCCTGTGCTGGCATTCCTGGCTGGCGGAGGGTTGGCGGACGAGGCTCTGGCCAGCGCCGCACTTTGCGCCCCGTTACCCGAGGCGCTCGGGTTCGAGCAGGCCGCGGCGCTGCCTGTCGCCTATGGCGGCGCATTGATGGCGTTGCGCGATCAGGCCCGGCTGAAACCCGGCGAGACATTGCTGGTGCTGGGCGCGGGCGGGCAGGCCGGATTGGCGGCTATCGCCATCGGCAAGCAATTGGGCGTGCGGGTGATCGCAGCGGCAGGTGCGGAGGATCGCCGGGCGGCGGCTTCGGCTCAAGGCGCGGACGAAACGGTCGATGGTTCGTCCGCATCGCTCGCGGATTCCGTGCTGTCGCTGACGGGCGGCGCGAATGTGATCTTCGATCCCGTCGGCGGGGATGCGTTTGCAGCAGCGCTGCGCGCGGCGTCGATCGGCGCACGATACATCGCAGCCGGATTTGCCGGAGGCCGCGCGCCCTCGGCGAATGTGCAAATGCTCTTTGCACGGAATATCCAGCTTCTGACGGCGAATATTCCGGTGATGGCCGCCAGCGATCCTGTGCGCGCGCGTAAAGCGCTGGAGGATGTCATCGCTTGGGCGATTGCCGGAAAAATAAAGCCGCGCATTGCTGCGCGCTTTCCGTTGGCCCAGGCAGCACACGCGCTCGACTACGTGAAAGCGCGCCGTGATTCCGGTGCAGTGATCGTTACGGTATCTTGAACGGCAGCGGAAGGTTCGCGAGAAATTGCTCGGTGCAGGCGCGCCACGAACGCGTCAGGGCGTATGCGCGGGCGGCATCGCGGGGAATTTCCAGCGCGCGCGCGCAGGCCGTGCCCAGATCTTCATGGAGCACCGCCACCGGCTCGTCGCCGAGCACATCGCGCGGCCCCTGCACCGGATAGGCCGCCACCGGCACGCCGCAGGCCAATGCTTCCAAGAGCACCAGCCCGAAGGTATCGGTGCGGCTGGGGAACACGAACACATCGCTTGCCGCATAGACGCGCACAAGATCTTCGCCGGTTTTGGGACCGAGGAATTTGGCGTCCGGATAGCGTTTTTCAAGGCTTGCGCGCGCAGGGCCATCGCCGACGATCACTTTTGTGCCGGGCAAATCGAGCGCCAGAAACGCCTCGATATTCTTTTCCACCGCCACGCGCCCCACATTCAGCCAGATCGGCCGCGGGAACGGCAGTGCTGCATCTTCAATGGGGCGGAACATCTCCACATCCACACCGCGCGACCAGATGCGCAGATTGTGAAATCCATGCGCTTCCAGCTCGTGCTGCAACGAAGGTGTCGCCACCATCATCGATTCTGCCGGATCGTGGAACCAGCGCAGGAAACGATAGATCGTGCTTTCGGGAATGAAGGGAATGCGTGCGCGCACATATTCGGGAAAGCGCGTGTGGAAGGATGTCGAGAACGGAATCTTTTTCCGCAAACAGATCGCGCGCGCGCTCAAGCCCACCGGACCTTCGGTTGCGATATGGATCGCGGTCGGCCCGAATTCCTCGATCATCTTTTCGAGGCCGCGGCGCGGAAAAATCGCGAGCCGGATTTCGGGGTAGGTCGGTAGCGGCAATGTGAAAAGACCTTCGGGCGTCGAATAGCGCACCTCATGGCCCATGGCAGAAAGATCGCGCCCCAGCGTTTCCAGCGTGCGCACCACGCCGTTGACCTGCGGCGCCCAGGCATCGGTCACCAGCAGCAATTTGTAGGGTTGCAAGGCGGCAGCATCCGGCTGCGCCGGTATGGCGCTGTCGGCTGTCATGTCTGGGGCTTCAGGCGGGTATGGGAGCCGCGATTTCGCCTGTGGCGTGGCCAACCAAGCCCGGCTCGGCGGCGGGGGATGCCCAGTGGAGAATCTCCAGATGTCCGCGGGCATCTTCGACAAGCGCGGTGCAGCTTTCAACCCAGTCGCCATCGTTGAGGTAGAGAACCCCGCCGATGCACTTGATCGCCGCGTGATGAATATGGCCGCACACGACGCCGTCAAGCCCGCGCGCGCGGGCCTCGCGAGCGACGGCATCCTCGAAGCGGCAGATATATTCGACGGCATTTTTCACCTTCTGCTTGAGATAGGCGGAGAGCGACCAGTAGGAGAGGCCAAGCGCGCGCCGCGCGCTGCTCCACAACTCGCTCAGCTCGAGTGCTGCGCAATAGGCCCAGTCGCCCAGATAGGCGAGCCATTTGGCATAGGCGATCACCCCGTCGAACTGGTCGCCATGTATGACGAGGAGGCGCTTGCCGTCGGCGGTTTCGTGAACCAGCTCGCGCACGATCTCCACGCCCGCAATGGCGCGGCCGCAATAGGGCCGGAAAGCTTCGTCGTGATTGCCGGGCACGAAGATCACGCGCGTGCCGCAATCGATCTTGTGCAGGATTTCATGCACCACCCGGCTATGCGCTTCGGGCCAGTACCAGCGCTGTTTCAGCCGCCATCCGTCGATGATGTCGCCGACGAGATAAAGCGTCTGGCAGGAATTGCGCGCCAGGAAATCGGCCAGCAGCGCTGCCTTGCAGCCGCGCGTACCCAGATGCGTGTCGGAAATGAAGATCGTACGGTGATGGCGCGTCTTATGGGACGGCGCATCACGGCGGTGCACCGCGGGGCCGATGGGCAGGAAATTGGTGAGCGCGGCGCGGCGGCTTCTGGCCTTGCGGCTTGGCGACCAGGCGATCTCAGCCATTCCATGCTCCGGGCGCGAATCGGTGCTCAGTCCCATGCTCCTTGGGTGCCTGCAGAACATTGCGCTATTGTTGCAAAGCAATAATCTTTTGATGAATCCACGCGATCCGGCTGCGATTGCGCCTCTATTGTTGCAATGCACAATATATCGTGAAATGGCGCACGAAGCGGCAGATATTATAAAAATACCGCAGAAATCCTCAGTTTTTGGAGTTCAAATGCCGCAGCCGGGCGGCTTTTTTCGCTTGCAGGGGCCCTTCGCTTTGGGCATATTGCTGCAACGCGGCATTGCGGACTTCCTCTCTTCGATGCCGTCGCCCTTCCTGGGCGTTTCCTCCCTGAACTTGGCCGCTTCCGCCCCCCGGAAGCGGCCTTTTTTCTTTTCGGTCCACCCGTTGACGTGCGCGCAACCGGCTTCGAAAGTGCACGCGTGTCAGCGAGGGCTCAGCCAGTGAAATACGGAATCGACTACCAATTCCTGCCGAAGGGCGCGACCAAGCCGGAGGAAATCGGCACCTCCGTAGATGTCGAGATCACGGAGCAGGGCTTCGGCCTGATCCCGGCGGTCGGCGATTATGTGGATGTTCCCAGCGAGCGCATGGGCGACCGCGCGACTTTCCGCGGCCGCGTGCGCCGGCGTCTGTTCCGCTATCTGCTCGGCTATTGCCATGTCAGCATCCTGATCGAGGAAGCCGACGAAGTGGAATGGGCGAAGGTCTGATTATTCCGCAGCCCAGGGCATTCTGTAATCGCTTGCCGGGCGCAGCAATGCGGGATCGATCGCCGTCAATTCGCTCAACGCTTCACCGATACGCGCGCGCACATCGTTGAAGCGCGAGCCCGGCATGATGCGTTCTTCGTCGAGATAAAGCGCACGATTGATTTCGATTTGCAGCGCGTGAATGCCGCGCGCGGGGCGCCCGTAAAGCAGCGTCGTGTAGCCGCCCGCATAAGGCACGTTGCGCGCGACCGTGAAGGCATGTTGCTCGAAGGCGCGTTCGGCGCGGCGCATCAGCGGCGACACCGCCGATGTTCCATAGCGGTCGCCCAGAACGATTTCAGGCACGGCCGCGGCAGATGGCATGGAATGGCAATCGATCACCACCGCCGTGCCGAATTGCGTGCGCGTCGCTTCCACCAATTGCAGAAGTGCGGCGTGATAGGGCCGGTAGAGACGCGACAAACGTTCTTCGGCTTCGCCGGGCGCGAGCTTCTCGCGATAGATCTCTGCACCATCGCGCACGATGCGCGGAATGACGCCAAGCCCCGCCGACACGCGCGCGCTTGGTGCATCGACGGCCACCGGCAATTCGCCTTCGAACATCGCACTGTCGAGTTCGGCGGGCGCGCGATTGGCATCGAGAAAAGCGCGGGGAAAACGCGCCGCCAATATCGGCGCGCCCAATTGAACCGCTGCCGCGAACAATTCTTCCACGAACGCATCTTCGGAGCGGCGCAGGCTTGTGGCGCTCAACCGGCTGCGCGTGATGAAGCTCGGCGGGTAAAGCCGTCCTGAATGTGGCGATGCAAAAATGAACGGCACGGTCTGGCGAGCGGGCACGGTCAGCGCATAGGGCGCCCCATAAAGCCCCGCCAATGTGGAGTCGATTGCTTCGTCTTCCAATCCCATTCCGCCGATTCGCAAAATGACCCGCCTCAGTGGACCACCAAGCCCGCCATCCGATCAAGCATTTCGCGGGTGCTTCCTGGCCTTCTTTTTAACCGCATTTACGCCTTCGCCCCGATTGGCTTAAGGTCTTCGCAAGGGGATGCGTGGCGATGGCCCATATTCTGTTGGCGGAAGACGATGAATCCCTGCGCCGGTTCCTGGCGCAGGCGCTGGTGAAGGCCGGCCATGCCGTAACCGATTTCGGCGACGGCACGGAAGCCTTCGAATGCCTGCAGGGCTTCCGCTTCGATCTGCTGCTCACCGATATCGTGATGCCGGGTATGGACGGCATCGAGCTTGCCAAGCGCGCCGCCGAAATGGACGGCAAGATGAAGATCATGTTTATCACGGGATTTGCGGCGGTGGCGCTGCATCCCTCGTCGGGCGCGCCCAAACAGGCGAAGGTCCTGTCGAAGCCCTTCCATCTGCGCGAGATCGTGCAGGAAGTCGAGCGCATGATTGCGGCGTGACGCGATTTGTTTTTTCAGATTCGTTCCCGTATCCCGCGCAGTTTTTTTGCTGCGCGGGAAAATTTTTCCGCGCGCGCTCAGTCGGCAAATTTCCTTTTTCGAGCGTTGTCAGAGCGAGAGGTCCGGTAAACAACCGGCAAGTGGTATTCGTGTAGCTTTTGATAGCTGCTCCTGCCGGATCTCGCGCTGA
This sequence comes from Rhizomicrobium sp., assembly GCA_035944195.1. Taxonomy (GTDB): domain Bacteria; phylum Pseudomonadota; class Alphaproteobacteria; order Micropepsales; family Micropepsaceae; genus Rhizomicrobium. Next base: position 111,210 of record DASZBL010000038.1, on the reverse strand, counting down.
CCGGACAGGAGGATTGAATGGAAAACATTGCTGCACGTCTTCATGAAGTGCCCACTGTACGCACACCGGTCCAGCGCTGGGCCGGGATAGCTTTTGTTGTGGCACTTCATCTCGTGGCGATTTACGCGCTGGCCACGGGCCTTGCGGTGAAGTTCGCTAAATATGTTCCGACCGAATTGGTGGCGCATGTCGTCGAAGCGCCGCCGGTGGAGAAGACACCGCCGCCGCCGCCGCCTCAGGTCGAATTGACAAAACCGCCACCGATGGCCACCGCGCCCGCGCCGGAAATCAAAATCGAACAGCCGCAGGCCGCAGCCCCGATCACCACAATGGTCGGACCGCCGGCCCCGCCCGCGCCACCGGCACCCGCCAAACCGGCCACGCCTGATACGGGAGCCTCCGGCATCATGAACACCCACACGATTCCGCCTTATCCGCCGGTCGCAAGGCGCCTGACCCATCAGGGAACGGTGCGTCTGAAGCTCTCGATTTCAGCCGATGGCGCCATTACCGACGTGCAGGTGGAAAAATCGAGTGGGTTCGATGAACTCGATCAGACCGCCACGGAATGGGTGAAATCGCATTGGCGCTACCACCCGGCGATCCAGAACGGCGCGCCCGTCGCGAGCACGACCGAGGCGGAAGTCCGCTTCAACCTTCAGGAGGCCCGCTGACCTTGCCAGCCGCGCGCACCGGCGTTTATAGAAGCGGCGGGGGCGCGTAGCTCAGCGGGAGAGCACTACCTTGACATGGTAGGGGTCACAGGTTCGATCCCTGTCGCGCCCACCACCCCGGTTCCGACAAATGGTCCGTCACCTGATCGGCTATACTCCAGCATCAGGGCCGGAGTCGCGGCGGGATTGCGGAGAGACCGCCCATGGGAAGCTGGTACAGCGTTGCGGGGCAGGGGCTGCGATGGCTTTATGACCGTCGTATCGATGCTCCTGCCGTCCTGAATACGGCGGATTATTTTCCCGGCGGAGCGGCGTTCGCCGCAAATTGGGGAGGCCTGCGGGACGAGGCTCTCGCCGTCGCGGGCGATCAGATTCCGCGCTTTCACGAGATCATGCATCAGCAAACCGAGATTTCCGCGAATGATGGCCGCGACTGGCGGATGTTCGTGATGAAAGCATATGGCTCTGAGGTTCGCCAAAACCTCACGCGCTGCCCGATCCTTGCGGCTCTGCTGGACGATCATCCGGAAGTTGTCTCAGCCACTTTTTCCTATCTGGCACCGGGCAAGCATATACCGGTTCACCGCGGTCCGTTCCGCGGTGTGCTGCGGTTCCATATCGGCCTTTCCATGCCGCGCGACGACAAGGGCGAACTTGGCGCCACGCTGTGGATCGACGGCATGCCGTATCGTCTTGCCGACGGCGAAACACTGTTGTGGGACGACACCTATCCCCACGAAGTGCTGAACGCGACAGACAAGGTTCGTATCGCGCTGCTGCTCGATGTGTGGCGGCCGGGAATGCCTGCCGATATGGCGGCGCTCTCCTCGTTGCTCATTGCCACGGTGGGCACGATTGCGCGCATCAGACCCGAGGCCTTTGCGGGTTGATCGCGCGAAAGATCAGCGCCCGCGCAATTTCACCGGCGCGGATTCCTTCACTAGCGCCATTGCGATCAGGCCGAGGATCGATGCGGCGGTCCAGTAGAAAGCGGGCGCCAGCGGATTGTCCGTTATTTGCAGCAGGCGCGTGATGGTGAATTGCGTGGAGCCGCCGAAGATCGAAATCGAGAATGCGTAAACCGTCGCGACCGTTCCCGAGCGGATGCTTTTGGGAAGCGATTCCGTCAGCGTGGTGACAACCGGCACGGTGCTGAGTGCTAACAATGCCGAAAGCCACGCGACCGCTGCGTAGAAGGTAAGCATCGTGCGAAAATGCGAGATCACCCAGAAGGCTGGAAAGATGCTCAGCAAAAGCATGAAACCAGGAATGAGCATCACCGGCTTTCGACCGAATTTGTCCGACAGGAAACCGCTGGTGGGTTCGAACAACAACGCGAAGAATCCATTGGCGATGATCGCACCGAACGCAACGGTCGCGGCCATGTGCAGCGTCGAAAGCGCATACGTCGTCATGTAACCGAGCACATAGTTTCCGATCGTGCCGGACGCGAGCATGACGAGCCCCAGCACGATGAGCGTCAGATGGGGCCGCAGGCGCGCGCGCATCGACAATGCGCCCGTCGTCGCGTCGGGAGCGAGTGCGGCATCGTCGGCTGCGTGCAGTGTTTCGGGAAGCGTGCGGCGGAGCATCAGCCCGAACGGAACGATGCATGCACCGAGCAGCATCGCCAGGCGCCATCCCCAATCCTGCAATTGCTGCGCGTCAAGCAGGCTCGCCAGCACCGTGCCGACCAGCCCCGCGGCCAATACGGCCGCATCCTGCGAGGCATATTGCATGGCGGCGTAGAAGCCGCGGCGATGGGGCGGCGCGGCCTCGACCAGAAACGCGGTTGTCGGCCCCACTTCGCCGCCAAGCGCAAAGCCCTGCAGCAACCGGAAGACAAGCACCAGGACGGGTGCGACGGCGCCGATCTGCCCATAGGACGGCGTCAGCGCAAGCCCAACGATCGCAAGGCCCATCAGCGCGAAGGAAAACACCATCGCGGGTTTGCGCCCGATGCGGTCGCCCATCGATCCGATGACGATGGCGCCGACAGGTCTTGTGAGGAAGCCCGCGCCGAATGTGGCGAGCGACAGAAGCAGGCTCGAGCCGGCGCTATGCGTGGGAAAAAAGGTGCGCCCGATATAGACGGCGAAATAGCCGTAAGTGAGGAAGTCGTAGAATTCGAGCGCATTGCCCACAACCACCGCCGCAACATGGCGCACAGGCAGGGGCTTGAGCGCAGCCCCGGTTGCGAGATCAGTCATGGTGCCCCCGCGATGGTTCGCGAGGGCCATGCTATAGAGCGCTCGCCCCGCTGGCGATGGCCTGCCAGCAAAAAGCCCGGCCGTCGCGGGCCGGGCTTTCGCAGTTTTATATGTCGAACATTCAGTCGAGTGCGTAGTTGAACCCGACGCGCACGATATGGGCCGTGCTCTTCACGCCGACATTGATATTGCCCGTGCCGCCAAGAATGGCGAACGGCGTATCGATCAATGTGTGCTTGCCGAGATCGGCATAGAGATATTCGGCCTTGAACGTTATCCTGTCGCTGACGGGATATTCTGCGCCCGCGCCGAGCGTCCAGCCGGTGCGCGACGTGGTTTTCGAATTCGCAGCGTTGAACAGGCTCGATGAACCGGATCCCACATCGATGTTGAAGCGCGATTTCACGCCGCCATAGGCAAAGCCGCCCGTCGCGTACATCAGAAAATCATTCGGGCACGCATAACCCAGGCGCAGTCGCGCCGTTCCCAGATAGTCGATTTGCGATCCGGCGCTGAGTCCGGCCGCACCCGTAAGCAGGCCCGCAATATCGCCGCTCGCGCGCACTTCGCCCTTGATGTTGGCGGCGTCGATATCGGCTTCCGCGCCAAGCAGCCAGCCATTGCCATATTGATAATTGTAACCGATCTGCGCACCGCCCAAAAACCCGCTCGAGGTCAGGCTTGCCGTCGCGTTCAGCGATGTAGTGGTCATCCCGCTGGTGAAATCGCCGGTGACGGGATATTCGAATTTGTTGCCGCCATAGCCGCCGTTCACGCCGGCGTAAAAACCCGACCAGCTGAAATTTCCGGTGGCAAATGCAGGCGCGCTGGCGCAAGCCAGAATCGCCGTTGAAAGAAGAATTTTCCGAAGCATGTCGATGGCCCTTTTTGTTTTTCGAAAAGCTGCTCGCGCTGCTCTTCATTGGTTTGGCGCACCGGTCATGCGGCATAATTTTGTGTAAGGCGCTCGCGTCGATGTCTGGTTGATCGAAATCAATTAAGGCAGGCGCGCGCGTGTGCTCTTCGGTGCTGTGACTTTTATGCATCGAATTTCGCAAAGCGCGAATTACAAACGCCCATATTCGTCATCGAAGCGCGTGATGTCATCTTCGCCGAGATAATCGCCGGATTGCACCTCGATCAGGCGCAAGGGTTCGGAGCCGGGATTTTCCAGCCGGTGCCTGATGCCGCGTGGGATGAATGTGGATTCGTTTTTGTTCAGCAGGAAAATCTCATCGCCGCGGGTGACGCGTGCAATGCCTTCGACGACGACCCAATGTTCCGCGCGATGACGATGCATCTGCAGCGACAGCTGCCGCCCGGGTTTCACCATGATTTGCTTCACCTGATGATGCTCGCCGCCATCGATGCAATCGAAGCTGCCCCAGGGGCGAAAAATTCGGCGATGATTGAGATGTTCTTCGCGGCCTTCGCTTTTCAACCGGTCGACGATCAGCTTCACATCCTGCGCGCGGTTACGGTCGGCCACCAGTACCGCATCGGCGGTGACGATCACGGCGAGGTTTTCCACGCCCAGAAGTGCGGTCAGGCCCTTTTCGCTGCGAACCAGACAATCGCGCGCGTCCACCGCCAGGATATCGCCCTGCAACAGATTGCCGTGGGCATCGCGCTCGGAAAGCTCCCACAGCGCGGAAAGCGAACCCACATCGCTCCAGCCGATCTTGCAGGGAATGACAGCGGCGCGTTTGGTGCGTTCCATGATGGCATAGTCGAAGGAGATTTCCGGCGCGCACACGAATGCCTGCGCATCCAACCTCAGGAAATCGAGATCGCGGCGAGATCGCGTCAGCGCCTCGCGTGCGGCTTCGAGCACGGCGGGCGCATGACGGTCGAATTCCTGCAGGATGATATCAGCGCGGAATACGAACATGCCGCTGTTCCACAAATGCCGCCCGCTTTTCAGATAGGTTTCTGCCATTAACGCGCCGGGCTTTTCGGTGAAACGCGTGACGGCGAACGCGCCATTTTCGATTGCCTCGCCAATTTCGATATAGCCGTAGCCGGTTTGCGCTTTCGTGGGCTCGATGCCGAAGGTGACGATATGGCCTTGCGCGGCAGCGCTGCGCGCGTTCTCAACCGCGCGCGCAAACGCGGCCTCATCGGCGATGACATGATCCGAAGGCAGCAGCAGCACGATGCCTTGCGAATCGTTTTGCGCAATCATCAAGGCGGCGACGGCAGCGGCCGGTGCGGTGTTGCGCATGGCGGGCTCGAGCACGATGGCGTGCGGCGCAACACCGATCTCCTGCATCTGCTCGGCCACGTGGAAGCGATGCGTGTCGTTGCAGATGAGCAGAGGTGGTGCGGCTCGCGGAAGGGCTGCGTGCATCACCGTTTGCTGGATCAGTGTCTGCGTACCCGCCAGCGCCAGAAGCTGCTTGGGCAAGGCTGCGCGCGACAGCGGCCACAGCCGCGCGCCGGAGCCGCCGGACAAAATGACCGGAAAAAGGCTGAATTGCTCCCCCAAAACAAGCATCCGCCAAGCAATGACGGCCTATGGGCTCATTCCCTTAAGCGCAGGTCAAGTGCAGAGGACAAGGCCGTATCAGGCCGCGCCTATTCGAACGCGTAGTTGAAGCCGACCCGCACGATGTTTCGCGGTGGCGCTGGCTACGCCACATCAATGCGCTTGCAAGATCACTTCGCGCGGAAGCCTTCGATCAGCGCGCGGAAGGATTCCCGTCTGATCGTTTCGAAATTGCATTCGGGGCTGAGATGGCCCGAAAGCTCCAGCATCACCGCGCCATGCAGCGATGCCCAGAAGACATGGCCGATTAGATCGGGATCCCCTTCGAAGACCTTCTCCGCCACCAGGGCGCGCACATAATCCGTCATGGTGGCGCGTGCGCGGGTGAGCGCGCGCACGAGATCGGGATAGTCGCATTCGTCGGGGTGGGCGATATCGAACATCAGCCGGTAGGAGGGCGCCTCGCCGAAGGCAAAGCGCACATAGGCCTCGTAGACCTTGAGCGCCTTTTCCGGCGCATTGCCGGGGATGGCGAAGGCCTTCTCCAGCACATCGGAAAACCGGTCGAAGGCGCGCGCGCGAACGGCTGCCAGGATCGCGTCTTTGTCGCGGAAATAGCGGTAGGGGGTCATGGGGCTGACGCCCAGTTCGCCCGCAAGCTCGCGCATGGTGAAGCCTTCGCGGCCCCGCTCGGCGAACAGCTTGGTCGCCACCTCGCACAGGCGGTCCTGGAAATCGGCGATTTCAAGCTCGGAAAGAATTTTCGGCATTTTCGACTCAGAAGGGGCTTGAAAGAGGGTATCGCTTACGATATAAATTTACAATGTACAGTTTAAGCCACTAGACCGGAGACTGGCCATGAACGCTCCCGCTCACTTCAATCCATTTCTTACCGGCAATTTCGGACCCATTCGCAGCGAAGACGATTTCGCCGATTTGCCTGTGAAGGGTCAAATCCCCGGCGAGCTTCGCGGCACGCTTTACCGCACCGGCCCCAATCCGCAATTCGATCCGCGCGATGCGAACCATCACTGGTTCGCAGGCGACGGCATGGTGCACGCCTTCAATATCGCGGACGGCAAGGTCTCCTATCTCAACCGCTATGTTCGCACCCCGAAATGGGAGATTGAGCACGAAGCGGGTCAATCGATGTTCGGTACGTTCGGAAATCCGATGACGTCCGATCCGTCCGTGATTGGAAAAGACAGCGGCGTGGCGAATACCAATATCGTCTATCATGCGGGCCGCTTGCTGGCGCTGGAAGAAGGCCATCAGCCTTTCGAAGTGGATGCGAAAACGCTCGCGCCCAAGGGCTATCTCGAATATTCTGGCAAGGCCGGACGCTTCACCGCGCATCCGAAATTCGATCCGGAAACCGGCGAGATGGTGTTCTTCGGCTATTCGGCCGAAGGCATGCCGTTCTCCGACAAGATCGTTTACGGCGTGGCGAATGCACAAGGCAAGGTCACGCGGCTGGATCAATTCAAGGCGCCATTTTCCAGCATGATTCATGATTTCTTCGTAACGAAAAATTACACGCTGTTTCCCGTGCTGCCGATCACAATGAGCCTCGAGCGCGCGATGCGCGGCCAATCGCCGGTGGCATGGGAGCCGGAAGCCGGTGCGTTTGTGGGCGTGATGGCGAGGAATGCGGGCACCGATACGATCCGCTGGTTCGAAACCGATCCCTGCTATGTGTTCCACCCCATGAACATGTTCGAGGAAGGCAGCAAAATCTTCGTGGACGTGATGGAATATCCGCGCGGGCCGCTGTTTCCGAATGTCGATGGCACAATGGGCGAGTTTGCCACCGCCACGCTCAAGCGCTGGACCTTCGATCTCGCCTCCAACAGCAATGTGATCAAGCGCGAAGTGCTGGACGATATGTCCGGCGAATTTCCCCGCTTCGATGAGCGCCGCGCGGGGCTTTCCTATCGCCACGGCTATTTCGCGGGCAGCACGACGAATGATGTGCGCTTCGACGCGATTGCCCATATCGATCTGAAAACCGCGAAAAAAGCGGTGCACAGCTTCGGGGAAGGCGACGTCACCTCGGAGCCGGTTTTTGTGCCACGCAGCGCGAATACTGCGGAAGGCGACGGCTTCATCGTGGCGGTCGTTTACCGCGGTAGCGAAAACCGTAGCGATCTGGTGGTGCTGGATGCGGGTGATGTGGCGAGGGGGCCGGTGGCTGTTGCATCTCTGCCGCGCCGCGTGCCTTTCGGCTTCCACGGCAATTGGGTGGGCGCCTAAAAAAACCCAATAGAACCTTCTCTTTGTCAACTTGCCGCCACGTTTCGGCGTCAGCCTCTTGATTGCCGCTTCTTGTGCGTCGGCGTAAGGTTAGCCCACGCCTCGCAGGCGCGCTTCGAAGGGGAATTCCATGCGGCGGTTCTATGTGATCGGCGGCGTCGTCACCGCTGTGGTCTTTCTTATCGGCGCGGGTCTTTATCTTCTGGGCGGCGGCGGGGAGCAGGCCGGGCCATCGGGTAATGGCGGCGGGTTCTTCGCGCGATTGGGCCGCGGGCTTTCCTCCGTCACCCATGTGATGACGCCGAAGGAAATGGCGGAGGCGCCGGAATTTGCTTTCCGCCGTCTGGAAATCGACACCACCAAGCCGCAGGCCGAAGCCTGCCTCGTCTTCACGCGCGATCTCGATACCAGCGGCAAGACGCATTACGAGGATTATCTCTCCATCGATCCCGATACGCGCGTGGTGGTGCATGCCCTCGATCAGCGGCTGTGTCTGGCCGGGTTCAATTTCAATTCGACTTACAACGTCACGCTGAAGACGGGCCTGCCCGCCGCCAGCGGCGAGAAACTCGCCGAAGAAGAAACCGTGCCCGTCCAGTTGAGCGACAAGCCGGCGCTGGTGCGATTTGGCGGCGGCATCGTTCTGCCGCGCGATAACGCTGAGGGCGTGCCCGTCACCACCGTCAACATCGACAAGCTGAAACTCAAGATCATCCGCGTCGGCGACCGGTTGCTGTCGCAGATCGAAAGCGGCGTGGTGGATCAGACCATGCTTTATTCGTGGGATGAGACGCAGCTCGAGAACAATCAGGGCTCGGTCGTTTGGTCCGGCGCCATGGATGTGGCGAATGTGAAGAACGATTCTACCGTCACGCTCATTCCCATCCGCGATCTTCTGAACGGCAAAAAGCCCGGGGCTTATGTGCTCGTCGCAAGCGATGCCGCCAAAGTTGCAACCACCGATGATTCCGATTCCGGCCAGCTGGCCGCGCAATGGGTGATCGATTCCGATATCGCCATCACCACATTCCAAGGCGCCAATGGCCTTAGCGTCTTCACGCGCTCCTATGCCTCGGCCAATCCCATGCGCGGCGTGAAGCTCACGCTGGTGGCACGCAACAACAATGTTCTGCAGACAGTCACGACGGACGGTTCGGGCCGCGCCGATTTCGATGCCGGGTTCTTCCACGGCACGGGCGGCGACGAGCCCGTGGTGGTGATGGCCTATGGCAGCGACGGCGATTTCAGTTTCCTCGATCTGCGCCGCCCGGTGTTCGATCTCACCGACCGCGGTGTGGGCGGTCGCGCCACGCCCGGCCCCATCGATGCATTCCTCTATACCGAGCGCGGCGTCTATCGCCCCGGCGAAATGGTGCAGGAAACGACACTGCTGCGCGACCGCGTGGGTGCTGCCGTCACCGCACCGCTGACGCTGGTTGCCACGCGTCCCGATGGCGTGGAAATGGCGCGCATAACCGTGCCAGGCGCATCGCTCGCGGCGGGTTCTGCGGTTTGGCCGCTGCAATTGAATGCGCGCGCGCCGCATGGCCGTTGGCAGATCGCCGCCTATATCGATCCCAAGGCCGATCCGGTTGGCCGCGTGCAATTCGATGTCGCCGATTTCGTGCCGCAGCGTTTGAAGGTGACGCTGACTCCGGAAGAAACCGTGCTGCATCCCAATACCGATCTGCATGTGCGCGCCGAAAGCCGGTTTCTTTACGGTGCGCCGGCCGCCGGACTTTCCGGCGAAGGCGAAACGCGCATCGTCTCGGATGCGACCCCCTTCCCCGATTATGCGCATTACCAATTCGGCCGCGTGGACGACACCTTCTCCGATGTCACCGTGAGCATGACCGTGCCGGTCACCGACGCCACGGGCGTCACCGAAGCCACCGGCTCCATCGGCGATCTGGCCGATACCACCCTGCCGCTGAAAGCAATGGTGAAAATCTCCATTCACGAACCCGGCGGGCGCACCACCGACAAATCGGTCGAGATTCCCGTTCGCACGCGCGATGCGATGATCGGCATCCGCCCCGATTTCGACGATGGATCGGTTGCGGAAAATGCCAAGGCAGGATTCGAAATCATCGCGCTCGACGCGGCGGGCAAGCGCATGGCGCTGTCGAATGTGACCTATTCCTGGGTGAAGGAGGTCACGACCTATCAATGGTATCAGGACAATGCCGAGTGGAAATATCAATCGGTAACGCGCGACCGCCTCGTCACCAGCGGCACGATGAATATCGGTGCGGGCGCGCCCGCGAAACTCGCGCAATCCATGCCATGGGGCAGCTACCGCCTCACCATCACAGACGCGAAATCCGGCGCGTCGTCATCCTATCGTTTCTATTCGGGTTGGGCTGCGAGTGCTGCGGGCGATCGTCCCGACCGCATTCCGGTGGCGGCAGACAAGCCGTCTTATAAACCCGGCGATGTTGCGCATGTTTCGATCAAGCCGACCGCGAACGGCAAGGCGCTGGTGGTTGTCGCGGGTGACCGCGTGTTTTCGTCCAAGCTGATCGACGCGCCCGCCGACGGCACGAGCGTGGATGTTCCGATCTCTGCGGATTGGGGGCCGGGCGCTTACGTGCTCGTCACCGATTACCGCCCGCTGAATGACGCGACGGGCCGCGAGCCTGTGCGCTCCATTGGCGTGGCGTGGCTCGGCGTGGACAATTCCGAACGCACGCTGACCGCGCTGATCGGTGGACCCAATAAGATCACACCGCGCCAGCGCATCACCATTCCCGTCACCGTGAAGGGATTGGATAGCGGCGAAGATGCGTATCTCACGCTGGCTGCGGTGGATGAAGGCATTCTGCAACTCACCGAATTCAAATCGCCCGATCCCGTCGGCTATTATTTCGGCAAGCGGCGCCTCGGCGTCGGCATGCATGACGATTACGGGCGTCTGATCAAATCGGAAAAAGGCCCCGTCGGTTCGATGCGCGAAGGCGGCGACTCGTTTGGCGGGCGTTCACTCGCGGTGGTGCCCACGCGCACGGTTGCGTTGTTCTCGGGGCTTGTGAAAGTGGGCGCGGGCGGCATGGCGCAGGTCGCCCTCGACATTCCCGATTTCAACGGCGAATTGCGGCTGATGGCCGTGGTGATGAGCGACAAGAAAGTCGGTCATGCCGACCGTCCGCTCACCGTGCGCGATCCCGTGGTGGCCGATATCGTGTTTCCGCGATTCCTCGCACCCGGCGACCGCGCCGAAGCCGCGCTCAACATGAACAATGTCGAAGGCGCGCCCGGCAATTACACCGCGACGATCACAACCTCCGGCCCCGTGGGCCTCGATGCGGGTGCGCAACAGGATGTGCTGACGCGCGCTCTGGCGCATGGCCAGCGCGTGCTGATGCCGGTGGTGCTGACGGGCAATGGTCTGGGCGTCGCCACCATCACGCTGAAAGTCGCAGGACCGCGCGGTTTCAAGGTGGCGCATTCATGGTCCATCGAAGTGCGTGCGCCGCAACTCGACATCGCGCGCGACGACATCGCGGTGCTGGGCGCAGGGCAAAGCTTCACTGCGAACAAATCGCTGGTGGCCGATGTCGTGCCGTCCACGCTGAACGTGGCGCTGAATGTTTCGGCGAGCCATGGCTATAATGACGTGCCGGGACTCTTGCGCTGGCTCGACAAATATCCCTATGGCTGCATCGAGCAGACGACGAGCCGCGCCATGCCGCTGCTTTATTTCAACGATCTGGCCGATCTCGCGGGCCTGCCGAAAGATCAGGCGTTGCATGCGCGCATTCAGGATTCGGTTGACAATGTGATCGACATGCAGAACTTCGCTGGCAATTTCGGCATGTGGGGACCGGGCAGCGATGCCGATCCATGGATCAGCGTGTTTGCGCTCGATTTCCTCGCCCAGGCGAAAGACAAGGGCTATATCGTGCCCAACGAAGCGTTGAAGCGCGGGCTCGGTTGGCTGAAACAGGCGTCGGCTTCGGATTCCAACGACGATGCAACGCGCGCTTACGCCTTCTATGTGCTGGCGCGCGCAGGGCAGGTGAACTTAAGCAATCTGCGCTATTTCAGCGATACGCGCGGCGGCGAATGGAACAACGCGATTGCCGCTGCACTCACGGGTGCCGCCGCCGCGCAATCGGGCGACCGCTCCCGCGCGAATTACGCCTTCGGGCGCGCCCGCGAAATCGCGATGGACGCGAAACCCAACATCTATCCCAGCACCGATTACGGCTCGCTGGTGCGCGATCTGGCGGGCACGACCGCGCTCGCCATCGAAGGCGGCGATCCGGAAATCGTGCCCGCATTGATGAAGCGCACCGACGATGTGGACATGCGGCTCAACGCCACCACCACGCAGGAAAAAGCCTGGATGCTGCGCGCGGCCTATGAATTGTCGCGCAACCGCACGAAGCTGAACATTCTGGTGAATGGAAAACCCGCACAGGAACGCGCCGGCGCGGTGCGTCTGTCGCCCTCGCTGGGCGCGCTGAATGCGGGCATCACGCTGATGAACAAGGGCGATGCGCCGGTGTGGCGCACGGTGTCGGTGCAGGGCACGCCGTCTGTGCCGCTGCCCACCACGGCAACCGGGCTCACGCTCACCAAAACCGTGTGGACGATGGATGGCCAGCCTGCCGATCTTGCCAGCCTGAAACAGAATGACCGCGTGATGATCATTCTGGCCGGCACGATGGCCAATAATTATTACCGCCAGATGGGCGCCATCGATCTTCTGCCCGCGGGCCTTGAAATCGAAATGCCGGTGGCGGGCGATGAAGGCAAGGCCTATGCGTGGCTGCCCGCGCTCAGCGATGTGAACATGGAAGATGCGCGCGATGACCGCTTCGTGGCGTCATTCTTCATCGGCTCGCAATATCACGAAACCAATCCGAAAAAGCCCGAGCCGCAGCCGCAATTCCATCTGGCTTACATCGCGCGCGCGGTGACGGCGGGCAAATTCGTGATGCCCGCGGGCGTGGTGGAAGATATGTACGCGCCCGCAATTATCGCGCGCACGGAAATGGGCAGCGTCAGCATCGGGCAGAAGCAGTGAGCAATGCCGTCGAGCCCAAGTCGCCTGCGCGTGACATCCTTATCATTGCGCTCGTCATGGTGGCGTCTTTCGGGCTGCTTGCGCTCCTCTGGCTCGGAATGGCCCACTATGAAGGCGACCCTGTTTTTGAGGGAATTCTGGCACTTGTGGCTGTTGCAGCGAATGTTTACGCGGTAGTGGTGATCGTGCGCTTTCTCCTATTATTCTTCCGTAGGCGGCAATAACCGGGAGCAACATGCTTTCGCAAATCTGGCGCGCGCGATTGACGGTTGCGGCATTTGCGGCGGCCGGAATTCTCGGCGGAATCAAGGCCGCGGATTGGGCCGATCCGCCGAATCTTTCGCGCTATACAAATGCCTCGCCAGAAGTGGTGGACCGCCATGGCATTTTGCTGCGCCCGTTTCTGTCGCGCGACGGCTATTGGCGATTAAAAACGGATGTGCGCGACGTGAACCCGCGCTATTTGATGCTGCTCAAGGCCTATGAGGATCGGCGCTTCGATGACCATTGGGGCATCGATCCGTTCGCGGTGTTGCGCGCGTCGTTCCAGCTTGTCACTTCGGGGCATGTGGTGTCGGGCGCATCCACGCTCACCATGCAGGCGGCACGATTGCTGGAGCCGCGCCCGCGCGGGATCGGCACGAAGCTGTGGCAGATGTTCCGCGCCGTGCAACTGGAAGAGCGCTATTCGAAGGATCAGATTCTTTCGATCTATCTCACACTCGCCCCGTTCGGCGGCAATCTGGAAGGCGTGCGCGCCGCATCGCTTGCTTATTTCGGCAAACCGCCTGCGTCACTCGATCTGTCGGAAGCAGCCTTGCTGGTGGCGTTGCCGCAATCGCCGGAGGGTCAGCGCCCGGACCGTCATGCCATCCGCGCCAAGGCCGGACGCGACAAGATTCTCGCGCGCATGGTGGAGGAAAATGTCGTCACGCAAAGCGACGCCAATGTCGCCAGGCATGAAGGCTTTTCCTCGCTGCGCCTCGCCATGCCGCTGTCGGCGCCGCATCTGGCCGCGGAGCTTGCGCAGAAGAACAAAAGCACCCGCATCGTTTCCACCATCGATGCGCCGCTGCAGTCGGCCATCGAGCGGCTTGCTGTGCGCGAGCGCTATTATTTCGCGGATGGTTCAAGCATTGCCATCGTCGTCATCGAAAACAAAACCCATGCCGTGCGCGCCTATATCGGCGGCACCGATTATTGGGGCGCGTCGGGACAGATCGATCTGGCGCGGCGCGCGCGTTCGCCGGGCTCGGCGCTGAAGCCATTCATCTATGGCCTCGCCTTCGACGATCTGATCCTGCATCCGGCCAGCATGATGGAAGATCAGCCGACCACATTCGGCGATTACGCGCCGAAGGATTTCGACGGCACGTTTCAGGGCGCGGTGACGGCGCGCGATGCGCTGCGCATGTCGCTGAATATTCCCGCCGTGATGGTGCTGGATCGCGTGGGACCGCTGCGTTTCACGCTGGCGCTGTCGAATGCGGGTGCGCATCTGGCGTTTCCCGCGCATGATGCAACGCCCAGCCTGCCGGTAGCGCTGGGCGGCCTCGGCATCAGCGTCGCCGATATCGCGATGCTTTATTCCGGCATCGCCGAAGGCGGCACGGTGCATCCGTTGCGCACGCTTGAATATCAGCCGCAAGGTGCTGCGCATCGCTTGTTCGGCGCGGCGGCGGCCTATTATCTGCGCGATATTTTGTCGGGCGTGAATCTGCCGGATGGCTGGGCGATGGGCCAGGGCCTTTCGCGCGCGCGCACCATCGCGTTCAAGACGGGCACGTCCTACGGCTTTCGCGATGCGTGGTCCGTCGGTTTTTCGAACGATTATACGGTTGGCGTCTGGGTCGGCCGCGCCGATGGTGCGCCGAGCACGGGGCGCATCGGCCGCGAGGGTGCGGCGCCCATTCTGCTCAAGACGTTTGGATTGCTTCCACCGGACAGGCGCCGCGCGCCGCCGGTGCCTGCGGGCGCGCTCGTTGTTCAGTCTACGGAGCAATTGCCGGCGGGCTTGCGTGTTTTCACGCGCGAGGCCACGCCGCCGCCGCGGCAGGCTGATGTTCCCCCACCTTCGATCTCGTTTCCGCCGAACGGCGCCACGGTGCCGCTCGCCGACGCGAAGGCGAAGGATCATTCCATCATGCTCAAGGCCGATGGCGGCCGCGCGCCCCTGACATGGCTGGTAGATGGCCAGCTCATCGGCAGCTTCGACCGCTTCCAGCCCGCCACCATCACGCCGCCGGGCGACGGCTTCGCCCGCATCACGGTGGTGGATGCATCGGGCCGCAGCGACACGGCGAAAATCCGATTCAAGAAGATGCATTAACGCTTGACGCGCGCATGGCTTTGCGATGGTTTCGCAGCGGTGAGCGAAATTCTTGAAGAGCCTGCAAGTCCGGAATCCTTTGCCCGCGTGACCACGCCGGGCGAGCGGCGCCGCGCGTTCACGATTCTCTTTTTCAGTCTGATGTGCCTGGGCGCGGGCCAGTCCGTGATGTTCGTCGTGTTGCCGTCGCTGGTGCGCAAGATGGGCTTAAGCGAATTGCAGGGCGCATTGCCATTTGTGAGTTCGGCCACGATCTGGGTTTTTTCCAGCGGCTTCTGGGGCGTGCGTAGCGACCGCTGGGGCCGCAAGCCCATCATGCTTTTGGGGCTGGTGGCGTTCGGAATTTCGTTTGCATCTTTTGCCATGGTCACGAGCGCGGGCGTGAACAAATTCCTGCCCTTGACGGCCGCATGGATTTTGATGATCGCCACGCGCTCGCTCTACGGCATTTTCGGTTCGGGGGCGGCACCCGCGGCGCAAGCCTATGTGGCCGACCGCACGACGCGCGCGGAACGCACGCGCGGTGTGGCCACAATCGGCGCCGCATTCGGGCTCGGCACGGCGATCGGTCCTGCAATCGGTTCCGCTCTTGTCGTCTTCGGTCTTTTCGCGCCGTTCTATTTCACGGCTCTTGCCGCGTTCGCGAGTGCTGCGGCGATCTGGTACTTTCTGCCGGAACGCACCATGCCACGCCATCACCAGCCAGTGAAACGTACGCTGCAATGGTATGACCGCCGCGTGCTGCCCTTCATCATCTATGGTTTGGGCCTGAGCACGGCGGGCGCGATACCCATTCAGACCGTCGGCTATCTGTTCATGGATGTTCTGCACCTGACGCCGGACGAGACGCCGCAATATAGCGGCATCGGTTTCATGGTGTTTGCGGGCGCGTCGCTGTTCGCGCAGCTTGTGATCGTGCAGCGGTTCAATCTTTCGGCGCGCGCGCTCATTCAGTGGGGCGGGGTGATTGCACTTGCCTCCAACGTTCTCTTCGCTATCGGCCATCAATTCGGGCCGCTGGTTTTCGCATTGGTGATTTCCGGGCTCGGCTTCGGCATGGCGCGGCCCGGCTATTCGGCCGCTGCTTCGCTTTCGGTTTCACCCGAAGAGCAGGGCGCGATTGCGGGGCTCACCAGCGCCATGGCGGGCGCCGGTTTCATCTTCGGACCGCTGATCGGCAATGCGCTGTATGAAATGAACCCGGCAGCGCCCTATATTTTCGGCGCGGCGCTGATGGCCGCTCTTATTATCTATGCGCATTTCTCGCAGCATCTGAAGAATGCCGGTTCCGCACCCGACGGCGAGGAAACCGCCGACACGCAAGTGCCGAACGCTTAGTTTCCCTTCGCCACGATGTCGCGCTCCATGCGCCGGATCATGTCCTGTGTGGGAAATCCGTCTGCCGCCAATCCGTGCGCCAATTGATAGGCGCGCAAGGCAGCGCGCGCTTTGTGGCCCAATACACCGTCGATATCGCCGGGATCATAGCCCAGCGTTTTCAGATCGCGCTGGAAGGCCATGCGCTCGTCGCGCGTGAGAGGCTGTTCGTCGCGCGGCCATGCGGCTATCACCGGTGCACCACCCTTCATGCGGTCGGCGAGCGTGCAAACTGCCAGCGCATAGGTCGCCGCATTGTTGTATTTCAGAACCACCTTGAAATTGGACAGCAGCATGAAGGCCGGCCCGCGCGCACCAGCGGGCAGATATATCGCGCCAACATCGCCGGCAGGAAGCGCGCCGCCCGCCACCGTTTTCACACCCGCACTGCGCCAATAATCCAGCGGCTTATAATTGTCCGAATCCGCATCTTCGTAATGAAAATTCTTCGGCAATGTCACTTCATATTCGCAAGGCTGGCCCTTCTGCCATTGCGCGCGGCTCAACAATGTCGCGGCGGATGCCAGCGCATCGGCGGGCGAATGCCACAGATCGCGCTTGCCATCGCCATCGCCGTCCACCGCATGATCGAGAAACGATGTGGGCACGAATTGCGTCTGCCCGAACGCACCCGCCCAGGACGATGTCATCGCCTTGGGATCGAGATGTTCCTGTTCTTCTATTTTGAGTGCGGCCAGCAATTCGCGCCGCGCATATTCGGCGCGCGGCCCTTCATAGGCGAGCGTCGCCAGCGCCTCGAACATATTGAAGCTGCCCATGGCCTGACCATAATTGCTCTCGATCCCCCAGATGGCGACGAGAATTTCCTTCGGCACGCCGAAGCGCGATTCCACATTGAGAAGCACGGAAGGATAAGCGGCCAGCGCCTGCTGCCCGTCCGAAATACGACGCGGTGAAACCGCGCCGTCCAGATACTCCCACACGGGTTTGACGAATTCCGGCTGCGAAAGGTTCAGCTCCTCCACCCGCGCATTGCGCGCGATGCCAGCCATGGAGCGGTCATAGGTTTCGGGCTTGATGCCCTGCGCCAGTGCCGTGGCGCGGAAATCCCGCACGAAGGCGTTGAACTTCACATCCGCCTCCGAGATGGGCGCGGGCGTGGGGGCCTTCTGGCGCCCGGCGCTGGGCTCGGTTGTCGCGCAGGCCACGGCGAGCAGGGCCGGAGCCAGCGCCGCCAGCCGCCACCATTTGCTTCTGGCCAATGATTTCAATGGGTTAAACCGCATTCCCAGGATCTTTCGATATCCGATGCACCATCCATACCATGCCGCCCACCGGGCGTTGACAGGGCGGGGCCGCGCAACTAGTTTCCGCGCCTCTTTTCGCGGGCCCCGTGGCCAATTTGTTGAAGGCGTGACATGAAAATCCGCAATTCCCTGCGCTCATTGAAGAAGCGCGACAAGGACTGCCGCGTGATCCGCCGGCGCGGGCGCACCTATGTCATCAACAAGAAGAATCCCCGCTTCAAGGCGCGCCAGGGCTAAGCCGAAAATTTTTCTCTGCCCCCTTGATTGCGTGACGCTGCTTCCTATCTAGCATCTATCTCCCGCATTATGTCTTTTGAGGCGACGGCTCCGGCCGGCGGGAGAAACACGTTTGCATATCGCAGAACCTGACAAGAATATTCTCGCGCGCCGCGGCGATATCGTCGCGCGGCTGAAAGAGATCGTGCCCGATGGCGTGGTGTCCGACCGCGAAGGATTGGCCGCCTATGACGGCGATGCACTGACGGCCTATCGTCAATCGCCGATGGTGTGCGTGCTGCCGCGCACGAAGGAACAGGTTTCCGGGATTTTGAAATTCGCGAGTGAGGCTTGCGTGCCGATTGTGCCGCGCGGTGCAGGCACATCGCTGTCCGGCGGCGCGTTGCCACGCAGCGACGGCATTCTGCTCGGGCTGTCGCGCATGAACCGGATTGTGGAGATCGATTACGAGAATCGCTGCGTTGTCGCCGAACCCGGCGTCACCAATCTGGCGATCACGCGCGCGGTAGAGGGGCGCGGCTTTTACTATGCGCCCGATCCTTCCAGCCAGATCGCCTGCACGGTGGGCGGCAATGTGGCGGAGAATTCCGGTGGCATTCATTGCCTTAAGTATGGATTGACGACGCATAATCTTCTCGGCGTCGAACTGGCACTTCCCGGCGGCGAGCGCGTGAAGCTGGGCGGCAAGGCGCCGGGCGCTGGCGGGCTCGATCTGCTCGGCGTGGTCTGCGGTTCGGAAGGATTGCTGGGCGTGGTGGTGGAAGCAACGCTGCGCATTCTGCCCAAGCCGCCAATCACACGCACCTTGCTGGCGGTGTTCCGTGCGGTGCCAGCGGCTGGCCAATGCGTGGCCGATATCATCGCCGCCGGAATCATTCCCGCCGCGATGGAATTCATGGATCGGCGCTGCATCGCCGCTGTCGAGGATTATTGCGCGCCCGGTTACCCCAAAGATGCAGAATGCATTCTGATTATCGAAGTGGACGGCATCGCCGCCGAAGTGGCCGATGCCAGCGCTCGCATCATGGACATCGCACGGGGCGCGGGCGCGCAGGATGTACGCGAAGCGATCGACGAAGCCGAACGCGCGCGATTCTGGGCGGGGCGCAAGGCTGCGTTCCCGGCGATGGGCAGGCTCGCGCCGGATATGCTCTGCATGGACGGCACGATTCCGCGCCGCGCGCTGCCGCAAGTGCTGGCGCGCATGGCGGAAATGTCGGAAGAACATCAACTCGGGTTTTGCAATGTGTTTCACGCGGGCGACGGCAATCTGCATCCGCTGATCATTTTCGATGTGATGAAGCCGGGCGAGCTGGATCGCGCGGAAGCCTTCGGCGGTGAAATCCTGAAACTCTGCGTCGAAGTCGGCGGCGTGCTCACCGGTGAGCACGGCGTGGGCGTGGAAAAGCGCGATCTGATGGGCGTGATGTTTTCGGATGCCGATCTGGCGCAACAGCAACGGCTCAAATGCGCCTTCGATTCGGCGGGACTCTTCAATCCCGGCAAGGTATTTCCAACTTTGTCAGCCTGTGTGGAGGGCGGCCATATGCATGTGAGAGCAGGCCGCCTGCCATTCGCCAATATCCCGCGGTTCTGATGACACGCATCGCGATCACCAGTGAAGCCGAATTGGCGGATGTGATACGCGGCCGCGACGCGCCGCTGGAAATCATCGGCGCGGGCACCAAGCGCGATTATGGAAAGCCGCTCGAAAATCTCGATGTACTCGATGTTTCCGCGCTCAGCGGAATCCTCAGTTACGAGCCGGAAGAACTTGTCATCACGGCGCGCGCAGCCACGCCGGTTGCGGAAATCGAAGCCGCGATTGCCGAAAAGAACCAGCGGCTCGGTTTCGATCCTGCCGATTGGGGGCCGTTGTTCGGCGCGCCTGCGAGCAAGGCGACTATTGCGGGCGCATTGTCCGCCGATACATCGGGCAGCGCGCGCGTGCGCTTCGGCGGCGCGCGCGATCATCTGCTGGGCTATCGCGCGGTGAACGGTCTGGGTGAAGCGTACAAGGCCGGCGGACGCGTGGTGAAGAATGTCACCGGCTTCGATCTGCCCAAATTGATCTGCGGCGCGATGGGAACGCTGGGTGTGCTGACGGAAGTGACGTTGCGGCTGGTGCCGCGCGCACACGCAAGTGCGACGCTCGTCGTAAAAGACATTCAGCCGGGTGAGGGTCTGGCGCTGCTTCGCCGCGTCTGGTCGAGCCCACTCGAAGCAACAGGGCTTGCGTATGTTCACGAGTGGGCCGCCGCCTATATTCGTCTCGAAGGCGGGCCGACGCCGCTGAAGGACAAGATCGCTTCCTTGCGCACATTGCTTCATGGAATGGAAGTTCTGAAAGTCGCCGATGGCGAGGCAACTTTCCGAAAGATCGGTTCCGGCGCAGTGTTCATCGATCAATCGCTCGATATCTGGCGCATTTGCGTTCCGCCGTCCGAAGCAGCGAAAACCGCCGAGGCTATCGCGTCTCCGCGATGGCTTGCCGATTGGGCGGGCGGTCTGCTCTGGGTCGGAATGAATGAAACGGCCGATTTGCATGACATTGCCAAACGAGCTGGTGGGCATGCGACTTTGATGCGCGCATCCGTCGAAACGCGCTCTCGCATCCCTGTGTTTCCACCGGAAGAAGAAATCCGCGCCGCGTTGACGCGCTCGGTGAAGGCGGCGTTCGATCCGAAGGACTTGTTCAATCCCGGCAGGATGGGCTGATGCGCACGAATTTTTCGCTTGCCCAGCTTGCCGATCCCCAGCTTGCGGAAGCCGAGAAAAATCTGCGCGCCTGCGTCCATTGCGGCATCTGCACGGCGACATGCCCGACTTATGTGTTGCTCGGAGACGAACGCGATTCCCCGCGTGGGCGCATCGTGATGATGCAGCGCATGCTGGAGGAAGGCGGCGCGCCATCGCCGGAAACGGTCCTGCATGTCGATCGTTGTCTGTCGTGTCTCGGTTGTCGCACCGCCTGTCCTTCGAGCGTGGATTATGCGCGACTGGTCGATCAGGCGCGCGCGCATATCGAGACGCATCATCGTCGCCCGCTGGACGAGCAGCTGACGCGCTGGTTCATCGCTACGGTGCTGACGCGGCCGGCGATTGCGCGCGCGGGCATCACGCTCGCGAAAATCTTTACACCGATTGCAAAGCGGTTGCCGGGCAAATTGGGCGCGATGGCGCTTAAGGCCATGACGATGCGTTCGGGCAAATCGCAGGCGGCGATCCCAGAGACGGATTCGAATGCTCCTCGCATCGCATTGATGCCGGGTTGCGTGCAGGCCGCACTCGCGCCGCAGATAGACGAAGCCGCAGCGCGCGTGCTGGCGCGGCGTGGATTGTCGCTGACCCCGCTGGAAGGTGCTGGTTGTTGCGGGGCGCTTGCGCATCATCTCGGGCGGAGCGCTGAAGCGAAAGCTTGGGCCCGACGCGCAATCGCGGCTTTCGAACGCGGCGGCGATTTCGAGGCGGTTCTGATTTCGGCGACCGGCTGTGCGGCGCATTTACAGGATTATCCGCATCTGTTTGCCGACGAGCCGGAATGGAAAATGCGCGCCGCCGCCTTCGCTGCGAGGGTGAAGGATTTTTCGCTGCTCGCGTCGCCGCGCGCTGCCAATCCGCCGCGGCGTTTGCGCGTCGCCTATCAGCAAGCCTGTTCGCTGCAGAACGGCTTGCGTCTGTTAGGTCAGGGTGAGGCGCTGATTGCTGCTGCCGGGCACGAAGTGCTTGCGATTCCGGAAAGTCATCTGTGCTGCGGTTCGGCGGGGAGTTACAGCATTTTGCAGCCCGAAATCGCCGAAGCATTGCGCGAACGAAAGCTGGAGAACATTAGATCTGTGAAACCCGATATTGTAGTTTCGGGCAATATCGGCTGCATGTCCCATCTTTCGGGGGAGGGTGGGCCGCCCATTCTTCATCTGGCGGAATTGCTCGATTGGTCCGAGGGCGGGCTGGCAGAGAATTCAATCTCGCGTTAGGATTTTTCCATGCGGTCTATCCTCGCTCTCATATTGCTTGTCTTGCCGGCGCAGGCGCCGGCCGCACCTGCGCCTAAGGAAATCGATACGCTGTTTGGCGCGCTCGCGAAGGCTGCGTCTGCGGACGATGCCAAGGCAATCGAGGTGCAGATTGAAACGCTGTTCCTGCAATCGGGAAGCCCCAGCATTGATCTCTTGATGGCGCGAGGCGCGAGCGCCGTGCAGGGCGGCGATGCCGATACGGCGAAGAAATTGTTTGCGTCCATAACCGATATCGAACCCGGCTATGCCGAAGGCTGGCATCGGCGCGCGCAATTGCAGGCGGCCACGGGCGATGATGAGGGCGCGATGGTGAGCTTGCAGAAAACCGTCACGCTCAATCCGCGGGAGTTCACGGCACTCACGGAGCTTGCAGGCATGCTCGCCGAATATGGCGACAAGGCGGCTGCGCTGGCGATGTATCGCAAGGCGCAGGCGCTCGACCCGCAGATGGATGGATTGGAACGGCGCGTGCGCCAGCTTTCGCGCGACGTCGAAGGCGACAAAATCTAGCGTCCACCGACAAACGCCACGCGCAGAAGATTGGTGGAACCCGGTGTGCCCAACGGTACGCCTGCGGTGATCACGATGCGCTCGCCGGGCTTGGCAAAGCCTTCGTGATAGGCGATCTGCGCGGCGCGCTCGACAACATCGTCGAGGTCATGCGCATCTTCCGTCAGCACGCAGTGCAGTCCCCACGCGATGGAAAGCCGCCGTGCGGTTTCGAGGCTCGGCGTCAGCGCGATGATCGGCGCTTCGGGGCGTTCGCGCGAGGCGCGCAATCCCGTCGAACCGGATTTCGTCCAGCTCACGATGGCGCGTGCGCCGACCGTGTGCGTCACCTGATGCACTGCGGCCATGATCGCATCGGGCGTGGTTTCTTCGGGCGCTGCGCGTTGCGCATCCATGATGGATTGGAAAAGCGTGTCGTTCTCCACCGCAGTTGCGATCCGGTCCATCATCGCCACGGCTTCGGTGGGGTGCGCACCTGCTGCGGTTTCCGCCGATAGCATCACGGCATCGGCGCCCTCGAATACGGCGGTTGCGACATCGGAAACTTCGGCGCGCGTGGGTGCTGCCGCGGTGATCATGGATTCCAGCATTTGGGTTGCGACAATCACGGGCTTTCCCGCTTTTCGCGCGGCGCGGGTGATTTCCTTTTGCCGTCCGGGCACGGTTTCGAGCGGCAATTCCACGCCGAGATCGCCGCGCGCCACCATCAGCGCGTCGCTGAGTTCCAAAATTCCAGCAAGCGAATCCAGCGCCTTCGGTTTTTCGATCTTCGACAGCACGCCCGCATGCCCGCGCACGAGTTTCTTCAATTCGGCCACATCGTCAGGCCGCTGCACAAAGGAAAGCGCAATCCAGTCCACGCCGAGATTGAGTGCGGCGCCCAGATCGGCGTGGTCCTTCTGCGTCATGGCGGACACGGGCAGCAGCGTCTGGGGCAGGTTGACGCCTTTGCGATCGCTGATCTCGCCGCCCACTTCCACAATCGCTTCGGCGCTGTCGGCTTGCACGGAATGGATACGCAGGCGGATTTTTCCGTCGTCGATCAGCAGCGAATGCTTGTACTTCATCGCCGCGAAAACTTCGGCATGCGGAATCGGCAGCACGTTCGGATCGTCCGACTCCGCTTCGCGCCGCAATTTCACGCGCTGGCCTTCTTCGAGCATCACCTTGCCACCGGGCAATGTGCCCAAACGAATCTTCGGTCCCTGCAGATCGACCAGAATACCGATCGGGCGGCCCACTTCCTTTTCGAGCGCCCGCACGCGGCCATGCAGCGCCGTCAATTGCTCATGGGTGGTGTGACTCATATTGATGCGGAAGAGATCGGCGCCCGCCTGGAACAGCGCCTTGATCTGCGCGGGCTCGGAAGAGGCCGGCCCCAATGTCGCGACGATCTTGGTTTTGCGGATGCGGCGCATGGGTTCAATCCGAAAGACGTTGGATGTAGTCGGGTGCATCGCCGGTATCCACGGCGAAGAAGCCTTTGCGATCGTAGCCGCGCCCGGCGCAGGCAGCGCGACCTATGATCTCGAATTTCTCGTTCGCCGCCACACAGAAGCTGCGCGTGCCGCCCCAGCTCCCCGCGCCGCCATCGCTGGCATAGAGATAATAGAAGCGCGCGTCGAGCGGCGTCTCGATCAGCTTGGGGCAGGCACCGGGCGAAATGGTCCACCAGCCTTTGCTGGCCCATTCGGTGCCGTTGAAGAAGCCCAGCGCCACGTGGGTGGGATGGGCGGTCTTGTTGCACACGGCAAGCGCTGCCTGCGCCGGTTGAGCCAGCAACAGAAGCGCGAGGGTAGCGAAGATCCGGCGCATCCCAAGGATTTCGCCCATGGCGCCCGCGCTGTCAACGCGGCTTGTGGAAGGCGAGGGCGCGAAGGATGATCCGCCATGAGCGAATCCTTTGAAATCATCCGGCCGGACGCTGCGGGCGCTCATCTGCTGTTCGTTTGCGATCATGCGTCGAATGCTTTGCCGGAAACCTATGGCAGTTTGGGGTTGGAAGAGGGCGCTTTTGCGGCGCATATCGCCTATGACATCGGGGCGGCGAACGTCACGCGCACGCTTGCGGCAGCGTATGGCGCACCGGCGATACTGGCGCGGTGGTCGCGGCTGCTGATCGATCTCAATCGCGGGGCGGACGATCCCACGCTGGTGATGAAACTTTCCGATGGAAATATCGTTCCGGGCAATCGCCATGCGGATGCCAATGAAGTGGAAAAGCGGCTCGCGCAATTCCACGCGCCCTATCACAATGCGATTGCGGCGGAGATTGCGCGGATGCACGGCGCGGGAATTGTTCCCGTGCTGATCTCCATGCACAGCTTCACGCCAGTCTGGAAAGACAGGGCGCGGCCATGGGAAGTGGGCGTGTTATGGGACCGCGATGGGCGGCTTGCGTTGCCATTGCTGAAAGCTTTGGCGCAAGCGGGTTTTGTTGTGGGAAACAACGAGCCCTATTCCGGCGAACTGGAAAACGATTGCATGTATCGCCACGGCACCATGAATGGCTTGCCGCATGTGCTGATCGAGATAAGGCAGGATTTGATTTTTACGCGCGCAGCAGCGCAGAATTTCGCGGCGCGTCTGAAGCCCATTCTCGATGCGGCATTGGCGCAAATGGGCAAGCCGGAGATCCGCTTCACGCGCCCGCCCGCCGCAAGGAGAGGAACCACAACCATGGATGAACGCATCCGCACCGAACTCGAAGCGGCGGTCTTCCGCCGTCTGGTGGCGCATCTGCAAAAGCGCAGCGATGTGCAGAATATCGATATGATGACGCTCGCCGGATTTTGCCGCAATTGCCTGGGCGACTGGTATCGCGAGGCGGCGGCCGAAAAAGGCATCGCGCTGGAGAAGGATGCGGCGCGCGAAATCGTCTATGGCATGGCGCCATTCGAGTGGAAGGCGCGTCACCAGAAGGAAGCTACGCCCGAACAGCAGGCCGCATTCGAGCGCGCGCAAAAGACCCACAGCTAGGGCTTGCGCGCCGGTTGCGCGTGCCGCCACGCCCGCGCTAGGTTCCGCGCCCTTGAGAAAAGAATGGACTGCAGCAATGGCCAAATCCGGCTTCGCGAAGGAACATCTCAAATCCTTCATCGAGCGCATCGAGCGCCTCGAAGAAGAGAAGGCGGCACTCACCGCCGACATCCGCGAAGTCTATTCGGAGGCCAAGGGCACCGGCTTCGATACGAAAATCATGCGCCAGATCGTGCGCCTACGGAAACTCGATACGGCGGATCGCCAGGAGCAGGAAGCCATTCTCGAACTCTACAAAGGTGCGCTCGGTATGGGGTCTTAACCACCCGCCGCTGCGCGCGTGGGTTCGGCTTCGTGCTCGCCCGGCGCGTGTTCTTCCAGTCCCAGATCCTTGAGCTTGCGATAGAGCGTGGAGCGGCCAATGCCGAGGCGGCGGGCCACTTCCGACATATGGCCCTCATAGCGCGAAATCGCCATGCGGATGATTTCGGATTCCAGCTCTTCCAGCTTGCGCATGTGGCCGGCCATATCGACGGCCTTGACCGTATAGGGCGAATTGTCCGCCATGGGGGTGGTGGCGCGCGAGGATGAATGGCTCGCGTGCAAGGGTGCTGCCGCACTCGCCACGGGACGGCGCATGATCGATTCCACGCCCATCGCGGCTGCAATCTGCGGGAAATCGCAGACATCGAGCGTCTCGCCGTCGCACAGCACGACGGCGCGGAAGATCGTGTTTTCCAATTGGCGCACATTGCCCGGCCAGTTGAAGCGTTCGATCAGATCGGTCGCTTCCGGCGTGAGGCCCGTGACGGGCTTGCTCTCTTCGGCGGCGAACCGCTCGATGAAATGACGCGCCAATGCGGGCACATCCTCACGGCGCTGGCGCAGCGGCGGCACGAAAATGGGGAACACGTTCAGGCGGTAATAAAGGTCTTCGCGGAACTGGCCTTCGCGCGTGAGTTCGGCGAGGTCGCGATTGGTTGCCGAAATGATGCGCACATTCACTTTCATCGGCCGTTTGGAACCGACGGCATCGACTTCGCCTTCCTGTAATGCACGCAGCAATTTCACCTGCATATCGATGCGCAATTCGCCGATTTCGTCGAGGAACAGCGTGCCGCCATCGGCTTCCTGGAATTTGCCCAGATGCTTGTCGGTGGCGCCGGTGAAGGAGCCCTTCTCGTGGCCGAACAGAATGCTTTCGACGAGATTTTCCGGAATGGCACCGCAATTGACGGTGACGAACGGCTTGCCCGCGCGATCCGACGATCCCTGAATGGCGCGCGCGATCAACTCCTTGCCGACGCCGCTTTCGCCTTCGATCAGGATTGGAATGTTGGATTGTGCGGCGCGCTGGCCGAGGCGGATCACCTGTTTCATCTCGCCGCTTTTGGCAACGAGATCTTCGAAGGCGAGCCTGTTATCGGCCTTCTTCTTCAATCGCGTGACTTCACCCGACAGCGTGCCGATCTTCAGCGCGTTGCGGATCGAAACAGAGATGCGCTCCGGGCTTGCTGGCTTCACAAGGAAATCATTGGCGCCCGCGCGCATTGCTTCCACGGCGGAATCGATGCCGCCTTTGGCGGTAAGCACGATCACGGGCAAATCAGGATGCGAGGCGCGTAATTTGGTGAGCACGGAAAGCCCGTCCATGTCGGGCATCACGAGGTCGAGCAGCACCAGCGAAATCTGGTCGCCGCGGGGACCGAGAATGAGGTCCAGCGCCGGGCCGCCGCCGGGTGCGGTGACCACGTTCATGCCCGCGCGCGAAATCGCCGCCTCAAGCAGGCGGCGCTGTACCGGATCGTCATCTACGATAAGAATTGTCTGAGCCATCGGGCGTTTTTCCCTCACCGGGCCATACTCGCGCGCGAAAGGTAAAGCGCGGTTTAAAAGTCTCGCTTTGCGACAGGTGAAAAGGCAGGATTTGAAGGTCGTGCGTAAGGTTTTTTGAACGAAAGCAACCTTCTTGGTGAATCAGTGGTAAAGATGAACGAATGCAATCAAGCATGTGAGGCAATGGGCCGGTGAGCGAGAAACCCTTCGATTATTGGGAATTCTTCGCGGCCGACGCGCTGCGCACGGGTTCAAAACTCTATTCGCGCTTCGCCGAAGGTGTGCGTGGCGACGAGGAATTGAAGGCGATGGCGGCGCGCGCAAAGCCGGGCCAGCCGCATGCCAATGTGCTGTTCGCCGCGGTGCATTTTCTGCTGCTGCGCGGGGCGGTGCATCCGCTTCGCGAATTCTATCCCTATCTGAATGCAGGTCGCGCAAAAGAGGGCGACCCATTCGTGCCGTTCCGCGATTTTTGCCTTTCGCATCGCGCAGAGCTTGAGCCGCTGATCGCCACGCGTGTGACCAACACCAATGAGGTCGGCCGCTCGGCTGTTCTGCATCCCGGTTTTCGGGTCCTCGCCGATGAAGCGCGCATGCCATTGTATCTGATCGAAATCGGGCCGAGCGCCGGTCTCAATCTCATCTGGGACAAATATGGCGTGCGATATAGCAAAGACGGCGCGGTGCTGGCATCTATCGCGCCTGGCGCTGCACTTGTGATCGAATGCGAATTGCGGGGCGAAAATATTCCCCCTACCGGGCCGCTGCCGCAAATCGCGGGCCGTGTGGGGCTGGAACTCAATCCTGTCGATCTCACCAATGCAGACGATCGCGATTGGCTGCGCGCTTTGATGTGGCCCGATCAAATGGAGCGTGCGGCGCGGATGGAAAAAGCCATTGCGCTGTTCGAAGCCGCGCCGCCCGAAATCCGCAGCGGCGATGCGCTGGCGCTTCTGCCCGAGGCGATGGCCGCGGCACCTGCGGAAAGTGCGATTTGCGTATATCACACCGTCGCCGTCTATCAGTTCAGCACGAAGATGAAACAGACGCTGGAAGATATTCTCACCGTCGCGGGATTGCGCCGCCCGGTGTGGCGGCTTTCCTTCGAAATGGAGAACGCTAGCCAGCAATTGCTGCGGCTGATCCACTATCACAATGGCACGCGGTCGGATCGCCTGCTGGCTGACGGACATCCGCATGGCGCGTGGCTTGAGTGGCGGGCGGAAGACATGCGAGCTTCGCCTCTATGACGGACGATCTTCTGGACGACGACGCCCCCATCATCCCGGAGGGCTACAAGCGGATGGACTGGTTTCGCGGTTTCGGCCGCCAGATCGGTCCGCTCTATGAACGCATCGATTCCGATGGCAGCTACCGCCGCGCGTTTCTCGTCTGCGAGCATCACACCAATGGCATGCAGAATTGCCATGGCGGCATGCTGATGGCGTTTGCCGATACCGCGTTCGGCCATGCCGTCTCCATGAAAATGCGCAATCATTATTGGGTGACGGTGCGGCTGCCGACCGATTTTCTGTCCGCGGCGAAACTCGGCGATTGGGTGGAGGGGAGGGCGGACATCGTGGGGCAGGACGACGATCTTTTCACCGTGCAGGGCCGCATCTGGTGTGGTGAGCGCACCATCATGACCGGCACAGGCATCTTCAAGACACTCGGCCAAAGGCCCGCGCGCAAATGAGCGCGGGGCAATTCACATTCTTCGCGCCCACCGAAGGCGTGCTGACGCCGTTCGACGGCGCGGTGCCGCCCGCGCCGCAATGGTTCGCGGACACCGTTGCCATCGAGCCGGAAAGCGCGTTCGTGACTGTCGAAGGCGCGCGCATTCATTATCTGCGCTGGGGCGACCGCAAAAAGCCCGGCCTGCTGCTCGTGCATGGTAATGCGGCCCATGCCTATTGGTGGAGCTTCATCGCGCCGTTCCTCGCGCGCGAATACAACATCGCCGCGCTCGATATGTCCGGCATGGGCGATTCGGATTGGCGCAGCGCCTATTCGATGGAAGTGTTCGTGGCCGAGCAGCTTGCCGTCTGCGAGGCGGCCGGCATGTTCGAGCCCGGCGAGCCGCCGATCATCGTGGCGCATAGTTTCGGTGGCTTCATCACCATGCTGACGGCCGCACTCCATGGTGAGCGGCTGGCTGGCACAGTGATCGTCGATTCGCCCGTGAACCCGCCCGGCCGTCCTGGCGGCCCGCCCAAGCGCGAGCACCGGCCGCATCGCGTCTATCCCAGTATGGCCGAGGCGCTCGCCCGTTTCCGGCTGATGCCGCCGCAGGCTTGCGAGAATCTCTATATCGTCGATTGGGTGGGGCGCCGCTCGCTGAAGGCAGTGGAGGGTGGCTTCACCTGGAAATTCGATCCGGCCATCTGGCAAGATTTCTCCATCGGCGACACGGCCGCCCGCCTCAGATCCGCCAAATGCCGGATCGCCATATTCCGCGGCGAGAATTCGATCCTGCTGCCGCCCGAGATCGGCGAATACATGTTCAACCTTCTGGGCCGCGCGGCCCCCATCGTGGAGATCCCGCAGGCCCAGCATCATGTGATGCTGGATCAGCCGCTGGCGATGGTGGCAGCCCTGCGGGCGCTGCTGGCGGACTGGAACCATTCGGTGCCCGCCCGGCGTCTCTGAGTCGCGGCCAATCTGCGGTTGCCGGGCGGGGGCGCTTTGCTATAGTCCGGCCCGCTTTGAAGCATTTTTCGGGGATGAGCATGTCCGCTGATATGTCACACGGTTCCGACACCGGCTCCATGGATATCAAGGAGCATATGAAGACGTGGACAGGCTTCATGACCCTGGTGAAATGGATCGTCATCGGCAACATAGCTCTGCTGATTTTCCTCGCCATTTTCCGCACGCACTGACGCGTAAACATGAAACTTGCCATCCTCAAGGAACGCCGCGCAGGCGAGGCGCGCGTGGCCGCCACGCCGGAAACGGTGAAGAAGCTCAAAACACTTGGGCTGGATATCGCCGTGGAAACCGGCGCGGGTGCGGGCGCGCGCATCGCCGATGCCGACTATGTGACGCAGGGCGCCTCGATTGCGCCGGATGCGGCCACCGCGCTCAAGGATGCCGATATCGTCCTCAAGGTGCGCGGGCCTGACGCTAGCGAGATCGCGGGGATGAAAAAGGGCGCGGTGCTGGCGGCGCTCCTTGCTCCGTATACGGAGAAGGCGGCGATTGCCCAGTTGGCGGCACGGGGCGTCGACGCTTTCGCCATGGAATTCATTCCGCGCATATCCCGCGCGCAGGCGATGGACGTGTTGTCGAGCCAAGCGAACCTCGCCGGATATAAAGCGGTGCTGGATGCCGCCGCCACGTTCGGCCGCGCCATGCCGATGATGATGACCGCGGCTGGCACGATTGCACCAGCGCGCGTGTTCATCATGGGCGTCGGCGTGGCAGGTTTGCAGGCGATTGCCACCGCGCGGCGGCTGGGCGCGATCGTGACGGCGACCGACGTTCGCCCCGCCACCAAGGAACAAGTGGAATCGCTGGGCGCGAATTTCATCGCGGTGATCGACGATGAATTCAAGCAGGCCGAAACGGCGGCGGGTTACGCCAAGCCGATGTCGGCGGAATATCAGGCCAAGCAGGCCGCTCTCGTCGCCGAACACATCAAGAAGCAGGACATCGTCATCACCACGGCGCTGATCCCGGGCCGCAAGGCACCGGTGCTGGTGACCGAAGACATGGTCAAGACGATGAAGCCGGGTTCGGTGATTGTGGATTTGGCCGCCGAGCAGGGCGGCAATTGTCCGCTGACCAAGCCGAACGAAGTGATCGAGGCCTATGGCGTCACGCTGATGGGCTACACCAATCTGCCCGCGCGTCTGGCGGTGGATACGTCGAGCCTGTATTCGCGCAATCTGTTCAACTTCGTCAACCTGATCGTCGACAAGAAAACCGGCGCGCTGAACCTCAATTGGGACGACGAGATCGTCAAAGGCGCGGGTCTGACACGCAATGGCGAGATCGTGCATCCGAGTTTGAAGGGATAGACCATGGAAGCCATCGATCCGTTCGTTTTCCGGCTTTCGATTTTCGTGCTGGCGATTTTCGTGGGCTATTTTGTGGTGTGGAGCGTCACGCCCGCGCTGCATACGCCGCTGATGAGTGTCACCAACGCGATTTCCTCGGTGATCGTGGTCGGTGCGTTGATCGCGGTGTCCGTCTCAGCAACTCACAGGCCTCAAAACGTGACGATTGCTGTTGATTGGAATGGAAATACAACCGTTGACGGAAAAACAGTTGCAACAAATGGGAGAGCGCTTTCCGAGCTTGAGTTGATGAAAAAGGTGAATGAGGTCACTCAGAATTCTGCGCCTTCGCATGGGATGCAATCTGCTTGGACCTCCAAAATACTGGGCTTCATCGCCCTCGTCCTCGCCTGCGTGAACATCTTCGGCGGCTTCCTCGTCACCTCGCGCATGCTCGCGATGTATAAAAAGAAAGAGAAGTGATGAGCCCGTCGCTTCAAGCCGATCTCGCTTCTATCGCTTATCTCGTCTCCGGCGTGCTGTTCATTCAAGCGTTGCGCGGATTGTCGTCGCCGGTTTCGAGCCGCGCGGGCAATCGCAACGGCATGATCGGCATGGCGCTGGCTGTGGCCACGACGCTGTGGGTCGCAGGCGTCACCGATGTGCTGACATGGGGCATGATCGTCGTGGGCATCGCCATCGGCGGCGGCATCGGCGCGGTCATTGCGCGGCGCATCGCGATGACGGAAATGCCGCAACTCGTTGCCGCGTTCCATTCGCTGGTGGGTCTTGCTGCCGTGCTGGTGGCGGGTGCCGCGCTTTATTCGCCTGATGCTTACGGCATCGGCAGCGAAGGCGCGATCCGCATGCAGAGCCTCATCGAAATGAGCCTCGGCGTTGCCATCGGCGCCATCACCTTCGCAGGCTCGCTGATCGCGTTCGCCAAGCTCAACGGCAATATGAGCGGCGCGCCGATCCTGTTGCCCGCGCGCCACGCGCTGAACATCCTGATCTTCGCGGCAATCGTGGCGCTCATCGTGTGGTTCGTGATGATGCAGCCGCATTGGGCGTTCTGGGCGATTGCGGTGCTGGCATTCGTGTTCGGTATCACGCTCATCATTCCCATCGGCGGCGCAGATATGCCCGTGGTGGTGTCGATGCTGAATTCCTATTCAGGATGGGCGGCGGCAGGCATCGGATTTACGCTCGAGAATACCGCGCTCATCATCACCGGCGCGCTAGTGGGCTCGTCGGGCGCGATCCTGTCCTACATCATGTGCAAGGGGATGAACCGCAGCTTCATCTCCGTGATCCTCGGCGGCTTCGGCGGCGAAGTGGCGGCGACCGGCAAGGTCGAAACGCGCCCCGTCAAGCAAGGCTCGGCGGAAGACGCGGCCTTCATCATGAAGAATGCGGGCAGCGTCATCATCGTGCCGGGTTACGGCATGGCGGTGGCGCAGGCGCAGCACGCCGTGCGCGAAATGGCGGACATATTGAAGAAGGAAGGCGTGAAAGTTTCCTACGCCATCCATCCCGTCGCGGGCCGCATGCCCGGCCACATGAATGTGCTACTGGCCGAAGCGAACGTGCCTTACGACGAAGTGTTCGAGCTGGAAGATATCAATTCGCAATTCGCGCAGGCCGATGTGGCCTATGTGATCGGCGCCAATGACGTGACCAATCCCGCAGCGAAAAGCAATCCGCAATCGCCGATCTTCGGCATGCCGATTCTAGATGTGGAGAAGGCCAAGACTGTGCTATTCATCAAGCGCGGCATGGGCTCGGGCTATGCGGGCATCGAGAATGAACTCTTCTTCCGCGACAACACCATGATGCTCTTCGGCGACGCCAAGAAGATGACGGAAGAAATCGTCAAGGCGCTTGGATAGGTTGGCTCACCGCGTCGGCCGGTCTATGTTTTGCGCCCGCACGAGGAGATCGTCATGACCGACATCCTGCCGAACGACGCGCCCAGCAGCGCTGTCCAAACGAACAGGCCAATTCTTTTGTGGAGTGCAATCGGCGTCATGGTGGTGATCGTGGCGGCCGGCGGATATTTCGTCTGGGGCAAGAATTTGAGCGGTACGGCAACGACGGGTCCCGGCGTGTGCCAGACCATGCTGACGCGTGCGCGCGACTTCGGTGTGGTGCCGTCCGATGCAACGCTGATGCAACCCGATGCCGTCAAAAATGAGTCCGACGGGCGGCCTCTCTGCAAGGCGCAATCGAACGGCGCGCATTACACGATGACGGCCGATCTCATCTGCACCGATATGACGAAGCAGACGTGCCTCAGCCTCTACAATGTGCGTCAGGACGACGGCACATCGCTGTTCCAACGGCGGATGTGAAGTTCACTTATGCTGCTTATTTCGGCAGCACGCCCTCGCGCTGCAGGCGCTTGCGCTGCAGCTTGCGATAGCGGCGGATGGCCTCGGCCCGTTCCCGGGCGCGCTTCTCGCTTGGCTTTTCGTAATGGCCCCGGAGTTTCATCTCGCGGAAGATGCCTTCACGCTGCATCTTCTTCTTCAGCGCCTTCAGCGCCTGATCGATGTTGTTATCGCGAACGATGATCTGCAAAGTCTGCTCCTGGAGGCCGTTTGCGTGAGGGCGCGCTAGATAACAGAAGGGTTTTACCCTGTCCACCCTTGCGGCAAGCCGTACTTTGACGCCTGAGCGGGCCCACCCCATATTCAGTCTATGGCTATCCTCAAAATCGCCCGCATGGGCCACCCCGTCCTCGCCGCCAAGGCCGCCCCCGTGGAGGACCCCACAGCACCGCAAATCGCCCGGCTTGTGGCCGATATGGTGGACACCATGATGGATGCCAATGGCGCGGGGCTGGCTGCACCTCAAGTCCACGTGCCGCTGCGGGTGGTGGTGTTTCAGGCGCCCGACAGCCGCGAGCCCGAGCTTTCCGAGGCCGAGCGCTTCGACCGCACAGCGCCCCTCACCGTCCTCATCAATCCCGAAATCGAGATCATGGGGCTGGAGACAGAAGCCGGCTGGGAGGGCTGCCTCTCGGTTCCAGAGCTGCGCGGGCTGGTGGAGAGACCCTCGCATATCCGCTACCGCGGTTTCGATACGCTGGGCCGCATGATCCAGCGCACCGCCAAGGGCTTTCACGCCCGCGTCGTGCAGCATGAATGCGACCATCTGGACGGCGTGCTCTATCCGCAACGCATGCGCGATCTTTCCAAGCTCATCTTCGAATCCGAAGCGCGCCATTGGCTGCGGCCCCCCGAATAGGCGTTGCACCGCTGCGGCAAAAAGCGCAGGCTTTGCAGGCTCAGCACAGCGCATTTGAATGGGGAGGGCATGATGAGCTTCAAGAAAATTCTGGCGTGCATTGCGTTCGGACTTATTGCGGTTCCGGCGGCGGCAGCGACGACGACGCTTACCGTCGTCAAGGTCGATCCCGACAAGATCGATTGCGTGTTCAGCCCGGCCTGTTCGGTCACGCCGACCGACAGCATGGGCAATTTCCCGACTGACAAGGAATTTACGGGTCCGGTGCGCCTGCAATCGCGCACCTTCATGGGCGCGCTGAAATCCAAGGCGGCGGGCAAGACTGCCTATATCTATCGCATCGACATGACCCATGCCGTGCGCGGCAAGGAAATGCATTGCGCGGATTCGATGGATCTCGATTTCGGGCCGGTGGAGAAATTGCCTTATGGTGCCAAGGGCGAAATGGGCGATGTGTTTGTCATCAATGCCGGGCCGAATACATCCGTCGGCATCAAAAAGGCTTCGCAAAGCAAGAATACCGTGTCGATCGAATTCGAATCGCCGATCTGTCCGGCCAATGGCGGCTATCCGGGATTGACGAGTTTCTTTTTCGGATTGACATCCGCCAAAGCACCCGTTGCGGGCACGGCAAAAGTGTCGCTGACATTCGGCGGTGGCGAATCCAAAGTGCCGGATCGCCAGCCGGCGCATTGAGGATGAGGAATGACGGCGCGTAAGACGAAAGCGAAATCGGGCGCGCCGGACGATATGTTGAGGGGCGCGGTGCTCCAATCCGCACTGGCGCACGCGCCCTTCGACGGTTTCACCGACAAGACATTGCGACGCGCAGGCAAGGAAGCGGGCACCGATGCCGCGGCCTTGGCGCGGCTCTTTCCGGATGGGGCGCTGAGCCTCGTGGAGGCGTTCTCCGAATGGGCGGATGGCGAGATGGGGAAAAAGCTCGCCAAATCGAAACTTTCCAGCATGAAGATTCGCGAGCGCATCAAGACCGCGGTGGCCGCGCGGCTTGCCGTTCTCAAGCCTCACAAGGAGGCTGCGCGGCGGGCGGCGGCGTTTCTCACTCTGCCGCCGCATGCCGCAATGGGAATGAAACTGCTCTATCGCACGGTGGACGCTATGTGGCGCGCAGCGGGCGATACTTCCACCGATTTTAATTTCTATACCAAGCGCGCGATTCTGGCGGGCGTGTTTTCGTCCACGCTGATGCGCTGGTTCACCGATGAAAGCGAAGACGAACATTTGACAAACGAATTCCTCGACCGCCGCATCGAAGATGTGATGCGTTTCGAGAAATTCAAGGCTCAGCTCAAGGAAAGCACCAAAGGCCTGCCGTCGCTGAGCGAGATATTCGAAAAGGTCAATGCGCGCCGGTCTTAGGTTTCAAATGCGTGATATGTCCCATCTTGCGCATCGGGCGAATTTCCGACTTGCCGTAGAGATGTAATGCGCCGCCGCGCGCCGCCAGTGCCTGCCAGTCCGCGGCTTCCTCGCCGATAATGTTTTCCATCACCGCATCGGAATGGCGCGCGGGATCGCCGAGCGGCCAGCCCGCAATGGCGCGGATATGCTGCTCGAACTGGCTGACGGCGCAGGCTTCCAGCGTCCAATGCCCCGAATTGTGGACGCGCGGCGCAAATTCATTGACCAGCAACGCACCCTCTTTCGTCACGAACAATTCCACCGCCAGCACGCCGATATAGCCGAGCCCATCCATCATCCGCCTGGCGATGTCTTTGGCTTCATCGCATTGCGCGGGCGAAAGCCGCGCCGGCACGGTGGAGCGGCGCAGAATGTGATGCTCGTGGAAATTCTCCGGCGGATCGTAGGCCGCGAATTCGCCGCTCATGCCACGCGCGGCGATAATGGAAGCTTCGAAAGCGAAATCGACGAAACTTTCCAGCAGCGACGGGCAGGCGAATGTCTCGAAACCCACGGCGGTTTCTTCTGCGCTCGCCACTTTCATCTGGCCCTTGCCGTCATAACCGAGGCGGCAGGTTTTGAGAATCGCGTTTGTGTTGCCGAGCATGGCGAAGGCATTGCGGGCGGTTTCGCTTGAATCCACCGCGACGAAATCGGCCGTTTTCAATCCCAATTGACGGACGAAATTTTTTTCCTCCAGCCGATCCTGCGCCACGGCGAGCGCGCGTGCATTGGGATTGGTTGGCTTCAATTCCGACAGCAACGCGGCCGCCGCGCTCGGCACATTCTCAAATTCATAGGTGATGGCATCGCAATGCTTGGCGAATTTCGTCAGTGCGGCTTCGTCGTCATAGCGCCCAACCGTATGCGAGGTGCAAACCTGAAAGGCCGGGGCGTTTTCCTCATCGGAATAAATATGCGTCTTCAGACCAAGCCGAGCTGCGGCCAGCGCCAGCATGCGGCCCAGTTGTCCGCCGCCGAGGATTCCTATCGTGCCTCCCGGCGGCACGGGAGCGGATAAAGTTTTGGGATGGCTCATTGCGCGGACGGAATCTCGGCCACGGTATCCGTCTGCCGTTTGCGCCAGTCGGAAAGCCGTGCGGCCAGCGCGGGATCGTTGAGCGCCAAAATGGAAGCGGCATGCAGCGCGGCATTCTTGGCCCCGCTCTCCCCGATGGCGAAGGTCGCCACCGGCACACCGCCCGGCATCTGGACGATGGAGAGAAGCGAATCCATGCCCTTCAGCGCCTTGGTCTCGATGGGCACGCCCAGCACCGGCAGGGCCGTCATCGAGGCCGTCATGCCGGGCAGATGGGCGGCGCCACCCGCGCCCGCGATAATCACCTTCAGCCCCCGGCCCGCCGCCGTCTTGGCATATTCATAGAGCCGGTCGGGCGTGCGATGGGCCGAAACGATGCGGCTTTCATGGGGAATCGCCAGCGCGTCGAGGATTTCGGCCGCCGATTTGAGGGTGGGCCAGTCCGACTGGCTTCCCATGATAATGCCGACAAGGGGTGCGGTCATGCTTCTGCCTGTATGGCCGGAGGGCCCGGCGCGAAGCGGCGCATTATATGTGCCTGGAATCCCAAGGAAAGGGCCGTTTCGCGCCCGTTAACGATTTGCCAATAGATGTAAACGAATTGTTAAAGACCCCGGCTCTAGTTTTCACCTGTCCCGAATCGAGACGGAGCGGGGAATGAAGATCGAACGGATAGGCCGGGCAGGCGGCGCGCTCTATGCGAGCGGCGCACAGGCTGCCATTGCGCCCCGTCCGGTTGAATCCCCCGCTGCCAGCAGCGTGCTGGGAATTCCCGAAAGCGAATTCACGCCGCGCGTGCGCGATGCGCTCATGAAAATGATGGGCGAAATGGATGCGCTTCGCCGCGAACTGGCGCTGACTCGCACGCGGCTGGAAGAAGTCGAGCACACCGCCGATCAGGATCAGCTTTTGCCGGTGCTGAACCGGCGCGCTTTCGTGCGCGAGCTGTCCCGCCACATCGGATTCTCCACGCGCTACGGAACGCCGGCGAGTCTGGTCTATTTCGATCTCAACGATTTCAAGAACATCAACGACACTTACAGCCATGCCGCGGGCGATGCGGTGCTGGCGCATTTTGCCGACACGTTGCTCTCCCATGTGCGCGATACCGACGTGGTGGGACGTTTGGGCGGCGACGAATTCGGCGTGATCCTGTCGCACACCGAGGTAGCGCGGGCGCACCGCAAAGCGGCCACCCTCGCCGATGTGCTCGCTACCAGCCCCGCGCAATGGAACGACCGCACGATTGCGGTGGGATTTTCCTATGGCGCTTTCCAATTGCAGCCTGGCGACAATGCCGATGGCGCAATGGCGCGCGCCGATGAAGCGATGTACGAGCATAAAAGGGCTGCGCGCTAGGCTATAATATCGGGCAACAGCGCGTCTTCCATCTTCGCGATTTGATCCTTCAATTGCAGCTTTCTTTTCTTCAGCCGCGACAGCTGGATCTGGTCATGCGCGCCCGTGCTCACCAGCGCTGCAATCGCCGCATCGAGATCGCGATGCTCCTGCGCCAACTCGACAAGCCGCGCGCGCAGCGCCTGCTCTTCGGCCTCGGTCATTGATCTTTCGTTCGCTTCGCGCGGCGCTTGCCCTTAGACAAATCCTCGCCCCAACGCCGCACCACCGGCCAATCATAACCCAGAAGATCGAGCATGCGCCCCACCATCTGATCCACGATGTCGGAAATTGTTTTGGGCTCCGCGTAGAATGCGGGAACCGGCGGCAAAATAATTGCGCCCATTTCGGCAAGCTGTGTCAGCGTGCGCAAATGGCCCAGATGCAGCGGCGTCTCGCGCACCAGCAGGATCAGCGGGCGGCGCTCCTTCAGCGTCACATCTGCTGCGCGCGTCAGCAGCGAGGTTGTCACGCCGGTTGCAATCTCGGACATGGTTTTGACCGAGCAGGGCGCCACGATCATGCCACCCGTCTTGAAGGAACCCGACGCGATGGGCGCTGCGATATCGCCGATGGCATAGAGGTGGTCCGCTTTCGCGCCGACCTGCTTGGGTTTCAGCGCGGTTTCATAGCCGATGGTCATTTCGGCGGCTTTGCTCATGACGAGATGGGACTCCACGCCGAGTTCCCTTAGTGCCTCCAGCAGCCGGATTCCATAGGCCACGCCGGAGGCGCCGCTGATTCCCACCACCAGCCTTGAAACTTTCGAATCCTGTGCCGCTTTTTCAGTCATATCATTGGTTTACAGTTCATAAGGGATGGGCGAAAGAGGGCCGTGACAGCAAAGCCCAATGGTGGTTTAATTAAAACCTCTCCAAGTGATGAGGTGCACGCATGGCAATGCAAGGGCACATTCAGGAGCTCTCCGAAAAGCATAAGCGACTGCAGGAACTGATCGAAGCGGAAATGACCCATCCCACATGGGATGAAGTAAGGGTCGCCGCTCTCAAACGCGAAAAACTCCGTATAAAAGACGAACTGGAACGGCTGCGAAGCGTGCATTAGCTCGCGTTTGCGCGCCGTCATAGCGCCGGGCTTCGGGCTGGCGATGCGAAGGCGCGCGCATGGGAAGATGTTTCGCCGCGCGTGAGAGTTTTGCTGCGAGTCCGCGGCGCGCACGGCTTACCATTTCCACACGCAGGATCAGCGCGTCGGTCTGAGCCACCAGTGCGCGGACCCATTCGCGCCGCTCGCGCACCTTTGCGGAGAAGCCGCCATGGCTGAGGCGATTGCTGTTTCCCGGCTGGCCGCCGCGTTTTCTGCCTACGCCAAGGCTTCGGCAGACAGGCCTGCGGGGTTCAGCTATTCGAACCTCGGAAATTGGGTGGGGGGTACCCCCTGTGTCCTCATCGTTCATCACATCAACTCCAGCGACGCAGCTTTGCGCCAGGCGCGCATTATACGCGCGGCTAGAGCGTGTTGGATAAGTTTGGCTATGTGTTTGAGATGCAAAAGAAATGAGCGTGGATAGCGCAATTCCCTCTCCCCTTCGGGGGAGAGGGTTAGGGTGAGGGGGTGCCCGAAGCAAGAAATCGGAAATCGAAAATTGGAAGACGGTGCGAATGCAAGGGTGCGCGATTTTTGGTTTCTGTATTTGAGTTTGCGACCCCCTCACCCTGCCCTCTCCCCCCGGTGGGGGAGAGGGGGATTCTTCAGACTGTTTTCGCCTGCTCTCTAAGTTTGTACTTCTGCATCTTGCCCGTTGAGGTTTTGGGGATCTCCGTGAACACGACATGGCGCGGGCATTTGTAATGGGCGAGGTGCTGGCGGCACCAGGCGATCAGATCTTCGGCTGAAACATTCTCATGTCCGGATTTGCGCTCCACGAAGGCGCAGGGTGTTTCGCCCCATTTTTCGTCGGGCCGCGCCACCACCGCCGCAAACATCACGCCGGGATGTTTGAGCAGCGTGTCTTCGACTTCAATGGATGAAATGTTTTCGCCGCCTGAGATGATGATGTCTTTCGAGCGGTCCTTGAGCTGCACATAGCCGTCCGCGTGCATCACGCCGAGATCGCCGGAGTGAAACCAGCCGCCTTCGAAGGCTTCGCGCGTGGCTTTGGGATTTTTCAGATAGCCCTTCATCACGATATTGCCGCGGAACATCACTTCGCCCAGCGTTTCGCCGTCGGCCGGCGTGGGCTCCATGGTTTCGGGATCCATGACGGTGAGCGCCTCAAGCGCATGATAGCGCACGCCCTGCCGTGCTTTTTTCGTGGCGCGCGCATCTTTTCCAAGCTTGTCCCACGGCGCTTTCCATTCGTTCACGACCGCAGGGCCGTAAGTTTCGGTGAGGCCGTAAACATGGGTGACGTTGAAGCCCGCATCGGCCATGCCCGCCAGCACCGATTCCGGTGGCGGGGCCGCGGCGGTGATGAATTCGATAATATGTGGAAGCTCGCGCCGCTCATCCGCTTTCGCATTGATGAGCGTGGACATGACAATCGGCGCACCGCACAGATGCGTCACCTTGCGCTCCGCTATGGCATCGTAGATCGGCTTGGCACGCACCCAGCGCAAACACACATGCGTGCCCGCGACCACCGACAGCGACCATGGAAAACACCAGCCGTTGCAATGAAACATCGGCAGCGTCCACAGATACACCGGATGGCGCGGCATGTTGGCGGCGAGGATATTGCCGTAACCCATCAGCGCCGCGCCGCGATGATGGAACACGACGCCCTTCGGATTGCCGGTTGTGCCGCTGGTATAATTCAGCGCAATCGCATCCCATTCATCGTCGGGCATTTTCCAAGCGTAATCGGGATCGCCGGGCGCGATGAAATCCTCATATTCGATTGAACCGAGCTTCTCGCCGGTTTGCGGAAATTCGGGATCGTCGTAATCGATGACGAAGGGCTTCACTTTCGCGAGTTTCAGCGTCTCTTTAATCACCGGCGCAAATTCGCGGTCGGTGATGAGTACTTTCGCTTCGCCGTGATCGAGGATGAAGGCAAGCGCTGCCGCGTCCAGACGCGTGTTCAGCGTGTTGATGACGCCGCCGGTGAACGGCACGCCGTAATGCGCCTCCAGCATCGGCGGCGTGTTGGCGAGCATCACAGCGACCGTGTCGCCTTTTTTGATTCCGCGTTTGGCGAGCGCCGAGGCCAGCTTCTTCGCGCGTTCGTAGAATTGCGCATAAGAATAAACGCGTCCGCCATGCACGATGGCCGTGTGATCGGGGAAAACCCGTGCGGCGCGCTCCAGAAATGTGAGCGGCGAGAGCGGCTGGTAATTGGCCGGATTGCGGTCGAGGTCGGTGTCGTAAGGATTGCGGCCGATGGTTGGCTTTCTGTGCGGTGCGGGGCGCGGCGCG
The DNA here is from genome assembly GCA_035944195.1 of Rhizomicrobium sp. GTDB lineage: Bacteria > Pseudomonadota > Alphaproteobacteria > Micropepsales > Micropepsaceae > Rhizomicrobium. Next base: position 69,511 of record DASZBL010000038.1, on the reverse strand, counting down.
GCAATCGTATTCCTGCGCGAAATCGCCTTGCGTGGACGCGGCCCCCGCGGCACGGGCTTCGGCGCCGGTTTCGCCGCCACCTTGCGCGCAATTTTCTTCGGCTTGGCGGCTTTGGCCGCGCGCTTGCGGGCGGTCTTCTTCGTTTTGGCTTTCTTGCGGGTGGCCATGGGGTTTCGTTCTTGATGGTAAAGGGGCGGCTCAAAAACTAATGAAGCCGCGGCGCTGCGGCAAGCGAGCGCCATTGTAGGGGCGTGCGGCCATTGCTACTTAGATGTCTTAAGGGAGCGCCAATGCCGGAAGAAACACGAGCCGCGCCACGAGGCGGGCCGCTGCGTCAGCTTTACGCCTGGATGATGAGAAATGCGCAAGGGCCGCACGCCTGGGCGGCGCTGGCTGCCTTTGCCTTCGCGGAAGCCTCGTTCTTTCCCGTTCCCCCCGATGTGATGTTGCTGCCGATGATGCTGGCGGATCGCCGGCGCGCCTTCCTGCTGGCGGTGTGGTGCACGCTGTGGTCGGTGACGGGCGGCATGCTGGGCTATGCCATCGGCTCGCTGTTCTGGCACACGGCGGGGGTGTGGCTGATCGGCGTGCTGCATATTCCCCTTGCGGATGTGGACGCGTTGCGCCACGCCTACACCAAGCACGCCTATCTCATCATGGTGCAGGGATTGACGCCGATCCCCTACAAGCTGGTGACCATCGCTTCGGGGCTGGCGAGCGTGCCGTTCTTCGCCTTCATGTTCTATTCGGTGGTGACGCGCGGCATCCGCTTCATCGTGCTGGAAGGATTGCTGGTTTACTGGTTCGGCGCGCAGGCACAAATGTTCATCGAAAAATATATGGAAGCGGTGATGATTGCCGTGCTGGTGCTGGTGATATTGGGCGTGGTGCTCATTCACTACATCTTCTGACAAATAACCCGTCATGGCCCGGCTTGTCCGGGCCATCCATTTTTCATGAAAGAAATTGGATCGCCCGCACCTGCGGGCGATGACGGAATAATCTTTGAAAGTAGTTCTATTCTTCGTCCGCCACGGTTTCGGCGATGGGCTTCAGGCTCTCGCCTTTTTCGGCGCGCTTGATGGCGCGGTCGCGCTTGTCCGAGGCGCGTTGCACGGCCAGATCCAGCTCGAGCTGCGAGCACAGCCCCAGCGTCACCGGGTCCACCGCCTTGATGTTGGTGGCGTTCCAGTGCGAGCGCTCGCGGATCTTCTGGATGGTCGCCTTCGTCGTGCCGATCAGCTTGACGATATCGGCATCGGTGAATTCGGAATGGTTGCGCAGGATCCAGTACACGGCATCCGGCTTGTCCTGCCGCTTGGAGACGGGGGTGTAGCGCGGTGCCTTCTTCTGCTTGACGGACGGCATCTTGTGCTTGGGCGGGGCCATCTTGAGGCGGATTTTCGGGTTCTTCTCGGCCTGGGCGATCTGCTCGCGGGTGAGCTGGCCGGACGCCACCGGGTCCTGCCCCTTGATGCCCTTGGCCACGTCCTCGTCGGCGATGCCCTTCACTTCGAGGGGGTGCAGCCCGCAGAAATCGGCCACCTGTTCGAAGGTCAGCGAGGTGTTGTCGACCAGCCAAACGGCGGTCGCCTTGGGCATCAGCGGTTTTTCGGCCATAGCGTTTCCCTTTCCCGGGCGAGGCTCTCCGCCCCGTCCCTTCGCTCGAACCATCCACTGTCGAGGAAGGCGCGTCTTTTAGCGGGAAGGGGGCGGCGAGGGAAGGGGGTGAAACCGTTGTCAATTATTAAGTCTGACATTGACTTCTATAAGTATTATGCTTAGTTTAATAACTAAGGCACCAACTAAGATAAGTGAGATTGAGTTGACCAACCCACGGACGACCGAAGATTGGCAGGTGTTGTCATTCGAGGCGACACAGCTTTTTAGTCCTTCTGCACCGATCGATGAGAGCGAGCTTTTCGCTGGCCGGTCTACACAACTTCGCCGTCTCATCGAAGTCGTTCTCGAGAGAGGAAAGCACGCCATACTTTATGGTGAGCGTGGCGTGGGAAAGACATCACTCGCCAAAGTTTTCCATCTGCTTTTTCCTACAATCACCAAGAAAGTGATCTTGATAAGAGAGCAAGTTGATCCAAGCGACGACTATACATCGCTTTGGCGCAAGGTATTCAAGGACATCGGCGTTACCGTAAAACAGGAAGGGCGGGACGAACTCGTCTCGCTCTTAGATTTGCAAGGCGACCCAGTTTCACCGGACGATGTCAGGCGGGCGCTTGAACGGGCTTTTAAACCTTCCGAAATACCAATCATTGTCATCGATGAATTTGACAAGGCCTCTGGTGAATCGATTCGTTCGCTTACGGCGAATACGCTGAAGCATTTATCTGATTATTCCGTCAATGTGACTGTCATACTTGTCGGTGTGGCCGATGACATCGGCGAACTTCTCGATGAGCACGAGTCGCTTGCCCGTTGCATAGAGCAGATTCCGATGCCGCGTATGTCGAATGATGAGATGAAGGAAATCATCCAGAAACGGCTGCCACGTCTTGGAATGCGTATTGAGTCTGACGCGCTCTGGAAGATCATCACGCTTTCGAGAGGGTTGCCATCTTATGTGCATCTGCTTGGTCTATACAGCGTACAGGCCGCATTGCAGGGGCGGCGGCTTTCTATAACGGAATCCCACGTCGATATAGCGATAAAGCGTGCATTGGAGAAATCGCAGGAATCGATTCAGAGAGAATATGCCCAGGCAACTCATACAAACCGATCGGACACGCTATTTCGTGAAGTCTTGCTGGCTTGTGCTCTCGCGAAAACCGACGACAGGGGGATGTTCACGCCGAATGCCGTTGTAGTACCACTGGCGAATATATTGAAACGAGATGTGGTAATCGCAAATTTTCAGAATCATTTGAAAAAATTCATAGATGAGGAACGTGGACGCATTTTGGTGAGGCGCGGAAAGGAACGTTCGTACAAATTTCGATTTAGAGACCCAATGATGCAGCCGTATGTGATCATGAAGGGGGTAGAGGGAAAACTTGTCGAAGCAACGGCACTTGACGTTCTTTCATTGCCTGCGGAACCCGAGCTGCCCATCCAATACTAGGGAAGAAGAAGCCTAGTCGACTACGATCTCAATAAAATCTTCCCGATATGCCCGCTCGATTGCATCCGCGCGTGTGCGGCCTGGGCGTCTGCAAGCGGCAAGATCGAGTCGATCACCGGCTTGATCTTGCCTTGGTCGATCAGCGGCCAGACTTCTCGCAATAACGCGTCGCGGATTGCGGCTTTTTCGGTGTTGGGTCTTGCGCGCAGAGTGGTTGCCATTAGCGACAATCGCTTCATCAGCATCGGTGCGAAATTTACGTTTGCGCTCATCCCGCTCTGGTAAGCGATGTTGACGATGCGGCCCCAGATGGCGGCGGCGCTTAAATTCTTCTGGATGTAGTCGCCGCCGACCATGTCGAGGATCACGTCCACGCCTTTGCCGTCGGTCGCTTTCTTCACGACATCGACGAAATCTTCTTCGTGGTAATTGATGGCGCGTGTGGCTCCGAGTTTTTCGCATGCGGCGCATTTCTCCGCGCTGCCTGCCGTGGTGAAAACCTTGTGGCCTCGCGCGGCCAGCATTTGAATCGCTGCCGTGCCGATGCCGCTGGAGCCGCCATGGATGAGCACGCTTTCGCCCGGCTTCAATCGCGCGGCGTCCATCAAATTTGTCCAGACGGTGAAATGGGCTTCGGGCAAGGCAGCAGCGTCGATCAGGCTCACGCCTTTGGGGATAGGCAGCAGGCATTCGACCGCCGCCACGCAATATTCGGCATAGCCGCCACCCGCGAGCAGTGCGCAGACCTGATCGCCTACGTGCCAGTCGCGCACGCCATCGCCCACCGCTTCGATGGTGCCGGACACCTCCAGTCCCAATATGGGCGATGCGCCGGGTGGGGGCGGGTAGACGCCCATGGCCTGTGCGAGATCAGCGCGGTTTACGCCTGCTGCTGCCACTTTGATGAGGACTTCGCCCGGTGCGGGCGCGGGTTTGGGGATTTCGGCAAGCACGAGTTTCGGGCCGGGTTCGACGCTGATGGCTTTCATGTTCGCTTGAAGTGAGGGGCTGCTTCGAAGAACATTAATCGAAATGGGAGGCGGAAAATATGGCCATCGACCCCGAGGAATTGCTGCCGCGCAAGAAGATCGAATTTGCGCTGGGCCAGGATCTGAGCGCGATGTCGGAAAACGAGTTGCTCCTGCGAATCGAATCGCTGGAAAGCGAAATCGCGCGCTGCCGCGAGGCGATCGTCGCACGGCGCGCGACAAAAGCGGCCGCGGATTCTTTTTTTCGGAAGGGATGAATTTTAATTCCGGTGCAACCTTGTTGCGCCTGACGGATTCTTTCGCGGCGCAAAAGTTAACGCGCGGACATGAATATAGCGCCGGAAAAAATCGCGAGTGCGCGCGGCAAATGAAGTTAATCGAAAATTGCACCCGTGCGCTCAACCGCATTTGCGCATGCCGGTAGATTGAATGGCGGGGATATTCTTCCTGTGTGCATGAGCGTCCGATGGTACGAAAATGGCGCTCTGTTAATGGTTTACGGGATGTTGCAACAATCTGCGACTTGCGTTGCTCGCACAAGTTGATAGCTTTCCTGGCAGGACGTTCAGGGGTGTCGCACATGCAAATGCCGGAACAGGAAGACGAAACCCTGTACGATCTTACCCTTCAGAAATTCACGGGCTCGGCATTGTTCGAGCGCACCTTCGATGAAGGCATGTCGCTGGTTGAAGAAACCGCGCGCTATCTCGATGGCCGCGGGCGCGAGGAAAGCCGCGATCTGCCCCGCAAGGCGGCGTTGCTTTATGCCGGCGAATCTATGCGCGTCACCACGCGGCTGATGCAGGCGGCAAGCTGGCTGCTGGTGCAGCGCGCCGTGCATGAGGGCGATATGGAAGCCGAAGATGCGGCGGGCGACCGCTACCGGCTCGGCTCCAAGGAAATCTGTTTTGGCGGGCGCGAAGACGGTATCGAAACGCTGCCGACGACGCTGCAGGAATTGCTCGCCAAGAGCGACAATCTCTACCGCCGCATCGCGCGGCTGGACGATGTGTTTTTCGGCGGCGGGCGTGTGAAGGCGCCGGCCGTGCAGGCGCATCTGGACCGTCTGCAGGAAGCCTTCGGCGCGCCGGGGAATGAGAACTGAGGCTGTTTCAGAGCCCGGCAACGACCTGTTTCAGCAAATCCCTGACTTCAACCGCGATGGGCGCCAGTTTCGGATTGTCGACAGCGGCCATCGAGGCCACCGGATCGACGGCTGAAACCTCCACCGTGCCTGCGCCAATTTCCTGCACGACGACGTTGCAGGGCAGCATCGTTCCGATCTTGTCCTCGCTTTGCAGCGCCTTGTGCGCGAATTGCGGATTGCAGGCGCCAAGGATGGTGTAGGGACGAAAATCGACGTCGAGCTTCTTTTTCATCGTCGCGCGCACATCGATGGTCGTCAGCACGCCAAATCCCTTGGCGGCCAGCGCTTCGGTTACGTGCTGGATCGCCTCGGCGAAGGGCATTTTGAGCGTCTTGCTGAAATAATAGCGCATGGCCGTCTCCGTGCCGGGTACGGGCATGAGCCTGCTCCCGGTGCAAGGCGGCAGGGTTGACGGAGATCAAGCAGTAAAATTTTCAGACGCGACGGCGCAACTCAGCTCTTCACATAACCCTGGAAGCGCTTGTTGAAGCGGGTGAGGCGGCCGCCGCGGTCGAGCAATTGCTGCTGGCCGCCGGTCCAGGCCGGGTGGGTCGTGGGGTCGATGTCCAGCGTGAGTTTCTGGCCTTCCTCGCCCCAGGTGGTGCGCGTGCGATAATTCGTGCCGTCGTTCAGCACCACGTCGATGAAGTGGTAGTGGGGGTGAATGCCCTTTTTCATGGCTGAAACGGCCTTTTTTCGCGTGCGAGGCGGGCCTTATAGGCGATGGCCCCCCGCCTTGCAAGACGAGGCCAGCGGCCCGACTGCGCGCCAGCGGCGATGGGTCCCGTCCCCCCGTCGGGGCCGCTGGGCTATAGCTTGGCTTGGAGCACCGGCAAGAAAACGTGGCGCAATCCGGCGAAGAGTTCGCAAGTGAAGTTGCACGGCTGGCGGCCGGGCGGGCGAAGAGCCGGTCCGTGCGGCCGCTGCGGCGGCTTTTGCCGTTTCTGACGCCCTATCGCTGGCAGATCGCAGGCGCAGGCCTGGCGCTGATGGCCTCATCGGCGGCGACGCTGGTGGTGCCGGTTGCCGCACGGCGGATGATCGATTTCGGGTTCATCGCGGGCAATCCCGATCTGATCGGAAAATATTTTCTGGCGTTGATCGGCGTTGCGGCCGTGCTCGGGATCGCCACCGGCCTTCGCTATTATTTCGTCACCTGGCTCGGCGAGCGGGTGATCGCCGATATTCGCAAGGCCGTGTTTTCGCATGTGCTGTCGCTGACGCCGGCCTTCTTCGAAATCACGCGCACGGGCGAAGTGCTGTCGCGGCTGACGGCGGATGCCACACTCATCCAGACGGTGATCGGTTCCTCGGCGTCGATTGCGCTGCGCAATCTGGTGATGCTGATCGGCGCGCTGGTGATGGTGTTCGTGACGAGCCTGAAGCTGTCGGTGCTGGTGCTGGCTGTGGTGCCAGTGGTGGTGCTGCCGCTGATATTGATCGGACGCTGGATTCGCACGCTGAGCCGCAAGAGCCAGGACACAATCGCCCATACTTCCGCGCATGCCAGTGAAACGCTGAACGCGGTGCAGACGGTCCAATCCTTCACGCATGAAGAGAATGACCGCCGCTATTTCGCCCGCGCGGTGGAGAATGCCTTCAACGTCGCGATCCGGCGCACATTGGTGCGCGCCGGATTGACGGCGGCGGTGATCTTTGCGGCGTTCGCCTGCATCGTGGGGATTCTCTGGGTCGGCGCCAGCGATGTGGCCGCTCACAGGATGACGGGCGGCGAATTGGTGCAATTCATTTTCTATGCCGTGTTCGTGGCCAATGGTTTCGGTGCGCTCAGCGAAACCTGGGGCGATCTGCAGCGCGCGGCGGGCGCCTCCGAGCGGCTGGCCGAATTGCTGGACATCGAGCCCGAAGTCAAAGCTCCGGCAAAGCCTGCGATGCTGCCCAAACCGGCGCGGGGCGCCATCGCTTTCCGGGACGTATCGTTCCGCTATCCTTCGCGGCCCGATTACAAGGCGCTCAACGGTTTCTCGATGGACGTCACGCCAGGCGAGGCAGTGGCGCTGGTGGGGCCGAGTGGTGCTGGCAAATCCACCGTGTTCCAATTGCTGCTCAGGTTCTTCGCGCCGCAATCGGGCGCGATCCTGTTCGACGGCGTCGATCTCACAAATCTCGATCCGGTGGAATTGCGCAGGCACATCGCCGTGGTGGCGCAGGACAGTGTGATCTTCTCCGGCACAATTGCCGACAACATCCGCTATGGCCGCCCCGATGCAAGCGAGGGCGATGTGCATCGCGCCGCAGAAGCGGCCGCGGCCGCGGAATTCATCGAGCGTCTGCCGGAGCGTTTCGACACGCTGGTGGGCGAGCGCGGCGTGACGCTTTCGGGCGGCCAGCGCCAGCGCATCGCCATCGCGCGCGCCATGCTGCGCGATGCGCCTCTGCTGCTGCTCGACGAAGCCACGAGCGCGCTGGATGCGGAAAACGAGCGGCTGGTGCAGATCGGGCTCAACAATCTGATGGCGGGGCGCACCACCATCGTGATCGCGCACCGGCTCGCGACAATTCAGAAACTGAAACGCATCGTGGTGATGGATCAGGGCCGCGTCGTCGGCGAAGGCAGCCACGCGGAACTTGTCGCGCGCGGCGGGCTTTACGCACGGCTGGCCGATCTTCAATTCACCAGCGGCATGGCATTGGCGGGGTAGCGGAGAATGAACATGGACGAGCTGCCCAGGGGGAGAAACTGGATGCGTTGGAAGCGGATTGCGGGGATTGGCGCCGCGGTATTTGTCGTGGGCGCGGTCGCACTCGGCTTTCGCATCATGAGCGTGGCGGGATCGTTTGCGGATGTGGTGCCGGGCTTCGGCGGCGTCTGCAAAACGGTGAAGGGCGTGGTGGGCGCCGAAGACATCGCCATCGATCATGACAGCGGGATCGCGTTCATCTCGGCGACGGACCGGCGCGCCGGTTTTGCCGGAAAACCTTCCGCGCAGGACGGCATCTACACGATGTCGCTGGATCATTCCGGTGTGGTGACGAAGCTGGCCGGCACGCCGGCGGATTTCCATCCGCACGGCATCTCTGTTTTGCGCTCATCGGACGGCACGCTGACGCTGATGGCGGTGAACCATCCGGTGCATGGGCCGTCTTCGGTGGTGATCTTCTCCGTCATGCAGGTTTCCATGCCGGACGGTTCCACGCGGCTGACGCTGCAGCCGGTGAAAACGGTGTCGAACGATCTGCTGTTCAGCCCCAATGATGTGGTGGCGGTGGGCAAGGATCGCTTTTATGCCACCAACGATCATGGCAGCCGCAGCGATCTGGGTGCGTTTTTCGAAAACTATCTGATGCTGCCGCAAGCCTATGCGGTCTATTACGACGGCAGCAAGTTCAGCGTGGCAGCGAATGGCTTGCGCTATGCCAACGGCATCAATGTGTCACCGGATCTGGCGCATCTCTACATCGCCGAAACGATCGGCCGCCAGATCGATACCTATCATCGCGATGCGCTGTCCGGCGCGCTGACGGCGGAAAGCGCGCTCGAAATCCCGGCGGGGCTGGACAATATCAGCGTGGACGATGCGGGCAATCTCTGGGTGGCCGCGCACCCCAAGCTGTTCGCGTTCCTCGCCTACAAGGACGATCCGAGCAAACCCTCGCCCTCGCAGATATTCCGCGTGAGCGCGTTTGACGGCGTGCCGCACGATGCGGTGCCGATGTTCACCAGCCTCGGCAAGGAAATCGGCGCCTCGAGCGTGGGCGCGGTAAGCGGCGACCGGTTGCTGATCGGCTCGGTGTTCGACCCGAAGATTCTGGATTGCAAGATGGAGATGAGTAGAGCGGTGCGGCTGGATTAAAAATAATTGTCATCCCCGGCGAGCATCGCGCGCATTGGCGCGCGATGTGAGGGAAGGGGACCCAGGTGGTGAAGCGCTACTTTGTCTACATGCTCGCGAGCAAGCGAAACGGCACGCTTTATACAGGTGTGACCGGCGATCTGGGCAAGCGGATCTGGCAGCATAAGAGCGATTTGATTGAGGGATTCACGAAGAAATATGGCGTGCATATTCTTGTGTGGTTTGAAGAATATGCCGATGTCGCCATTGCTATCGGTCGCGAGAAGCAGATCAAGGGCTGGAACAGAGCCTGGAAAATCCGGCTGATCGAGAAAACCAATTCCGGATGGAATGATCTCTATGAGAAGTTCATTTCATAGATCGAGGCTGTGTCACCACCTGGGTCCCCTTCCCTCGCATCACGCACGCTGTGCGTGATGCTCGCCGGGGATGACAATCTTTTTTACAGGCCGGTGAACTACGCCGCCATTTCCTCGCCCGGATCGCGCAGGACGTAGCCGCGGCCCCAGACGGTTTCGATGTAATTGTCGCCGTTCGTTGCCGCCGCGAGTTTCTTGCGCAGCTTGCAGATGAACACGTCGATGATCTTGAGTTCCGGCTCGTCCATGCCGCCATAGAGATGGTTGAGGAACATCTCCTTGGTGAGGGTGGTGCCTTTGCGGAGCGAGAGCAGCTCCAGCATTTGATATTCCTTGCCGGTCAGATGCACTCTGGAGCCGTCCACTTCGACGGTCTTGGCGTCGAGGTTCACGGTGAGCTTGCCGGTGGTGATGACCGATTGCGAATGGCCCTTGGAGCGGCGCACGACCGCCTGAATGCGGGCGACCAGCTCGTCCTTGTGGAAGGGCTTGGTCATGTAATCGTCGGCGCCGAAGCCCAGCGCCTTGACCTTGGCTTCCACGATGGCATTGCCCGAGAGGATCATCACCGGGGTCTGCACCTTGGCGACGCGCAGGGCCTTCAGCACCTCGAAGCCGCTCATATCCGGCAGCTGCAAATCCAGCACGACGATGTCGTAATCATAGAGCTTGCCGAGGTCGATGCCCTCTTCGCCCAGATCCGTCGTATAGACGTTGAAACCTTCCGAGCGGAGCATCAATTCGATGCTGCGCGCCATCGCGCTATCGTCTTCGATCAGCAAAACGCGCATGTCCCGAAATCCCCTTGGCCACCCATATCCTAACGGGTGTGGTTAACGAACTCCGAGACGGTAAGCGGAAATGGTTAATATCCGCTTTCACGGACCGGCCTTGCTTCATCCCCAGCGAATACGCCTTAACCGGAGGTGAGCGCGGCCACCGCATCTCATTGATTCGATTTGTTAAGTTTACCGCGACTTAAATGATCTCGTTCAAGATGAATATTGAGGATGGGTCCCGAAAGGGCCCTGAAAAGGACCCGCATGCGCGCTTTATTGAAGGAAATCGAGGCTGTACCGGTGCTCAGGCGCTTCGGACGGGTGGCCAGAATCGAGGGCCTGATGGTCGAGGTAACCGGGGCTGCCGGGGCCATCAGCCTGGGCGCGCGGGTAAGAATTACGGGCGCCCGCGGTCAGGAGATTCCCTGCGAGGTCGTCGGCTTCCGCGACGGGCGCGCGCAAGTGATGCCGCTCGGCACCGTCGATGGCGTGACGCTGGGCGCGCGCGCGGATTTCGACGATCAGGCGGCGTGCGTTTATCCGAGCCGCGAATGGCTGGGGCGCGTGATCGATGCGTTCGGCAAACCGGTGGACGGCAAAGGCCCGCTCGCGCAAGGCCAGCTTGCCTATCCTTTGAAAGCCGCACCGCCGTCTGCGCATGCACGCGCGCGCATGGGCGGCAAGCTCGATCTGGGCGTACGTGCGCTCAATGCATTCACGACCTGCTGCAAGGGCCAGCGCATGGGCATCTTCGCAGGTTCGGGCGTGGGCAAATCCACGACCCTTGCGATGATCGCGCGCAACACCGATGCGGATGCAATCGTTATCGGACTGGTCGGCGAACGCGGACGCGAGTTGAAAGAATTTATCGAAGACGATCTCGGCGAAGAAGGTTTGGTGCGTAGCGTGGTGGTGGCGGCAACGTCGGACGAACCGGCACTGGTGCGCCGTCAGGCGGCCTATGTCGCCATGGCCGTTGCCGAACAGCTTCGGGACCAGGGCTTGCATGTGCTGCTTCTTATGGACAGCGTGACCCGTTTCGCAATGGCACAGCGTGAGATCGGCCTGTCGGCCGGTGAGCCTCCCGCCACGCGTGGCTATACGCCAACCGTGTTCGCGGAACTGCCGCGCTTGCTGGAACGCGCCGGCCCCGGCGAACAGGGCGCACGCGGCTCCATCACTGGACTTTTCACGGTTCTGGTGGAAGGCGACGATCACAACGAACCGGTTGCGGACGCCGTGCGCGGCATCCTTGACGGGCACATCGTGCTCGACCGCGCCATCGCTGAACGCGGGCGGTATCCCGCCATCAACATTCTCAAATCGGTATCGCGCGCCATGCCGGCGTGCAATTCCGGGACGGAGCAAATCATTGTGGCACGCGCGCGCGCCACGCTTTCCGTTTACGAAGATATGGCAGAATTGATCCGGCTGGGCGCCTACAAGGCAGGCACCAGCGCGGAAGTCGATGCCGCGATCAAACTTTATCCGCAACTCGAGGAATTTCTTTCGCAGAAAAAAGAAGAACGGACCACTCTGGCCGATGGGTATGAAGCGCTCGAACAAATACAGGGCGCGGGAACGGTGAAAGGTAAAGCGTCATGAAACGCCGCGACACGCTGATGCGCCTGAAGCGCTTCAAGGTCGACGACCTCAAGCGCCGCATGGCGACGCTGGATGGCATGAAGAACGATCTGGAGCGCAAGCTCGCCGATCTGGAAGAAAGCATCGCGCGCGAACGCCAGCGCGCAAACGATTCCGATATCGGGCGGCTGGCATTTCCCTCATTCCTGCGTTCCATCGACTCGCGTCGCGAAAATCTGCGAGCGACGCTGAAGGAGCTGGAGCGCGAACGCGCGCAGGCACAAGGCGACCTCACCGCCGCCTATCAGGATCTGAAAAGCCTCGAACTGGCGACCGAAAGCCAGGCCAAACGCGCCGCCGAGGTGGAAACCCGCCGCGGCCAGTCGCGCCTCGACGAGATGGCGCTCGTGCGGCATCTGCGAAAGCACGCGCTCCGCCAGGCCTAAGCGCCCCGCGATTCCCGTTACGGCACAGTTGCGCTAGACTCGATCCGGGTGCTTCGTTTCGGGGTCGGTGTCATGTCGCTTGCAGAAACCATTTCGCCATTGCTGGGCCGCTGGGCGCTGGCCTGGTTCTTTCTCAGCGAGGCTTACGCGCGCGCCAGCAATTGGGATGGCACGATCTCGCTGATGGCGATGCAGAAGATTACCGCCACACCGCTGCTGTTTGCGCTGGCGCTGATCGTGATGGTGTTGGGCGGGCTGGCGCTGGCGCTGGGCTATCATGTGCGTCACGGCGCGATGCTGCTGTTCGCGTTCACGATCATCGCGTCCGTGCTGATGCATGATTTCTGGAAAATCTCCAACGCGGCGGAGCGCGCCGCCGATTACGACATCTTTGCACGCAACATCGCTATTGCCGGCGGATTGCTGCTGCTGGTCGGCATGGGCGCAGGACCGCTGGCGATCGACAATCGCATGAGCGGGAAGAAGAAGCGGTAACTACCAACCCCCGCCGCCGCCGCCACCGCCGCCACCACCGGAGAAACCGCCGCCGCCGGAGCCGGAGCTTGAGCCCGGTGCGGTTGCGGCCGATGCGGCGGACGAGGCCAGCGACGCGCCGATGGCCGACGCAAATCCGGCCGCACCCAAACGGTTGAACGCGCCGCCCGAATACCAGAGCGGCGTGTAATACGTGCCCGCGCTGGGCACCGAACCGGCCGCCGCCGCTTCGGCCTCGAATTTCTTGCTCCACTGGTTCTCGCAATCGAGCGCAATCGCGTAGGGCAAAAATTTCTCGAACACTTCTGGCGTTATGTTCGGCGGGTTCAGTTTTTCCAGCCGGTCTTTTTCCGCCGTCATCAGGAAGATGCGGAAGCCGTCGATCTGGTCGCGGATTTTCGCACCCATCAGCGTTGGCGCTTTCAGCAGATGGTAGAAAATATAGGCCGCGATGCCGCCCGCAATCAGCGCAAGGCTGGCGGGAAGCGAAATCGTATTGCCGAGCAAGAACAGCACCGCGATGAGCCCACCCACGAAAGGCGTTGCGAAAGCGGTGAGGAATAGCGCGCTGAAAGTATTCAGAATGCGCGAGCCCGGCCCATAGATCACCGACGCCCACGCATCGAAGGCGCGGTGCGCGATCACAGCGGTGCCAACCGACCAGCCGGACAGCCATAAGAGCATGAAGCCCGACGCGCCGCTGTCTTCGGACAGCAAGGCGGATGCGAGCGCGGTTACAGCCAGAATGGCGATGCCGCCGATGAACCAGTGCAGATTGGTGACGAAATAATTCTTCTCATATTCGTTTTTGAGCGAAGTTTTGAGGCTGGAAATCGCTTCCGCAATTGCGCTGTGATTGGTCTGTTTCAGTTCGATGCGGTCGCGCGAGGAAAAAAGCTTGCCTGCAATGGCGCGCTCGCCGGCATCGAGACCGCAATCCATTTCGCTTTTGCCGGTGCGGGCGAGGGTGTAATCGCCGCCGTCCTCGGCGATTTTCATATAGCCTTTCACCGCCATGTCGATCAGCGACGCGGCAAAGGCTTTGCGGTCATATTCCATCTTGTGCACGTAACGCACGGCCGCGGGCGAAAAATCCTTCGGCGGCGCGAACAGCGGAATGATGGTGCCGCGCGCCGGATCACGCCCAAAACTGTACCAGGTGACGGAGAAATAGATCAGCACGATGAGAAGCCCCGCCACCGCCACGATGGAACTGGCATTGTCGCGGATGAAATCGGCGCGCAATTCGTCGGCGCTCGGCGGCAGCACCGCGCCCTTGCTGAAACCAACAGCAATCGTCAGGCCTTCATTCGCGCCCAGCGGCGCGGTGGATTCGAAATGAATGCTGTTATCCGGCAGCGTGCTCGATGAGGCATTCTGATCGCGCGAGCCCGCAGCGCCGGTGTAATAGGCGGTTTGAACGACATGCGCGCCCGGCGGCAGATGCACGGTTGCTTGCGCATGCTCGATGGGGAATTGCCAGAAATTGCCGGTGACGTTCCAGTAAAGCTCGTCGTAATTGTCGTAGAAGCCGATCTGGCGGTTGGTGGTGTAAACGATGGTGTAGGTGTGCGCGCCCGGATCGAGCAGCGTGTTCGCATCGCCGATCTTGATGCGCTGACCGGAATCGATATTCGAAAGATCGTAGGGCTCGTCATGCCCGTCGCGCGACACGCTGACGACGGCAAATCCCACGCGCACGGTGCGGCCGAACTTGTCGGTATAGGTGGTGGGAAAATCGCGATAGATGCCGTGGCGGATGCTCTCGTCTTGCGCCACCACCGAAATCGTTTCGGTAACGGTCAGCGCACCGTTTCTGGCGACAATGATGTCGCTCGCATAATTCGTGATGCGTTCGGATTCATCCTGCGCCGCCGCGGGCACAGCGATAAACGCCAGCAACGCCGCAAGGAGCGCGGCGCGGATCATCCGGCGAAGGAAACCTTGGGCACGGCGCGATCCGCCTCGTTCTCGATCTGGAAGAACGGCGCCGGTTTGAAGCCGGTGTTGTTCGCCACGAGATTGGAGGGGAACTGCTCGATCATCACATTCAGATCGCGCACCGCGCCGTTGTAATAGCGCCGCGCCAGCTGGATCTGGTCTTCGACATCGGCCAGATCGTGCTGCAGGGACTGGAAATTCGCGCTGGCTTTCAGTTCCGGGTACGCCTCGGCCACCGCCATTACCTTGCCGATGGCGGCGGTGATGGCCGCTTCCGTCTGCGCGCGCTGGGCGACATCGGCCTGCGCCTGGCCCTGGCTGCGCAGCCGCGCCAATTCATCGAACGTGGTGCGCTCGTGAGTGGCGTAGCCCTTCACCGTTTCCACGAGATTGGGAATGAGGTCGGCGCGGCGCTTCAATTGCGCCTCGATGCCGCTCCACGCCTCCGCCACCACGTTCTTGCGGCGCACCAGCCCATTATAGATGGACACGCCCCAAAGAAGGATGGCAACAGCGAGTGCGACGACGACAATCAGGCCCATGCGGGAAAGCTAGCCTGCCTGCGGCTTGGCGTCTATCCGATATAAAAAGCCGGGCCTGCGGGTCAGCGCCAGACCGTCGAACGGATCGTGTGGACGATCGCGATCGCCACGGCGAACGGTATCGCATAGGCGAGGACCGTTTGCAGCGGCAGGCCGAGAAATCCGTGCAAATCCGATTGCGCAAGCTCAGCGGCATTCTTTCCGCCGAGCAAAACCGCGCGTCCATAAAGTGCGGCGCAATAGACGAGAAGCGCGATGACCGTGGTCATCACAAGCGCACCGCTCTCCTGCATGACGAAGCCTGCGGCGATCACAACCACCGCCATGATGACGAGCGTGATGATGTCTGCCGTGGTGAAGATGGCCGCGATGCTGTGCCAGATATCCATAACCGTCGACATAGGACCCCCTTTGACGTGCCTGCCCAATGCGCTCCGGCGACACACCGGTGGCGCTTATTTGTGCAGAAATGATACACGAAATTGTGACCGTTCGAACAATTTTAACCCTGCGAACGCCATCAAATGTGAAGGCTGTGACGCAGCGCACAATCCCTTGGAAAAACCGCCATGAAACTGGTTAACGGGCGCTCGCAATCCGCAGTGGTGCGCTGCCCGGCCGCAGCCGGTTGTGCAGGCGCTGGGCGATGGCCGTGACGGCGCGGGCCGCCGCGCTTTGCGGGTAGAGCGTCAGAAGGGCCGCCTGTTTGCGCACCGCGTCGAGCGCGTTGGGATCGCGCGGGACTGCGCCCAGATAATCGGGCGTAGAATTGAGGAAATTCTTGCAAGTTGCGATCAGCGCATCGGCCGTGCGGCGCGCTTCGGCATCGTTGACCGCCATGTTGACGAGGATTTGCGGCACGCGATTGCGCGTCATCCGCTGCAGCAATTTCACGAAGGCATAGGCATCGGTGAGCGAAGCCGGATCCGGCGTCAACACCAGCAGCGCATCGTCGGAAGACGCCGCAAAACGCAGCACGCCCGCATCCACGCCCGCACCCAGATCGAGCAGCACGCGGTCGTAATTTTTCGCGGCCTTGAGTTTTCCCAGCAATTGCTGGGCGCCGATTTCGCCGGAATTGGCCAGCGCACCGCAGCCCGAAGGTGCCGCGATAATATCGAAGCCGCCGCGAATGGACGCGCCGCCGAGCACCGGCGCAATGGCGTCCTGCAGCTTGCATTCATTGGCGAGAAAGCCGGGCAGGTCGCCGCAATCGTCGAGCCCCAGATGCACCGCGGTGTTGGAAAGTCCGAGGTCGGCGTCGCAGAGCAGCACGCGTTCGCCTTCATGGGCGAGGGCATGGGCGAGGCTGACGGCGATCAGCGTTTTGCCCGTGCCGCCTTTGCCCGAACCGATGGCGGTGAGATGCGGCTTGCCGAGATTGTTGTTGAAGCTCATTGCGCGCTCCCGCGGTCGGCCTGGCTCGCATCGATCAGCGCGCGGGCGAGTGAAAGCGGTGTCAGCGTTTCAAGACCGCCCGCCACATAGGGCGAGCGCGTGACATGGGCCAGCGCTGCATTCTGCATGGCGGCGGCAGCGAGAGCGCCGAGCCTGCGCGAAATGTCGAGGCCCGTGACGATGAGACGGCGCGCACTCAGCGAAACGAGGGAGGCCGCGATGTCGGCGATTTCCTCGGCATCGCCACAGGCCGACACCACGCCGATGGCTTCGACATGCTCGATCTTGGCGAGTGCCGCAAACGCGCTGCGGGCCTTGCCGTTGCGCGGATCGAAACCGGCCGTGTCGATGACGGCGAGGATATTTTCCTTCGCACATTCCGCCACGGCCTTGGAGAGTTCTTCCGCACTTTCCGCAACCACAATCGGCACGTCGATATGCTGCGCGAACGTTTCCAGCCGCGCGATGGCGCCCGCACCGGTGATGTCGGTTGCGATCAGTCTCACATGGCGCTCGCAAAGCCGCGCATGAGCCGCGATCTTGGCGGCAACGGCGGATTTGCCTGCGCCATTCGGACCGGTGAGCAGCAGAGCCACGGATTTCGTGAGATCGAGCGGGGCCGATGCCATGCGCTTGTCGAGCGCGGAAGCCAGCGCCAGCGTCATATCCGACAGTCCGGCTTTTTCTGCCGTTTCGGCCAGCGCATGCGCCAATGCATCGGGTGCGCGATGGGTGCGCAGGATTTGCAAAAGCTCGGCGCGATTGAAATTGCGGGCCGCGGTTTTTTCGGCGGGACGGTCATTGCGCAAGCGATGGATCAACCCCGCGCGGTAATTGGTTTCGTAATCGGGTGCGGCCATCGCGTTGTGCCATTCCGAAAAAGCCGCCATGTTTTCGCGCAGCACTTCGCGCGTGGTTTCTTCCACGGCCGCGCGCACCATGACGCCGCCGCCCTTGGCCTTCTCGCTGGAAACGATCACAGCTTCGGCGCCCAGTTCGGCGCGCACATTGCTGAGCGCTTCACGCATGTCATTGGCAAGGAAGGTTCGAAGGCGCATCGTTTAGACCTGACCCAATGTGCGCAAGCGGATGCTCGCGTGGATTTCGTTTTGCGACATGACGACGGTTGCGGCGCGGAAGCGCTCCACAATCGAACGCACGAAGGGGCGGATTTGCGGCGACGTCAGCAGCACGGGCACATCGCCCTTTTGTCCTGCTTCGTCGAAGCGCTCGCGCACCGTTGTGATGAATTGCTGGAGATGTGACGGCGCCATGGCGAGCTGGCGGTCTTCGCCCTGACCGATAATCGAATCCGCAAACGCCTGTTCCCAAGCGGGCGACAGCGCGATGAGCGGCAGATAGCCGCCCGGCGCCATATGCTGATGGCACAATTGCCGGGCAAGGCGCGCGCGCACATGCTCCGTAATATAAAGCGAGTTCTTGGTGTGGCCGACGGCTTCGGCGATGCCTTCGAGAATGGCGGGCAGATCGCGGATCGACACGCGCTCGGCGAGCAATGTCTGCAGCACGCGCTGCACGCCCGTGACGGAAATCTGCGAGGGGATGATTTCGTCCACCAGCTTCTTGTGCTCGGCGGGCAGATCGTCCAGCAGCTTGCGGGTTTCGGCGAAGGACAGAAGCTCGCTCATATGCGATTTCAGAACTTCGGTCAGATGCGTGGTCAGCACCGTGCCGGGATCGACAATCGTGAGCCCGCGAAACGAGGCTTCCTCGCGCGCGGTTTGCGGAATCCATGTCGCGGGCAGGCCGAATGCAGGCTCGGTCGTGTGCGTGCCGGGAAGATCGATGGGGCGGCCTTGCGGATCCATGACCAGCAAACTGCCGGGATAAAGATCGCCGTGGCCGGAATTCACTTCCTTGACACAGATGCGATATTCGTTCGCGCCCAACTGCATGTTGTCGAGGATGCGCACGGACGGCATCACGAAGCCCATCTCCTGCGCCAACTGACGGCGCAGCGCCTTGATCTGGTCGGTGATGCGGTGGCCCTTCACATCATTGATGAGGGGCAGCAATCCGTAGCCCAGTTCCACGCGCAGAAGATCGAGTGCGAGTGCGCTGGCGATGGGTTCTTCTTTCGGGGCAGCTTCGGCGCGCGCATCATCTTCTTTCGCCTTGGCTTGCGCCTGCACTTCTTCCTTGCGCTTGTAAGCAACCCAGGCTGCACCGCCGATGAGAGCGGAGAGACCGCCGAACACCAGCGTGGGCATTCCCGGCAGCACGGCGACAACGCCCATGACGGCGGCAACCATGCCGAGTGCTTGCGGATAGAAGGAAAGCTGGCTGATCAGCGCCTTGTCGGTGGAGCCTTCGACGCCGGCCTTGGAAACCATCAGGCCTGCGGCGGTGGAAACGATCAGCGCGGGCATCTGGCTGACGAGACCGTCACCGACCGAAAGCAGCGTGAAAGTGTGCGAGGCGTCGGCGAAGCTCATGCCGTTCTGCGCCACCGCGATAATGATTCCGCCAACCACGTTGATGCCCACGATCATCAGACCGGCGATGGCATCGCCGCGCACGAATTTGGAAGCGCCGTCCATGGCGCCGAAGAAATTGCTCTCGGCTTCGAGCGTCTTGCGGCGTTCGCGCGCGGTGGTTTCGTCGATAAGACCGGCGGAAAGGTCGGCGTCCACCGCCATCTGCTTGCCCGGCATGGCGTCGAGGCTGAAGCGCGCCGCGACTTCCGCGATGCGCCCCGAGCCTTTCGTGATGACCACGAAATTCACGATCACGAGGATCGCGAACACGATCAACCCGATCACGAAATTGCCCTGCATGATCAGCTTGCCGAACGCCTCGATCACGTAACCGGCGGCGTCCGTGCCGCTATTGCCATGACTGAGGATCAGGCGCGTGGAGGCGAGGTTCAGCGCGAGGCGCATCATCGTGGTGATGAGCAGGATCGCAGGGAAGGACGAGAATTCCAACGGCTTCTTGATGAACACCGCCGTCATCATGATGAGAATGGAAAAGGAAAGCGAAAAGGCCAGACACACATCCAGCAGCCATGCCGGCAGCGGCAGGATCAGCACGACCAGAATGGCCATGATGCCGATTGCCAGCGCCAGATCGCTGCGCTTCAGATAATCCGCGAAGGCTGCAAGGTTGAAGCTTGCGGCGGGCGGTGATGCTGCGGTGATGTCGGCCATGTTGCCCTATCAGCTCGCCATCCGCGCTTCGCCATGCAGAGGAATGGCAAGACCGCTTTGCGAATATTCGCGCAGCTTGTTGCGCAGGGTGCGGATGGAGATGCCGAGAATATTCGCCGCATGCGTGCGATTGCCGAGGCAATGATCGAGCGTATCGAGGATGAGATCGCGCTCCACTTCCGCAACCGTGCGCCCGACCAGTCCGCGCGTGACGGCGGCCGCGGATTCCACGGCCGCTTTCACGGGCGCGGGCATGTCGCTGCGATTGTTCACCTGCGAACCATCGGGCAGGCGGATGGCTTCCGGCGAAATCTCCGAACCGCTGGCCAGCAGCACCGCGCGATGAATGGTATTTTCCAGCTCGCGCACATTGCCGCGCCATTGATGGGAGATCAGCAACCGCTCGGTGGCCGATCCGATGGGGCGGAACGGCGCGCCATTGGCTTCGGCATATTTGTGCGCGAAATGGCGAGCCAGTGCGAGGATGTCCTTCGGGCGTTCGCGCAACGCGGGGATGCGCAAATTCACGACATTCAACCGATAGAGCAAATCTTCGCGGAAGGTGCCGTGCTTCACGGCCTCGGCGAGATCGCGGTTCGATGTGGCGATGATGCGGATATCGACCTTGACGGGCTTGGTGCCGCCGACGCGGTCGATCTCGCGCTCCTGAATGGCGCGCAGCAATTTGGATTGCAGGCGCACATCCATTTCGCTGATTTCGTCCAGCAGCAGCGTGCCGCCATTGGCCTCCTCGAATTTACCGACGCGCCGCGCGATGGCGCCCGTGAAGGAGCCTTTCTCATGGCCGAACAATTCGGATTCCAGAAGGTTCTCGGGGATCGCCGCGCAGTTCACCGAGATGAACGGCTTCTCCGCGCGCGAGGATTTGCGGTGGACATAACGCGCCAGCACTTCCTTGCCGGTGCCGCTTTCGCCGGTGAGCAGGATCGAGGCATCGCTGCCCGACACCTGATCGGCGAGCGTGATGACGGCGGCCATCGCGTCGTCTTCATAGATCATCTGGTGGCTTTCATCGGCCACCGCCGCCAGCACCGCCGCGATCAATTCGGGATCGGGGGGCAGGGGCAGATATTCTTTCGCACCGGCGCGGATTGCATCCACGGCTTTGCGCGCATCGGTGCCGATGCCGCAGGCGACAACCGGCGTGCAGATGCGCTCGGTTGCGAGTGCGCGCACGAGGCGGCCAATATCCAGCGAGACGTCAGCCAGCACGATGTCTGCACCGCAGCCATTGCGCAGCGCCGCCATGCCCATATCGATATCGGTTGCGTGCGTGACTTTCGCGCCGCGATCCATGACGATCTTGGTTGCCGCGCCAAGCTGGCCCTGCAATCCGCCGATGATGAGTAACCGCATGATACGAATTCCTTCTTACGACTGACCGGATTTGATGATTTCCGTCATGGTGACGCCGAGGCGGTCTTCCACCAGCACCACTTCGCCACGCGCGACGAGCCGGTTGTTCACATAGATGTCGATCGCTTCGCCGACCTTGCGGTCCAGTTCCACCACCATGCCTTTGCCGAGTTTCAGCAACTGGCTCACTTCCATGCCCGATTTTCCCAGCACGGCGGACACCGTGACCGGCACGTCGAACACGGCTTCGAGATCCTGCGCGCTGCGCTTCACGCTCTCATCGGCCGCATCTTCGTTCTGCAGCAGCGCATTGCCGCCCTGGCTCGTTTCGTGAGCGAGATCCGGCAGCTCGACTTCGTCGTTGCTGACCATTTATTCCTCCGGTTGCGATGCGGCCGAGAAATGCCGCGCGATGAGAGACGAAAGGGCATTGTCGATGGCTGCCTGCGTGCGTTCCGCGCCGCCGCCGCGCCATTCGATGCGGCAATCGGCGCCGCGCAGGGCGGGGTCTGCGGAAATCTGCACGCGGCCGTCATAGCCTTCTTCATGTGCGATCTCGCTGATGCGGTGCGCAAGAGCGTCGGCCAGAGCCGGCGAGGCGCGCAGCACGATGCGCGGTTCGCCGATGGCCTGATGCATGGCGTCGCGCAAGGCGGCTTCGATTTCTTCGGATGGGGCGGTGGCCAACGCCGCGCGCGCGAGTTTGCGGGCGGCGGCCAGCGCAATATCCACCGATTGCGAACGCATGGTTTCGATATCATGCGAGGAGGAGGAGAGCGCGTGGCGCACCGCGACGATGACTTCCTTGACGCCGACCGCGATGGCTTCCTGCGCACGCACTTCGGCGGCCTTGGTGCCTTCGATATGGGCGTCGGCGAGCAGCTTGTCGATCTCGCCCTGCGTCAGCATTTTCTTCTGGCGCGCGCGTGCGGCATCCGACGCCACATCGAGATGTTCGGCGAAGACGGTATCGAAGGTGAATTTTCTCGCGTTCATGGTGTCCCGGTTTTTCAATAGATGAGCTCGTCTTCGCCCTGTTTGCTGGCGATCATGATTTCGCCCTTGTTGGCGAGGTCTTTGGCGACGTTGACCATGCGCATTTGCGCCTCGTCCACGTCCTTGAGGCGCACCGGCCCCATGGCTTCCATGTCTTCGCGCAGGATTTTTCCGGCGCGTTCGCTCATGTTTGAGAAGAAGACATCGCGCAGCGTGTCGGTTGCGCCCTTCAGTGCGAGCGCCAGCTTGTCCTTCTCGACATGGCGCAGCAGCGTCTGGATCGAGCCCGGATCGAGCTTGCCGAGGTCTTCGAAGGTGAACATCAGCGCCTTGATGCGTTCGGCGCTGTCGCGGCTTCTCTCTTCCAGCGCCACGATGAAGCGGCTTTCGGTCTGGCGGTCGAAATTGTTGAAGATTTCGGCCATGTGCTCATGGCTGTCGCGCTTGGCGGTGCGCGCGAGGTTGGACATGAATTCCACGCGCAAAGTCTTTTCCACCTTGTCGAGAATGTCCTTCTGCACGCTTTCCATGCGCAGCATGCGCTGCACGACTTCCATGGCGAATTCTTCCGGCAGCGCGCCCAGTACGCGGGCGGCATGTTCCGGCTTGATCTTGGAAAGCACGACGGCGACGGTTTGCGGATATTCGTTCTTCAGGTAGTTCGCCAGAACCGTTTCGTTCACATTGGCAAGCTTGTCCCACATGGTGCGGCCTGCGGGGCCGCGAATTTCTTCCATGATCTGGGAAACTTTTTCCTCCGGCATGAATTTGGCGATGAGGCGCTCGGTGGATTCATAGGAGCCCATCAGCGAACCGGTCGCCGACATTTGTCCCACAAATTCGACCAGCAGCTTTTCCACCAGGGTCGACGACACGGTGCCCAGCGTGGACATCAGCTGCGAGATTTCCTTGATCTCGTCTTCATCCATCATCTGCCAGACGGCAAGCGAGTGTTCCTCGCCCAGCGCCAGCATCAGAACGGCGGCGCGTTCGGGGCCGCTCAGCGTGCGGATGTCTTCTTTGGCGATGGCTTTTGCGGCGCGGCTCATGGATTACACCGGTTGATGCAGCCAGGTGCGAAGAATCGCCAGCGCTTCTTCCGGATGCGCCGTGACGACTTCGCCGACCTTGCGGATGGAGGATTCGCGCACCTGTCCCTCGATGCGCTGGATGTCGATCATGCTTTCCTTGGGCGAGGGTAATGTGCGCTGTTCCGAAGCGGTGGCGACTTCGCCGCCGGCTTGCGGCGCGGGCAATTGGCCATGCGCCTGCTGGGTCATCATTTGGGGTGCGGTGGACGGCATCGGCGCGAACATGCGCGCGATGAGCGGGCGCACCACGAAGAGGCCGATGAGGAGTGCCGTCAGCGAAAGGATCGCCGCTTCGATGATCTTGAACCAATAGGAGGAGTCGAGGCCCAGCAGCGGTTCGGGCGCAGGCGTTGCCGGGCCGGCATCGATGCGCGCGAACGGCATGTTGACGACTTCCACCTGATCGCCGCGCGCCTTGTCATAACCGATAGCGGTTTTCACCAGGCTTTCGATCTGCTGCAATTCTTGCGGTGTGCGCGGCTTGTATTTCGCATCGCCCGTTGCATTAAAGGTGGTGACGCCGTCCACGGCGACGGCCACGGACAGTTTCTTCAGATCGCCGCCATCCTGCGTGGAGGTGCGCACCGTCTTGGAGATTTCGTAATTGGTGGTTTCTTCCGTGCGGTTGCTGGCGGATTTCGCGTTGTCGGCGGCTGGCGCGCTTTGCGCACCATTGGGCAGCGCATTGGCCACTGACACAGAATTCGCAGTGCTGCCGTTGGCGTCGGAGGAATCCTGCTGCACCGATTGGGTGGAGCGCACGACCTTGCTGTCGGGATCGTAGGTTTCGGATGTCTCGCTTTCATGCTTGTAGTTCATGTCGGCGGCCACCTGCACGCGCACATGGCCGGGGCCGACGACGCTGGTGACGATGGATTCGATGCGCTGGCGCATGCGGTCTTCGAAATCGGTGGTGTGCTGTTCCTGATCGGCCGCGGTTGCATCCGCGCCGGTCTTGCCGTCGCCGCCCGCAAGCAGATCGCCGCGGTCGTCGATGATGGCCACGCGCGAAGGATCGAGCCCCGCAACAGCGGCCGCCACCAGATGCTGGATGGCGGAAACCTGGCCGCGCTCCATATTGTTGCGCGTCTTCAGCACGACGGAGGCGCTGGGCTGCTGCTCGTCGCGGGAAAAAATCTGCCGCTCCGGGATGACGAGATGCACGCGCGCACTGTCGATGCTGTCGATGGTCTGGATGGAGCGGGCGAGTTCGCCCTCCAGCGCGCGAAGCTGGTTGATGTTCTGCACGAAGGCGGTGGTGCCGAAAGCGTCCGATTTGTCGAAGATCTCGTAGCCCACGCCCGCGGCCGGAAGATTTTCGGACGCCAGCTCCATGCGCAGCTTCGTCACCTGATCGGAAGGCACCAGAATCGTGCCGCCATCGCCCTTGGCGTCATATTTGACGTTCATCGCGTCGAGCTTGGCGGTGACCTGCTCGGCGCTGCGCGCATCGAGGCCGGCATAAAGAATGGTCTTGGGCGGCTCGGAGACGACGCCCGCGACATATAGAAAGAAAGCCGTGAGTGCGGCGGCCACCCCCGCCATCACGCCGAAGCGCGCAGCACTCGCACCTTTGAGAAAATCCGGCAAAGCCCCTGCCTCCGCTTTCGGGCGATGCGTTTTTCCGTTGCGGAATGTTCCGCATTGGGACGCTCGCCCTGTCTGCTAGGCAAACATTGCCGGTACTTTGGTAAAGTTTGACTTAAAAGCGGAAATTCCGCCCGCACAAAATACGGAAGCCGGAAGTTAACAAAATCTTTCCAGCTTTCCGGTTTGCGATTTAATTGCGGTACTGCTGCACGCGCGTGGCTCTCAAGCCGGCGAGACCGAAGCGGTCGATCGCGCGCTGCCAAGCAAGAAATTCCTCCACCGTCAGCGTGTAACGGCGGCAAGCTTCATCGAGACTGAGAAGTCCACCGCGTACGGCTGCCACAACTTCCGCCTTGCGCCTGATAACCCAGCGCTTCGTGTTCGGCGGCGGCAGATCCGCCATTGTCAGCGGGCTTCCATCCGGTCCGATGACGTAGCTAACGCGGCCTCTGCGGTCATCGCCCATCATGCTACTCCCGGTGTCATTACCCATGCCGAACTTACGCCGCAGCGCTTTAAAAAATGCCGAAGGTTCACGGTAAACACATCCGTAATTGTACGCATAAAATTGCTTATATCTGTGAATTGCCGGTGTCTTCGCCAAGTAAAGACACCGGCAATAATTGTTAATGAGACATCTGCATCAGTTCATCGAGCATGGTCGATGCAGTCGTGATAATTCGCGCCGAAGCCGAATATGCACGCTGCGTTGTGATCAAATTCGTGAACTCATTGGCGAGATCCACGGTGGAACCTTCGAGCGCGTTCGCCTGTATTGCTCCCGCCCCGCCCGTGGTGGCTTCGCCGAGCACGGCAGAGCCGGAATCCATGCTCACCTGATAGGCATTGCCCGAAACGGCCGAAAGTCCGTCCGGATTGGTGAACGTGGCGACGGGAAGTTTGAAGATCTTTTGACTCAAACCATTGGAGAACTGCGCGGTGACGAAGCCGTCGCCGTCGATCTTCACGCCGGTAAGATTACCGAACAGCGCGCCGTCCACTGAAGAGGAAACCAGCGTCGAGGGACTGTCATATTGCGTCACGCCATCGGAGCTTCCGACCGTGCCCATCTTGAGCGAGACCGTCTGCGACGAAAGCCCGGACGACGCACTCCATGGAATGGTGACATTGATGGAGCCTGTGGGCGTGGCGGCCGAATTATCCGCATTCGCCAGCGTGCCGTCAGGATTGAAACTCATCGTGCCG
The DNA here is from genome assembly GCA_035944195.1 of Rhizomicrobium sp. GTDB lineage: Bacteria > Pseudomonadota > Alphaproteobacteria > Micropepsales > Micropepsaceae > Rhizomicrobium. Next base: position 43,507 of record DASZBL010000038.1, on the reverse strand, counting down.
GTGGCGATGGGGTTGCTGCCGGTGATGTTGGCCGCATTGCCCTGATAGCTGACTTCATAGGACCAGGTGTTCGCGCCCGTCTTCAGATAGGAAACCTGCAAGGGCTGCGAACCGCCCTGGCTGTCATAGACGCTGATGGTGCGCTCGAAAGCGGGCGTGGCTTTGCCGGACGTCATGTCGCCCGGCGTATAGCCGGAAACCGGCGCCGTGCTCGCCTGCAGATTGGCCTGCAGCGACATGGTGGTGGTGGCTTCCGCCTTGCCGGAGAGATTGCTGACATTGATGGACGTCATGGCGTTGCGGTCGGTCGGGATGTTGCCGGCTGAATCCAGCGGCCAGCCCATCAGATAAAGGCCTGACCCGTTGCGCAGATCGCCATTCGCATCCGGCGCGAAATCGCCCGCACGCGTGAACATCTGCGATGTCGTGTCGCCCGGCTTCTGGCTGACGACGAAAAATCCGTTGCCGGAAATCGCCAGATCGGTGGGCGAAGCGGTGGAGGCGAGCAGGCCCTGCTGCGTGACATTCTGCACCGAATGCGAAATCACACCGCCCGAAGAAATGTCGCCGCTACCCGCTGCCGATGCGAGCATGGTGGAGAACACATTCTGGCCGGTCTTGTAAGCGGTGGTGTTGACGTTTGCGATATTCGCGGAAGCGATGCTCAGCGCATTGCTGTTGGCATCGAGACCGGCAACGCCGGTCATGAGAGCGCCATAGAGACTCATTTTCGTTTTCCCTTAAGGCCTCGCGGGCTTCGCCCGTTCGCCGTTTTCGTTTTGGGGCCGCTTCTCGGCCGCCGGTTTCAAATTCAGCCGTCCACCGCCGCGATCTGCGACAGAGGAACGGCCATGGGGCCGATCATCAGCAGCGGTTCGCTGCCGGTGAGATTGATTTCGCTGACGGTGCCGCTGCTGGCGACGGAGGTTTGCACCGCGGAGCCATCGGCAGCCTGTCCCGCGACCGCGAGGTGATAGACGCCATCGGGAAGCTGGTTGCCGTTATTGTCTTTGCCGTCCCACGAAAAATCGTGCTGGCCGGCGGTGGTTTCGCCTTGCCCCGAATAGACGACATGGCCGCTCGCATCGGTGACGGTGAGCGCGGTGCCGGTGGACGCGCCGCCAAGCGCGTAGGACCAATCGGCCTTGCCATTGCTGAGCGGTGCATCGCCGGTGGTGATGGTGGCAGTCTTGCCGAGATAGGAGACGGCATCCGACGCGCTGCGGCCCTGCGCGAGCGAGATCAGCGTCTTGAGATTGTCGTTCGTGTTGATCGACTGTTCGACCTGGCTGAACTGCACCAGCTGCTGGGTGAACTGGCTGGAATCCATCGGGCTCATCGGATCCTGATTCTTCAGCTGCGTGGTGAGCAGCGTGAGGAACGTGTCGAAATTGCCCGAGAGCTGCTTTGCGGCAGCACTTTGCGTGGCTGCGGCGGTGGCTGTCGGCAATACTGCGTTCACGCTCTTGGGATCCTCATACGGTGATGTCGAGCGTCGCGCTGTTGGACGCGATGCTGTTCATGGGCGCGGCGCCGGTTGCGGCGACCGCGTGAATCGTAAGCTGACGGCTGCGCGAGGGTGTACGCGCGCCGCCGTCAGCCTGACGCTGCTCGCCCTTGAGCGAGAAGTTCAGGCCATTGTTGGAGAGATCGAGGCCCGCATCCTTCAGCGCGCGCTCCAGATTGCGGGAATCGCGTTGCAGCAATTCCAGCGTCTGCGGTTTGTCGGCGGAAAGATGGGCTTGCGCCTTGCCATTGTCATCGACCGACAGGCGCACATCGATGCGGCCCATTTCCGGCGGATCGAGGCGGATGTCGAATTGCTTGCTCCCCTCGCGCGATTTCGTGGCGATGGTGATGGCGAGCGCACCGAGATCGGGCGCCGGTTCCGATTGATGTGTTTGCGCCGTCACGTGCAGATTGGCCGCGACGGGTGCGTTCTGCTGCGTGGCCTGCACGGGCGCGATGGCTGCCGGTGATGCAGCGTGCGCTGGCTGCGCAGTTTGCGTTGCTACCGGCGCATTCGCGGCAGGTTGCGCAGTTTGCGCTGCCTGCGGAGCATTCGGCGCGCTGTTGCCGCGCTGATCCTGATTTTTCGAATTGCCGCTGTCGCTTTGCGTGCCATTGCTATCGGCTTTGGCATCGAACCGGACCGTTAATGTCTGCGCCTCGGTAGTCTGCGCAGGCTGAACGGCTTTCACATTATTATGTATAGCGGCGGCAAGAGTGGCTGGATCGGCAGATTTGGCTTGCGCAGGCGCCTTTGAATCCGTTTTCGCGTCGGATGGCTCTTTGCCGGTAACGGGCAATTGCGCGTCGGGTTTGGTTGCCGGTTGATCGCTCGCCTTCGCAACCAATGCGCGCAGCATATCCATATTGACGGGCTTGGGCGTCTTGGCGGCCTTCGTTGCATCGGCGACGCCAGCGTCCGCCGGTTTGACCGGCACGATCTGTATCTGCGCATTCGGCATCGCCAAACCGGCAAGGATTGCCGCGGGATCGGCCTTGGCAGTAATTTTTTGTGAAGGATTTTTCGGCGCAGGTGCAGTGTCGGCGTCGTTTGCTGGAATTTGCAGGGCATTGTTCTGCGCGGGCGCCATCTGGGCGATCAGTCCGGCGAACATCGCATCGAGATTCGCGTCAGGCGCAGCCGCACTCGCCACTTGCGCTGCAGCGGCCGGTGCATTCGTGTTGACGGCGAGCGATGCCAATGCGTGCGTCCAGAATTATCCGCATGTCCTGTAGCAAGGGCCGGACCAGTTTTTTCCGGCGCGGAATTCCGCGTTTATATAAAGAGTGCGCGAAACTGCCATTCATATTTCGCAAGGCATGATCTGCCGCACCCGGCAAACAATGCCGCGTGGATCGCACGAAACAGCCGAGAAATTGCCTGTAAATAGCAGTTTTTCATGGCATGGCCCTTGCGAACGGTTTGACCGGCGACAAAGAATTTGGAGCACGCCTTGGCTTTGAACGGCATTCTGTCGAGCGCATTGACGGCGCTTCAGACGAACACCGCAGCACTGCGCGTGGTGTCCAACAACGTCGCCAACATGAATACGCCGGGCTATGCGCGCCGCGTGGTCGATGAGCAGGCGCTTAGCGTCGGCGGCCAGCTTGCGGGCGTGGATATCGCCGATGTGCAGCGCGTGGCCGACAAATTCCTCGCGCAGGAATCGCTTTCGGCGGGTTCGGCCTCGGCGCAATATGGCGCGGCCAACGATGTCTTCAGCCAGTTGAACGGAATCCTCGGCAAGCCCGGCGATGGCGGCGCACTCACCACCAAGCTCGACAATATATTTGCGAGTCTGGGCAGCGCAGCACTCTCGCCGTCGCAGAGCGCAAGCCGCGTGGGCGTGCTCAATAGTTTTCAGGATCTGGCGAATTCGGTTTCCAGTCTCTCCACTTCGATCTCCGGCCTGCAGACGCAGGTGGATCAGCAGGTGAGCGCGTCCATCGGCTCGGTGAACGGCCTCATCAAGCAGATCTACGATCTCAACCAGCAGGCCTCGACCGCCAAAGCCGCGGGCGACAATGCATCGGGCACGCTCGATCAGCGCGATCTGGCGGTGCAGAATCTGGCGCAATTGATCGGCGTACGCACCGCCGAAACGTCCGATGGCAAACTTTCGGTAATGACGCAGGATGGCGTCAATCTGGTGGGCGATAGCTACGCGCAACTGACTTATGCGGGCGGCGCCACCAATGGCAGCTATGGCCCGATCACGATTGACAATGTGAATCCGGCGACGGGCCAGACCATCGGCACGAGCCAGGCGTTCGATGCGCATCTCGGCTCCGGCAAGCTCAAGGGCCTGATCGATATGCGCGATGGCGCGCTGTCCGATCTGCAGCAGGAATTGGGTGCATTCGCGCAGCAAACCGCGCTCGCCTTCAACGCGCAGCATAATGCCAATGCCGCATTTCCGCCGCCCACCCAGCTTGCAGGCCGCAACGCGGGATTGCTGGCGGGCGACGCGCTCAATTTCTCCGGCAAGACCACGATTGCGGTTGCCGATAATGGCGGCGATCTGGTTTCGCGGGTGGATGTGAATTTCGGCGCGGGCACGTTGTCTGTCGATGGTGGCGCGGCTACCAGTTTCAGCGGCACGGTCGGCGGATTTGTTTCGGCGCTGAATACGGCGCTTGGCGCAAACGGCAGCGCGAGTTTTGCCGATGGCGCGCTTACGCTTTCCGGCAAGAGCGGCAATGGCGTGCTCGTTCAGGACGATGCCGCAACGCCCTCTGCGCGCGGCGGCGTGGGATTCTCGCAATTCTTCGGGCTGAACGATCTGTTCCACACCGGCGCGCCATCCATCGTCACCACTGGACTTTCGGCCAGCGATGCGAGCGGCTTTGCTGCCGGCGGTAAAATGGATTTCGTGCTGAAAGGGCCGAACGGCGAGATCGCCAAACAGGCGAGCGTCACCATCGCCGCCGGAATGACAATCGGCAACGTCGTGACGGCGATGAACACCGCATTCGGCGGCCAGGCGAGTTTTGCGCTGGGCGCGGACGGTTCGCTCACCATGAACAATTCCGCGGCCAATGCGGGCTATCAGCTCAACGTGACGAACGACACGACCGCGCGCGGCATCACGGGCATGAGCTTCACGCAGCTTTTCGGTCTCGGCATTTCGCAGAAGGCGGGACCCGCAGTGAATTTCTCGCTCAACCCCGCGATTGCCGCATCGCCTCAGCGTTTGGCGTTTGCCGCGCCGTCGATCACCGCTTCAAGCGTTGCGGGCGACGCAATCGTTTCGCATGGCGATTCTCGCGGCATTCTCGCGCTGCAGAATCTCGCCGGCGTGCGGCAGAGTTTCGGTCAGGTCGGCGCCATCGGCGCGCAGGCCGCAACGCTCAATGATTATGCGGGCGCGTTCTATCAGGATGTCGCCACGCGCAGTCAGGATGCTGAGACCAACAACACCGCGCAAAGCGACCGGCTCACCGAAGCGCAATCGCGTCAATCGGCCAGTTCCGGCGTCAATCTGGACGAAGAATTGTCGAACATGATGACATATCAGCAGGCCTATAGCGCGGGTGCGCGCATGCTGGATGTCGCGCAGAAACTCTACGACACGCTGTTGCAAGTGCAGTGAGGACCCGATGACCATCGAACGCGTCGCCACCAATGCGCAAAGCCAGTTCATGCTGGCGCAGATCGCGCAGGCGAACCTCAATCTCAACCAGACGCAGCAGCAGGTCGCGACCGGCAAGGTCGCCAGCGATTACGCCGGCATGGGCGACAAGGCCGCGATGCTGGAAGCCGCACGTTCGGCCGCCGCGCGCGCGGACGCCTATCAATCGGCGACGCAAATGGCGGTCAATCAGGCCGATCTGCAGAACACGCAGCTTTCCACGCTCTCCGATCTTGCGGGGCAATTGCGCCAGGCGGTGACGGCCGCGCTCGCCAACAACGACGCGTCCACGCTGATGACGCAGGCCAAAAGCATCTTCGATCAGGCCTCGCAGATTTTGAATTCGAAAGATGCGAACGGAAATTATCTTTATGGCGGCGAGAAGGATAATACGCCGCCGGTTTCTGTGGGCAGCCTTTCCGATCTGGCGGCGCTGCCGTCTGCGTCTGCTGTCTTCGACAATGGCAGCGTGCCGCGCTCGGTGAATGTGGGCGACGGCCAAACCGTGCAGGTGGGATTGCTCGCCTCGGATGTGGGCGGCGATCTGATGAGCGCGCTGAAGGATATTGCGAATTTCAACGATGGGCCGACCGGAAATTTCGGCAAGACCCTGACCGGCGCGCAATCCGATTTTCTCGGCGGCGCGATCCAGACGGCGACATCGGCAGCTCAAAACCTGAACAATGTGGCCGCGGCGAACGGCTATATGTACAACCGCCTGCAGGATGCCAGCACCCAGCAACAGGCGACGTCCACGCTTTACAAGGGCTTCACCTCGGATCTCGAGGATGTGGACATGGCCTCGGCCGTGTCGAAACTGAACCAGAACCAGGTGGCGTTGCAGGCGGCGTTGCAGGTGACTTCGCGGCTGAACCAGGTTTCGCTGCTGAATTACCTGCCCGCGCCCACGGCCTGACGCTTGCGGGGTTTTCCGCCGCGGCCTATATCCCGCGGCCATGAGCGCGCTCAATTCCCTCGGCCTCGCCAAGCCGCCGCACGAAACCCGCGTGGTTGCCGCTATGTCGGGCGGCGTCGACTCCTCGGTGACGGCGGCACTGCTGAAGCGCGAGGGTTACGACGTGGTGGGCGTGACGCTTCAGCTTTACGATGCGGGCGCGGCAGCGAAGAAAAAGGGCGCGTGCTGCGCGGGCGCCGATATTTATGACGCGCGGCGCGTGGCCGAGCGGTTGGCGATTCCCCATTACGTGCTGGATTACGAAGCGCGGTTCAAGAATTCGGTGATGGAGGATTTCGCGGCCTCTTATGCGCGCGGCGAGACGCCGATTCCTTGCGTGCTCTGCAACGAGAAGGTGAAATTCGCCGATCTGCTGGAGACGGCCAAAGAGCTTGGCGCAGATGCGCTGGCGACGGGCCATTATGTGCGCCGCGCCGATGGCGAAGATGGGCCGCAACTGCATCGCGCGGTCGATCCATCCCGCGACCAGAGTTATTTTCTGTATCGCACCACGCGCGAACAGCTTTCCTTTGTGCGCTTTCCGCTGGGCGGCATGGAGAAGCGCGATGTGCGCGCGCTGGCGGCGGAACTCGGATTGATCGTGGCCGACAAGCCGGATAGCCAGGACATCTGCTTCGTGCCGGACGGCAATTATGCAAGCGTGGTGCAGAAGCTGCGCGCCGATGCGGCCGCGCCCGGCGAGATCGTGGACCGCGATGGCCGCGTGCTCGGGCAGCACGAAGGCGTCATCCATTTCACCGTGGGTCAGCGCAAGGGCCTCGGCCTTTCGGGCAATGAGGAACCGTTGTTTGTGCTGAAGCTGGACGCACCGAACCGCCGCATCGTCGTCGGCCCGCGCGAGGCGCTCCGCATACGGAATATCGCGCTGCGCGATGTGAACTGGCTGGTGCCGTCTAACGGCGCGTTCGAATGCGCGGTGAAAGTGCGCTCCACGCGTCCGCCGGTTGCGGCGCGCGTGACGCCGCTGGCGGATGGTGCGGCGGAAGTCGAACTGCTCGGCATCGAAGAAGCCGTCGCACCCGGTCAGGCTTGCGTCTTCTACGAAACCACCGGCACGCGCGTGCTGGGCGGCGGCTGGATCGCGCGCGCCGAAGCAGCCCGTGCGGCGGCCTGAACGCTCGCCTTGACAGGGGCGAACCCGGCCCCTTACATCCCCCGCCTCGGTTGGCACCGTAGCTCAGTGGTAGAGCAGGGGAATCATAATCCCTTGGTCGCTGGTTCAAATCCGGCCGGTGCTACCAGCTTGAAAGGCCAGGCCATGGCAAAGGCGCTTTCATTCCCCGAAGTGACGATCGAAGATGTGCGCGCGGCGGCCGCCGCAATCGCGGGCGCCGTGGAGCGCACGCCCACGCATCGTTCGTTGACATTGTCCAAGCTCGCGGGCTGCGAGATCCATCTGAAATTCGAAAATCTGCAATTCACCGCATCGTTCAAGGAGCGCGGCGCGCTGAACAAGCTGCTGTCGTTGACGCCCGAAGAACGCAAGCGCGGCGTGGCGGCGATGAGCGCGGGCAATCATGCGCAAGGCGTCGCCTATCATGCGGGGCGATTGGGCATTCCCGTCACCATCGTGATGCCCGAAGGCACGCCCTTCAACAAGGTGAAGCATACAAAGGATTTCGGTGCGCGCGTGGTGATCGACGGCGCGACGCTGACACAGGCTTTTACGCGCGCGCGCGAAATTGCGGATGCGGAAAACCTCGTCTTCATTCATCCCTATGACGATCCCATCGTGATCGCGGGGCAGGGAACGGTTGCGCTCGAATTGTTGGCGGATGCCGATGTCGATGTTCTGGTCGTGCCCATCGGCGGCGGCGGATTGATTTCCGGCATTTCGGTTGCGGCCAAAGCGATCAAGTCTTCGATTGAGATTTATGGCGTGGAAGCGAGCCGCTATCCATCCATGTATGACGAAGTGAAGGGCGAGGAATTGCCCTGCGCCGGGCAAACCATCGCCGAAGGCATCGCGGTGAAAGAGCCGGGCGTGTTGACGCGCAAGATCATTGGCGCGCTGGTGAAAGATATTCTGCTGGTGCGCGAGGACGAGATCGAACGCGCCGTCGCCACGTTGCTGGAAATCGAAAAGACGGTGGTTGAAGGCGCGGGCGCCGCCGCCTATGCGGCGGTGGCGGCAAATCCGGAAATCTTCCGCGGGAAAAAAGTGGGCATTGTGCTCTCCGGCGGCAATATCGATATGCGGTTGCTCTCGAATGTGATCCTGCGCGAGCTGGCGCGCGAGGGGCGCATCCTATCGGTGGTGGTGGAGATCGAGGATCGCCCCGGCCTGCTCGCGAAAATCGCCACGCTTGTGGGCGAAGCGGGCGGCAACATTCTCGAAGTCTCGCACAATCGCATGATGACGGACATGACGGCGAAATCCGCCGATCTGGGCATGGTGATCGAAGCGCGCGACGCGGGCCACGCCGCCGAAATCCGCGCGAAGTTGGAAGCAGCAGGTTTCATGCTGCGCTCACCGCAACAGAGCTTACCGCCACTGCACAGCTAACCTTTCGCCGCTTTCTTGCACTCTGCATACAGTTCGTGGATGTCGTAGGAATCGCATTGCGGCAGCAGCTTGTCCGCTTCCGCCTGACGTCCCGATCCGTGCAGGATTTCGATCCGCTTGGGCAGCAGCACCGGCGAATTGTCGAAGCGCACCACCGCCTGATCCATCAGGCTCTGCGCGCGCGGCCAATCATTGCGCGCGATGTAGATATCGGCGAGCCGCGAATAGACTTCCCATGAGGGCTCGGGGCCAGCGGCGGCTTTCTCTAGGGCTGCTTCCGATTGCGCCTTCTGATTGTCCTTGTCGTAATATTCGGACGCCACGAATTGCGTATAGGCGTGGTCGGATGTCGGCGGCACGGTTGCGCGCTGCACATCGCTCTGCGCCTTTTGTGGCGTGCCCTGGCTGGCGTCCGCGATATAGGCGGCGGCATCTTCGGCATCGCTGTAATGGGCGAGCAGCGAAGTCAGTTGCGCGCGCTGCGGCGAGGCGCTGTCGGGGCTCCAGGCGAGCGGCCTTGGCGCCACCGGCACGATGTCGCGATATTCGCGGAATTCGTAATTGGCGAGCAATTCCTCGCGCTCTTTGGCCGGATGATGCGAGGCCGCTTCGGTGGACATCGAATCCACCGCCGTGTCGAACACATCCATCGCCAGCCCCGCCCACGCGCCGATGCGGCTTACGCCGCCGCCGCCGCCAAGGCCGAAACCGCCGCTCAATCCGCCGAGCGCGCCCAGCACGCCGCTGCCGCCGCTGTCATCGTCGTCATCGTGACTGGATTTCTTTTCGGCGGCCGCCTTTGCAGATTGCGCGGCCTGTTCGGCTTCGGCTTCCTGCTGGCCGAGTTTGTCGATCAGGGAAAAGGCTGCTTCCGGGTCGTAGCCCGCGCGCACCATCAGATCGAAGCCGAGCGCGTCGGCCATGTCTTCCTGCTGGCGCTCATATTGCGGCACCAGAACATTGCCGCTCAGTTTTGCGACATGCGAAGCGAAATCGGCGCCACGCGCGATGTCGCTGGTGCTGACGCCGCCGATGGAAAAGGAAACGTGCCTGGCGACGTCATCCACCGCAGCACCGTTCACCACCATGTAATATTGCGATTTCTTGAACCAGTCGGAATCGTGATGGCGATAGATGGCGTGGCTCACTTCATGGCCGAGCACGAAGGCAAGCTCGTCTTCGTTCTCGATCATTTCGAGCAGACCCACGGTGACGATGATGGTGCCGTCGGGCGTGCAGAGTGCGGCAAATTCGGGTGCGGCCAGAATCTTCACATCGGGATGGAAGCTCGGTGGCAAGGGGATTCCCGCCAGATCGCGCATCAGCACGCTCTTGACGTAATCGTGCAATTCCGGCGACGGCACGAAACCTTGCGCGCGTGCCCGCATGATGCCGAGTGCGCGCGGCCGCCCCTGCAGCACGTCGCTGTAATCGGCGGCGGGTTTCAGCGCGTCGAGGGCGCGCCCCTTGCCCGGATAGCCGCTGCCGCTGAACAAATCCGCGTCGGCAGTCGGCGTGAAGGCCGTCACACCCAGCGCAAATGCGAGTGCTGCAAGCGATGCGCGAGATTTCATTGTGTCGCTCCTTTGCCGGGACAGCCTTCGCCGAGGCCGCGCGTCGAACCGACTTTTTCCTGATTGCTGCCCATCGCGAGATTGCGGCAGACGGCGGGAAGCTTTCCGGCGAAGCGGTAGCGCACCATATGCGGCGGCACCCAGAATTTTGCGCCGTTCACATTCACCTCCAGCATCATGTTGGCCGAGCGTCCCGTGATCGGCGCGCAGGCAGGGAATTTGCTGGCGTCCAGCGTCTGCACGCGCTTGCCATTGGCGCCGTCATAGAGATCGACCTGCGGCGTGCGCGCGGAAAGCACCACATCGCCGGAAACGCCGGTGCAGGTATCGGAAGTGCTGGCGGAAGCGGGACCGGCGAGTGCGAAAAATGCTGCGCCAAGCGCGGCGGCGCAAAGACGAGTGCTCATCACGAATTCTCCTCTTGCGGATTGTCCAATTCAGGCAAGCCCCTCACGACATGATGCAGATAACCCCAGACCGCATCGGGAAGGCCGACGAGCAGCATCGCGGCCAGTTCCACCGACACGAAAACCACTTCCACCCAGTTCGCAACCGAAAGCCCCGCAAACAGCGTGAGCGCCAACCCTGCGCCGAGCGACAAGATCCACGCGCCCCAATGCCAGACGGATTCCACGATCTGTTCGAGAAAATATTGCACGATCTCGCTGCGGTCCTTGCCGGCCAGCGATTTCTTGCGCTCGCGCTCGCGCAGATTAAGGATGTGAATCCAGGCAAGGATCAGGATCACCGGAATGATCGCGATCACCTGCACGGTGTTGTTGTCCAGCGTATAGCTGCCCGCCGTGACGACATTCTGTTCGGGCCGCCCACGGAAGGTGATGAGATTGTCCATCGCCATCGCATGGACGAAGACATTGGCAATTTTTCCGTTCACCGGCGAGAACGAATTGTCCTGCGTGCCTTCCAGCTCGCCACCATAGAAGATGACGCGCCCGGTCGCGAGCTTGGGAACATCGGGATCGTCCGTGCCTTGCAGCAATGTCTGCACGGGAATGACGCTGGTATAGGGGCAGCGCGCGCGAACCTGCGAGGGATCGAAGAATGCGAGATAAATGCGCCGGAAGAAGCTGAGCTTCTGGTCGCAGGATTCGCTCAAATCCATCCATTTGGTGTTGTAGGGATCGGCGCGCGTGCCCCACACAAGCTCCATCACGCCATCCGGGTTCACCTTCAGCGGCTGTTGCGGATAGAGATCGCTATAGACCTGCAGCGCCATGGATTTGCAGGTGCTGCCTGCCGGTTGCTTTCCCAGACATTGCGCATCCACCGGATATTGCCGGGCGATGCCTTGCGAGATGAGCGTGGGGTCGAGCACGCGCGCGCCCGCATCCAGCAATTCCTTGCGCACCGGAGGTTCGCCGGGCGGAAGATCGGTCGCGCCGGAGAAATAAAGCGGCACGCCGGCCTGTTTGTAGCGGTGGATTTCTTCGGTGAGATCGGAAAGCGTGTCGTCCTTGCGCGGATCGACGAACAAGATATCGACGATCACCGCGCGCGGCTTGTAGGCAAGCAGCGCATCGAGCGCGCGGGCCTGCGCGCCGTAGCTCCATGGCCATGGCATCTGCAACTGGCTCAAGGTCTGGTCATCGACCAGCGCCACGGAAATTTTCTCGTGGCCGTCTTGCGGATAAAGATAAGGCCCCGTGATCAGCAGGTCGGAAATGTCCTGCGTGTAGCGCTGCACGAGGTCGGAAAACCCGAACGGGTTCATGATGATCTGGTAGCTCGCGAATACGAACAGGAACACGAACACAAACCAGAACGGCACGCGCAGGCGCAGCGTTTCCACATGCTCCTTGTTGGGCTTTCGGGCGCGCGCGATGACGCGTCCCACAGGCCCGCGTGGCGGATTGGATTTGTGTTTGCTCATATGCCCCGCAAAGATGCGCCCGCCCGGAGAATAGCACGGGATTGGGTGCAAAAAAGGCGAGAGCTACCGGGCGAATTTCTCGGACAGGATGATGGAGGAGACGGTGCGCGCCACGCCCGTGGCCTTGCCGATCCTGTCCAGCGCCGCATCCATGCGGGCGGGCGTGTCGGCCTCCACCATGGCGATCATGTCGTAAGCGCCGGAAACGGCCGAAAGCGAGCGCACTTCGGCCATGCGCTTGAGTTCCGCTGCAACGCGGTCGGCCTGTCTGGCGTCCGCCGTCATCATGACGATGGCGCGCAGGCGGCGGGATTCCGCATCCTCGCTGATGCGCGCGGTATAGCCCTTGATGACGCCTTCGCGCTCCAGCCGCGCGATGCGCTCCTGCACCGTGGAACGCGCCAGCCCCAGCTTGCGGGCAAGCGAGGCGGTGGGCTCGCGCGCATTGGCCCTCAATAGCGCAAGCAATTTCACGTCTTTTTCCGTCATGGACCTATCCCAAATTTGTCATCCCCGGCGAGCCTTGCGCAGCAAGGCGAGGGAAGGAGACCCAGGTATCGACACCGCGCTGCTGTTGGCACCTGGGTTCCCTTCCCCTCCCCCGGAACAAGTCCGGGGTCGGCGGGGAATGACAAGAGTTGGCATTTCGCCGGATTTCCCTGCGATTCGCCGGAGCATAATCCTTTTTCCGGCGCTTTGCTGGGTCTTTTCCGGCCCGGAACAAGCCGATGCTGCTGCGGTTATATCCCCAGCGGAGAAAGCCATGAAAAACGTCATGCTTGTGGGCGGCGGCAAGATCGGGATCGCCATCACCGAATTCCTGTCCTCGACGGGCGACTACAAAGTGACCGTGGTGGACCGCGATGCGGCGAGCCTGGAGCGCATGCCGCGGCGCAATGTTTCGCTGCGCCAGATTCCGGTGAGCGACGCGCGCGATTTCGCCCATGAAGTGGAAGGCCATGACATCGTGCTGTCCGCCACGCCCTACACGCTGACGTCCACAGTCGCCGAAGCGGCCAAACGCGCGGGCGCGCATTACCTCGACCTGACCGAGGATGTTGAGAGCACACGCCTCATCAAGAAACTCGCCGAGAGCGAAGAAACCGCCTTCATCCCGCAATGCGGGTTGGCACCGGGATTCATTTCCATCGTGGCGCATGATCTGGCCAAGAAATTCGACAAGCTGCGCGATGTGCAGATGCGCGTGGGCGCGCTCCCCGTTTTTCCGCACAATGCGCTGAAATACAATCTCACCTGGTCCACCGACGGCCTCATCAATGAATATTGCAACCCATGCGAATCCATCCGCGACGGCCATCGCGGCGAAGTTCCAGCACTTGAGGAGATGGAGCATTTCTCGCTGGACGGCACCGAATATGAAGCTTTCAACACATCGGGCGGATTGGGAACTTTGTGCGACACGCTGGAAGGCAAGGTCGAAAATCTCAACTACAAGACCGTTCGCTATCCCGGCCACCGCGACATCGTGAAGATTCTCGTGCGCGAATTGCGGCTCGGCCTGCGCCGCGAATTGCTCAAGGATGTGCTGGAAGCCGCGATCCCCATCACGTTGCAGGATGTGGTGCTGATCTTCGTAACGGTGTCGGGCTGGCGAGAGGGGCGGCTTACGCAGGAAAGTTACGCAAAAAAAATCTACGCGCAAACCATCGGCGACCGCCTTATGAGCGCCATCCAGATCACCACAGCCGCGGGCATTTGCGCTATGACCGATCTGCTGGTCGAAGGCAAACTGCCGCAAAAAGGTTTCGTGCGGCAGGAAGAGGCGAAACTTTCGGATTTTTTAAACAATCGCTTCGGACGTTATTACGCGAAGGGAATATGATCTCTCCCTCTCACCCACGCAGTGGGGGAGAGGGAATATGAGGCTGACATGCGAACCGGCGGACAGGCGCTCATCGAGGCGCTGAAACTTCACGGAACCACGCATGCCTTTTGCGTGCCAGGGGAATCTTATCTCGCCGCACTCGATGCGCTGTATGATTCGCGCGACGCGATCAAGCTCATCACCTGCCGTCAGGAAGGCGGCGCGGCGAACATGGCGGAGGCTTACGGCAAGCTGACGGGCAAGCCGGGCATCTGTTTCGTCACGCGCGGGCCGGGTGCCACCAACGCCAGCATCGGCGTGCACACGGCGTTTCAGGACTCCACGCCGATGATTTTGTTTGTCGGGCAGGCGGCGCAATCGATGCTCGACCGCGAGGCGTTTCAGGAAGTGGATTTCAAGGCAATGTTCGCGCCGCTGGCGAAATGGGCAGCAGAAATCCGCGACGCCAATCGCATTCCCGAATATGTCGCACGCGCTTTTCAGATGGCGACCAGCGGCAGGCCGGGGCCGGTGGTGTTGTCGCTGCCGGAAGATGTGCTGAGCGGCGAGTGCAGCGCGCCCGCGACCAAACCCTATCAAAAGAGCGAAGCAGCAGCCTCGCGCGAGGCCATCCAGCGTATGCGCGCGATGCTGATGCAGGCCGCGCGGCCATTCGTCATTCTGGGCGGGCCTGGATGGGATGCTCAGGCGATCACCGACGCACGCAAATTCGCGGAGCTGTTCGATCTGCCGGTCTGCACATCCTTTCGCGCCAAGGATCGTTTCGACAACACACATCAGAACTATTGCGGCGATCTGGGGATTGGCGCGGCACCTGCGCTTATCAAACGCATCAAGGAAAGCGATCTGCTGATCGTGGTTGGCGCGCGGTTGGGCGAAATGACAACGGATGGCTACACGCGCATCGCGGCACCCAATCCGGCGCAGAAACTCGTGCATGTGCATCCCAGCCCCGATGAATTGAATCGCGTCTATCAGGCCGATTTGCCGATCGTCTCCGGCGTTGCACCGTTCCTGCGTGTGGCAGCGGAACTCAGTCCGCCCGCCAGCGTGAATTGGCGCGCCTTCCGCCGCGAAGCGCGCAGCGATTATGAATCATGGACGAAGCCTGTCGCTGCACCCGGCGATGTCAATCCATCGGAGATTTTCGCATGGTTGAATGCGCGGCTTCCCGCCGATGCGATCCTCGCAAACGGCGCGGGTAATTATGCAGGTTGGCTGCACCGGTTTTATCTCTATCGCGGATTTCCCACGCTGCTGGGTCCGACCAGTGGCGCGATGGGCTATGGCGTGCCCGCGGCGGTGGCGGCGAAGATCGTGCATCCTGAACGCGTGGTGGTGGCGTGCGCGGGCGATGGCTGTTTCATGATGAACGGGCAGGAGCTTGCCACCGCCATGCAATATGACGCGGCGATCATCGTGCTGGTGTTCGACAATGGCAGCTATGGCACGATCCGCATGCATCAGGAGCGCGAATATCCCGGCCGCGTCATCGGCACCGATCTGAAGAATCCCGATTTCGCAGCGCTGGCGCGATCTTACGGCGCGCTGGGTTATACGGTGAAACGCACCGAAGAATTTTCCACCGCATTCAACGACGCGTTGCGCGCCAAAAAGCCCGCGCTGATCCATATCCATGTCGATCCCGAAGCGATCTCGCCGACGACGACGTTGACGAAATTGAGGGAAGGAAAATGATGCATATCTCCGAACTTCTCGCCCATTTCGGGATCAAGCCCGTCGGCGATCATGCTGTGCATTCGCCCATCGACGGCGCGGAAATCGGGCACGTGCGTTTCGATGACGCGGCTTCCATCGAAACCAAGATCGCCAAGAGCGTCGAGGCCTTCAAACTCTGGCGCGATGTGCCTGCGCCCAAGCGCGGCGAATTGGTGCGGCTGTTCGGCGAGGAATTGCGCGAACACAAGAACATGCTGGGGACGCTCGTCACTTTCGAGATGGGGAAAATCCATCAGGAAGGTTTGGGCGAAGTGCAGGAAATGATCGACATTTGCGATTTCGCGGTGGGTCTTTCGCGCCAGCTATACGGATTGACGATTGCGTCCGAACGCTCCGGCCATCGCATGATGGAGCAATGGCATCCCGCGGGGCCGGTGGCCGTGATTTCGGCGTTCAATTTTCCGGTGGCCGTATGGGCATGGAACGCCGCACTGGCGCTCGTCTGCGGCGACAGCGTGATCTGGAAGCCCAGCGAGAAAACGCCGCTGACGGCGCTGGCAACGCAAGCGCTGTTTGAACGCGCAATGCATCGTTTCGGGCAAGCGCCCGCCAATTTATCGCAAGTGATCTTGGGCGTACGTGAGGCGGGCGAGGCGCTGGCGAAAGACAAACGCGTTCCGGTGGTAAGTGCGACCGGCTCCACGAATATGGGCCGCGCATTGGGGCCTGTTGTGGCGCAGCGTTTCGGACGTGCGATCCTCGAACTCGGCGGCAACAATGCGATGATCGTGGCGCCGTCGGCCAAGCTTGGTTTGGCTGAGCGCGCGATTCTGTTTGCGGCGGTGGGCACTGCGGGACAGCGCTGTACATCGCTGCGTCGGTTGTTCGTGCATGATTCGATTTACGACAAGCTCGTGCCGGCGCTGAAGAATGTCTATGCGCGGCTGCCCATCGGCGATCCGCTGAAGAAGGGCACCCTGGTGGGGCCGCTGATCGACGCGCGGGCTTATGAAAACATGGAGCGTGCGCTCGATGCCGCGCGCGACGAAGGCGGCAAGATCACCGGCGGCGGGCGCGTGCATGAACAGGAATATCCGAATGCGTTTTATGTGAAGCCTGCGATTGCGGAGATGCCGGACCAGACGGCCATTGTTTGCCACGAAACCTTCGCGCCGATCCTCCATGTGATGCGCTTTTCCGATTTCGATGAGGCGATGGCCAAGCACAATGCGGTGCCGCAGGGGCTTTCCTCCTGCATCTTCACGCAGGATATGCAGGAAGCCGAGAAATTCCTCGCCGCCTCCGGCTCGGATTGCGGCATCGCCAATGTGAATATCGGACCCAGCGGCGCGGAAATCGGCGGCGCGTTCGGCGGGGAAAAAGAAACCGGCGGCGGCCGCGAAAGTGGCTCCGATTCTTGGAAAGCCTATATGCGCAGGCAGACCGCAACCATCAATTACTCCGATGCGTTGCCACTGGCGCAGGGCATCGAATTTGGTCCTTAACTATTTCTTAAGGAACAACTTCATTTTGGCACACCCTGCGCCTAGGCTTGGCCTCATAATCTCGGGGTGTTTCGCAGGATGCCGAAAAACGTGGCGCAATGGACCGGGTTGGCAGTCACGACGATCATCGTTCTTGGCTGCGACATGGATGTGATCTACGCGGTGCCGCTGGGCATTTTGGCGGGCGCGCTGGCGACCTATTTCGCGTCGCTCGCTGACGGCGCCGAAAAGGCGAAAATCTAGGCGCCTTCCGGCGGGATCGTGTTCAGCGATTCTTCGAGTTCCTGGAACGTCGGCTGCACTTCCGAAGGCACGCTGCCGCGCCCGATTTCCACCGACACTTGCGCCGCGTTGCCATGCAAATGCGCGACGAGGATGTCGCGGATCACATGATAGAACTGCGTTTCATCTTCCACGATCGCTTTGAGGCGCGTGGCGATCGGGCCGACGATTCCATAAGCCAGAAACACGCCCATGAACGTGCCCACCAGCGCCGAACCGATCATGCGGCCCAGCACCTCCGGTGGTTCGGAAATCGCGCCCATGGTTTTGATCACGCCCAGCACGGCGGCGACGATGCCGAGCGCGGGCAGGCCATCGGCCATCGTCTGCAACGCATTGGCGGGGCCCAGCGCTTCGTTGTGATGCTTCTCAAGCTGCTTTTCCATCGCGGCCTCGACCTGATGAGGGTCTTCCAGACTCATCGTCATCATGCGCAGCGTGTCGCAGATGAAGGTGAGCGCGAAATGATCCTTGGCGATGCGCGGATAGCGCTTGAAGATGCCGGATTCTTCGGGCTTCTCGATATGGGCTTCCAGCGCGATGAGGCCCTTGGTTTTCATTGTCTTGGTGAGCAGAAACAACAGGCAGAGAAGATCGCGATAATCGTCATGCTTCCATTTGGGGCCGGAGATGATCTTGCCCACTTCGGCGCCGATCTTCTTCAGCGAATAGATCGAACCGCCGATCAGAAGGGCTGCAATCGCCGCACCGCCGATGGTGAGCATTTCATGCGGCAGCGCTTCGGCGATGACTTCCATCGAGCCGCCCGAAACAAGGAAGCCGCCGAACACGGTCGCGAACAGGAAAACGATGCCGCCGATCTGAAGCATTGGACTATGGGCCCGAATAATGTGCGCGCGGCACTGACCCGAAATGACCCAGCCCGCCTGGCATCAGTATTAAGAGAAGCCCTTAAGGAGGGGTGAATGCGGTTTTCACGCCCGCGGAATTCTGCAGGCGTTTCGCGGGAAAAAGAGAATGGGATCGAAAGCGCAGTTCTTTTCAAATCCTTAACGCAAGCGCATATGGCCATTGTCCTCGAGGATCAGGGCTCTAAGATATGCGTTACGCGGACAGGCGGGGCCCATCGATTTGACACGCAAGGAACATGGTGCGGTGACGGCGCTGATTGTCAGCCTGAAATCGCTGCTGTCGCCGGTCGCATTCGGCGTTGCTGCCGTCGCGCAAAATGCGCAAGGCAATGTATTGCTCGTGCGCCACCGCTATGTGAGCGGTTGGCATCTGCCGGGCGGTGGCGTTGAGCGCAACGAACCGCCGGCCGAAGCGATTCTGCGCGAGTTGAAAGAAGAAGTAGGCCTTGCCGCCGGCGATGCGCCGCAATTCGCGGGGCTGTTCACCCGCACCGCAGGGATTGCGACAAATGTCATCGCGCTTTTCCGCGTAACGAATGTGCAAATCGATTTCCGGCCGAATTTCGAAATCGCCGAAATCGTTTTTGCCGATCCTTTAGCGCCGCCCACCGGGACGACGGCAGCAACATTGCGGCGCCTTGCCGAGATGGTGAGCAAAACAAAACCGAGTCCGTATTGGTGAAATATCTTCCCCCTCCCCTCGCGGGAGGGGGCGAATGATTTGAGCGAAGCGAAAAGCATTCGGGGGAGGGCCTTCGCGCAACGGCCCTCCCCCGCGTCGCTTTGCTCCGCGCCCCCTCCCGCGAGGGGAGGGGGATTTTATTTTTCAGATCGGGTCCCAGCCGAACACCGATGTCGTGGCGCCCAGATCGTGGAAGCTCGGCTTCAGCGCGGGCATGCAATGATTGGCAATGGTTTCCGGCGTCCAGCCTTCCACCTTGCCGATGCCGCGCACCGGGCGCGGCTGGCTCATCAGGAACACTTCATTGCCACGCGCGGCGAAGATCTGTCCCGACACATCCTTGCAGGCGGGTGAGGCGAGGCCCACCGCAAGCTGCGCCACCTGGTCGGCGCGCATCATGTTTTTCATCCGGTCCACGCGCTTGGCGGATGCTTCGTCCTTCACGGGAATGGTGGCGATCATGCGCGTCCAGGCGAAGGGCGCGATGGTGTTGGAGCGCACATTCTTCTGCAGGCCCTCCATCGCGATGATGCGCGAGAGCCCGACAATGCCCATTTTGGCCGCGGCATAATTCGCTTGCCCGATATTGCCGATGAGGCCGGAGGTGGACGTGAACAGCACGAACGAACCTTCCTGCTGCTCGCGGAAATGATTGATCGCGGCCTTGCAGACATTGTAGCTGCCTTGCAGATGCACCTCGATCACCTTGTCCCAGTCTTCGTCGGTCATTTTGTGGAACATGGTGTCGCGAAGAATGCCTGCGGGATTGATGATCGCGTGCAGGCCTTTGAATTCATCCATCGCCTGCTCGATCATGCGCGCCACGCCGGGGCGGCTCGTCACTGAATCCGAATTGGACGCGGCCTTCCCGCCCGCCGCGCGGATTTGTTGCGCCACCTGTTCGGCAGGCCCGGCCGAGCCTTCGTCGCCGCCCGCAACCGCGCCCCCCAGATCGTTGACGACGACCGCGGCTCCTTCCTTCGCCGCCAGCAGCGCGCATTCCTTGCCGATGCCGTTTGCGCCGCCCGTTACGAGAACGACCTTGCCTTCCAGTACACCCATGTTTACCTCCGTCGGATTGATAGCGGCGCGGAGCCTAGACGGGAGGCCGCGTCTGTAAAAGAGGCAGGCCCATGTGGGAAATCAGAGCGGAACGGCCGCAGGATGCGCCGCTGATCGACGCGCTGGTGGAGCAAAGCTTCGGCCCGGGACGCTACGCCAAATCCGCATATCGCCTGCGCGAGGGCGTGGCGGCGGAAGCGGGTTTGAGCTTCGTCGCAATGGAAGGCGCAATCCTGCGCGGCTCGGTGCGCTTTTGGCCGGTGACGGTGGGCGATGAGAAATCGCTGCTGCTGGGCCCGCTCGCCGTTCAATCCGATCAGCGCGGACGCGGCATCGGCATCGCGTTGATGCAGAAGGGCATGGATGAAGCGCGCGCGAGAGGCCATCGCAGCGTCATTCTCGTCGGCGATGAGCCCTATTACAGCCGCGTGGGTTTTGCGCGGATCGGCGGCGTGAAATTTCCGGGGCCGGTGGATGCAACGCGCATTCTCGGCGTAGCACTCGTGGACGGCGCACTCGACACGCTGAAAGGCGATGTGCGCCGCGCGCGCATCGACGAGCCGGTGTGCGCGAGCGGCGCCGCGTTGGGCGCGCACTGAAGCAGTTATTTTTGCCTTTGCAAGCGGGCAGTTTTCGCCGCGAATTGTTGCGCCCCCAATGCCCCTAAAAGATGTATATTATAATAATACAACTTTAAGTACACATCCGCCCTGGCTCTCACGCGCAAGCCAAATGCCTGGCCGCGCCGAAGCCTGGGGGCACCATGGGTATTCGGGCTTGGGCGGGCGTTATCCTTGCAGTTCTCAGCATGACGATTGCCGGCAGTGCTGCGGCGGCCAAATCGCATGGCGCCAAGTTGCATGGCATTGAAGGTGTGCTTGCGAATTTGCCCGGAGGTGTCCTGAACGGGTTCGTTTGCAGCGCTCACCCCCAATTGTTTGTCGCGCCGTATGCCAGTTGCCTGACGCCTATCGGCATCGGCGTGGTCTCCGAGCAATGGTCGAACGGGAAATATATGTATGCCATGGTCAACGACCCGAACGGCGACACGCTGTGCATTGCGGGACCTGTTTCGGAATTGTCGCAGACTGTGAAGATCGCGCCCATGCCGGCAGACATCGCCCAACTCGTCACGCTGGTCTGCATGCGGAAATTCGGGCAAGTGGCGCCCGTGCCGAAAATGGTGCTCGCCGTCTGGTATTGATTTGAAGAATTGCGGCCTATCGGCCTTCCAGGCGCCACGCGAGCAACAGCACACCGAGCAGAATGATTACCGCCAGCCATGCCGGAAGCAGCGGCTGCTGTTCCACGGCGGTGACGCGATAGGCGTCATTCCGGCGCAGGCCGATCCAGTTTGTGCCCGACATATCGCGGCCGGATTCCACGCGGCGGATATCCGGCATGCCATCGGCAAGCCAATGCACGCCGCCGCCGCTGCCGCGCGCCAGCGGGCCGAGAATGGAATCGGTGGCGCGCATGTCGGCGACTTCTTTCGGATTGAGCGGGCCGGATGCGGCGACGGTGCTGAGCGTGCCATCCGTCAGGCGATACAGACCGAGTTCATTGGCGGGCGCATTCGCGCGCCAGATTCCGGGTTCGGACTTCGCCAGATTGACGGTGCTGGTTTTTCCCGATGGCGAAGTGAGCGTCACCGGCTTTGCGGCATCCGCCATCGTGCGGCGCTCGATGGTGATTTGGCCATTGGTGACGGAAGCGGAAAGCCGCTCTTCTTCCAGCTCCGGTTCTTTCATCAGCCAATGGGCGAGACGGCGCAGCAATTCCGCATCCGGCCCGCCGCCTTCGAAGCCGCGCGCCCAGAGCCACGCATGATCGGACAGCAATTCCGCGACGCGGCCCTTGCCGACATGGTCCAGCACCAGGAGCGGTTTGTTGTCCGGCCCCGACATCACAGTTTGCCCGGCCAGCGCATTGGCGCCGATCAAACGAAACCAGCGGCCCCAACTCGGCGGTTTGTCGGCGGTGTTTTCGCCCGGCAGATCGCGCGTGACGGGATGAGCCAATCCCGCCGCGGTGACAATCGGTTTGAATCCCTGCGTGACGATATCGCCGGTCGGCTGCGCGGGCAGAACGGCGGCGAGCGGCGTGCGATAAATGCTTTGCGGCTCGGCGAATTCGGGACCGGAGGATACGAGCAGTGCGCCACCATTCTCCACATAGCGCGCGATATTCTCGAAATAGGCGAGCGGCAGAATCCCGCGCTCGCGATAGCGGTCGAAGATCACCAGATCGAATTGATCGAGCTTTTCGACAAACAATTCATGGGTGGGAAACGCGATCAGCGACAACTCGCCGATGGGCGTTGCGTCCTGCTTGTCCGGCGGGCGCAGGATGGTGAAATGCACCAGATCGACGGACGGATCGGCCTTCAGCAGGCTGCGCCAGACGCGCTCGCCCGCATGCGGTTCGCCGGAAACGAGCAGCACGCGCAGCCGGTCGCGCACGCCCGATACCGCCACCACGGCGCGATTGTTTTCCAGCGTCAGTTCGGCAGGGCCGGGCTTGGCGGAAAGTTCGATCACGTTCTCGCCGCCATGCGTGACGGGAACCTTGATGGTGGTTTCCTTGCCTACCGGCACCACGCGCGACGCCGTATCCACGCCATCGATGCGCACATCGACATCGGCAAAGGCGTGATCGCCGTCGCCGAAATCATCCACGCGCAGCCCGATGTCTGCATCCTGACCGACAATCGCAAAACGCGAGGCGCTGACGATGGAGAGCTTGCGGTCGCGTTCATTGTGCTGGCCCGCGATCAGCGCATGGAGCGGCGCATGCATATTGAGTTTGGCGGGCGCGTCATGCACTTGGCCGTCCGTGATGGCGATGGCGCCGGCCACACGCTCCGGCGGAACATCGGCGAGCGCGCTGTCCAGCGCCGCGAACAATTGCGTGCCGTTGTCTTCGCCATTGTTGCGGGTTTCGACACTGGCCTCGCGGATTTCAAGGCTCTTGTCGCCGCGCAATTGTTTTTTGATTTTGGCAAGCGCCGCATCGGCCTCGGCGCGCCGCCCGCGCACATCCATGCTTTGCGAATGATCCACGATCAGCGCCACGACATCGGGCAAGGGCTCGCGCTTCTCATGCACGATCAGAGGATTGGCGAGTGCTGCCAGCATCACCGCAAACGCCAGCCCCCGCGCCCAGGCGCCGCGCGCGCGCAGGATGAACCCGGCCAGCGTCAGCAGCACCGCGCCCGCGATCAACGCCCACAAAAGCGCTGGCGAAACATGCGGAGCGAAATCGATGGCGTAGCTCATCGATCACCATCCCCCTCTCCCCCATTGGGGGAGAGGGCCGGGGTGAGGGGGCAGCCGCCGAGATATTTCCGGAGAGACCCCCTCACCCTAACCCTCTCCCCCAGTGGGGGAGAGGGAATATGTTGAGATTGTTGCGCCAGCATCGTCATTTGCCGAGCCGCTCCAGCAGCGCGGGCACATGCACCTGATCGGTTTTGTAATTGCCGGTCAGCGCATACATCACCACATTGATGCCGAAGCGGATGGCGAGTTCGCGTTGCTCGTCGCCGCCGGGCACGACGGCGGCAATCGGCTGGCCGTTCGCATCCACCGCCCAGGCGGATGCCCAATCATTGCCGCCGATGATGACGGGTGAAACGCCATCGCCGCCGCGCGCGGGCGATGGCCCCGCATCGGGATCGGGCGGCGGCAGCGCTTCCACCCACACCTTGCCGCCATCCCAGCGGCCGGGAAAATCGCGCAGCAGATAAAACGCTTTCGTCAGCACATGATCGGACGGAATCGGTTCCAGTGCGGGCAGATCGAGCTTGCCGAGCAGGCGGCGCAGCGTTTGCTGGCCGGGCGAATCCGGTCCGCGTGAAGAGCCCAGCGAAAGATCGCGCGTGTCGATCAGCAGCGTGCCGCCATTCCTCATGTAATCGGCGAGTTTGCTCAGCGCCTGCGGCGAGAGATCTTTCTCGCGCGGATCCATCGGCCAATAGATCAGCGGAAAGAATGTGAGATCGTCACGATCCAGATCGATGCCGAGCGGTTCCTGCGGCTCATAGGATGTGCGCGCCTTCAGCCAGAGCCCGAGGCCGGTGAGCCCCGCCTTGCTCATCGCATCCACATCCGGCGCGCCGGTGATGACGTAAGCCAGCCGCGTATCGAGCGCGGCTTTCATGTCGAACGCATCGTCGGCGCGCGCGAATTGCGGATGCAGGATGAGCAACCCGAAAAACACCGCGCCAATGGCCCGCGCGCGCGGCAGAGAAATATAGCCGCGCAGGAACAGCGAAATCGTCGCGTCCATGATCAGCAGCAAGATCGCCAACGCGAGCAGAACAGGCTGCAGCGCCAGCGCGGTGCTGCCCGCATAATTCTGCGTTGCAAGCGTCATGGGTGCGAGCGTTGTGTTCGCGTCGACAATGTTGATCGCGATTTGTGCGCCTTCATTGCCGTAGAGGCCCGGCGGATGTGTGGGTGATGGTTTCACCTTCGCCAGATCGCGCCCGCGGATCGGCAGTGCTTCGGCGGGCGGCTTGTGCAGATGGCCGAAACCGTCCAACGCCATCACCGGTGGGAAAGCGGCGTTGGCATCGGTTCCCATGTCGGCGGGATGCGCGCCGCCAGCCAGATCGAACACACGCCGCAGCATGTCGATATAGAGTCCCGACAACGGCAGCGTGGACCATGCTGGCCCCGCCGTCACATGGAAGAGTACGATCCATCCCTTGCCGCGCTGTTCGGCGGTGACGAGCGGGGTGCCGTCCGCCAACCGCGCCCAGGTGCGCTCGCTGAGTTCGACGGAAGGCTCCGCCAATATCTGCCGCGACACGGTGACATCATTTGGGATGGAAATGCCACGAAACGGACTGGAATCCGGGAACGGTGCGAGATGCTGCGGCTCCGCCCAGCCCATCGCACCGCCGAGATAGCGTCCGCCATTGCGCAATTTCACGGGCACGAGATCGTCCACATCCGCGGTCATGCGACCGCCCGCAAAGCGCACCAGCACACCGCCATTGGCAACGAATTGCGCGACATTGTTGTAATCGCTACCGACGATGCGCCCGACATCGGCCAGCATCAGAATGGAAACGTTGCGGCCGAGCGCGTCCGATATCGTGCCTTTCGTCAGATCGGCGTAAGGCGACAGCGCGCGTTCGAGATAATAGACGTCCGACAGCAGCGGCTGTTCGTTCTGCGCGTTGCTGGCGGAGACGAGGCCGACGACGCGGCGGTGCGCGCTGGTATCGAGCAGGCGCAACGCTCCCGCTGAATCCTCGCCCGCGATGGCGATGCGCTGGGTTTCGTTGCGCACTTCCAGCGGCAGCGGAATTTTCGCATTGGTCTCACTCTCGCCGCGCGCAAAACGGAACGGCGCGCTTGCGAGATTTTCGCTATGCGCGCCCAGCGCCTGCACTTCGCCTTGACGCGCACCATCGGTGCCTGCGCGAATGATCGTGACCTTGAAACCATCCGATTGATTGGTTTCCGGCTTCAGGCCCAAAGGCCCGATGGCGTCGGCATAGATTTTCAGCGCGCCGATTTTGGAAAGGGAAGCGGCAGTTTTTTTGGCATCACCATGGTCGATCCCGTCGCTGAGCCAGATGATTTCGGGGCGCGCGGCGAATTTTACCTTGGCGAGTGCTGCGACGGTGCGAGCGCGGTCGGGCGACCATGGCTGCGGCTCCAGTTCGCGCGCATTGCGCAGCGCGCTTGCCGCATCCAACAGCGACATATCCGGTGCGCTGGCTGTTGCCGCGATGATGACGGCGCGTCCGGCATGATCGGCTGCGCTCAGCGCATCGGAGATTGCGGTTTCGCGCGCATCCCACGCGTGTGCCGCAGTCCAGTCATTATCGATGAAGAGAACCAGCGGTCCGGAGCCGATGGCTTTCTGCGGCGCACCGATCATCGGTTCGGCGAGTGCGACAATCACGAGCGCTGCCGCCAGCAATCGCATCAGCAACAGCCAGAGCGGCGTGCGCGCGGGCGTTTCTTCAGATCCCGCCAATCCCAGCAGCAAACGCAGCGGCGGAAAAATCACACGGCACGGGCTCGGCGGCGTCACGCGCAGCAGGAAATAAATCGCAGGAAGGATCGCAAGCGCCAGAAGAATCCATGGCGCGCCGAACGTGATTGTCGAAAAGATGCTCATGCGTAACACACAAATACAGTGTCATCCCCGGCGAGTGCGAAGCAACGCTTCGCGCGAGGGAAGGGGACCCAGGTATTGACACCGCGCATGGGCTGAACACCTGGGTCCCCTTCCCTCACATTGCGCGCGCTGCGCGCGACGCTCGCCGGGGATGACAATTGTTGTTTGTTTTTGTACATGCGTTTTTTACGCGCTGCGATTCTTCGCCTGCGCGCCGGAAAGCCCGGTGTAGAGCGCAACAAGGGCGGTTTCGGGGCGCTTGTCGGTGCGGTGGGCGAGATAGCCCCAGCCGAGCCGCCGCGCGAGCGCGCCAAGCGTTTCGCCATGCGCGCGGAAGCGGGCGCGATAGGCGCTTTGCACATTCTCCGCACGGCCGAGCGTTTCGGTTTCGCGCATGTTTGCGGCTTCGAAGCGCGTGCGGCCGGTGAAGGGAAAATCCTCCTCCGCCGGATCGACAATGCGCACGAGATGGCCGGTGAGACCATTGTGCGAAAGTCTGCGCATCGCGGTTTCGATCTCGCTCAGCGGCGAAAGAAAATCGGAGAGCCATACGAATTGCGAATTCTTCGTCACCGGCGCATCGGGCGGCAGCGCTTCGTCACGCGGTGCGAAATCGATCAGTTCATGGCCGATGCGGCGCAAGGGCAATCGCCCGGTTGCGGGGCCGTGACCATCGCCCAGCAGCGCAATGCGCTCGCCGCCGCGAATGAGCAGCGCGCCCAGCGCCAGCGCGAGAACCGTTGCACGGTCGATCTTGGAGACTTCGGCGAAGTCCGATTTGAATTGCATGCCCGCCGAACCATCGCGCCAGAACCATACGGCTTCGGCGGCTTCCCATTCGCGTTCGCGCACGAAGAGGTGCTGCGATTTCGCCGATTGCCGCCAGTCGATGGATGTGGAGGGATCCTCCGCAGTGTAGCGGCGGAATTGCCAGAAGCTTTCGCCCATGCCCGATTTGCGCCGTCCATGCACGCCGAGGCTGACGGAGGAAGCCAGCCGCTCCGCCGCCACCAGCAGCGGCGGCAGACCGGCGGCAAGCGCTTCGGCCTGATCCTGCAGGCGCGACGTCAAAGATTGCTCCGCACGAGCCGCTCGATGACGTCGGAGATGGTGGTGCCTTCGGCGCGGGCCGAAAAATTCAGCGCCATGCGATGGCGCAGCACAGGCTGGGCAAGGGCCGCCACATCATCCGTAGACGGAGCAAACCGTCCCTCGATCAGCGCCTTCGCGCGCACCGCCAGCATGAAGGCCTGGCTGGCGCGCGGCCCCGGTCCCCAGGAAATATAGTCGCGCAATTCCGGTGCGCCGTCTTGCGGGCGCGCCGCGCGCACCAGCCGCAAAATCGCATCCACCACTTTTTCACCCACCGGCAAACGGCGCACAATGGCCTGCGCCGCCATCAAATCGGCAGGCGTACAAACCGGCGCCAGCGCGCTTTCATCGCCGAAGGTGGTGGCGATCAGCATCTGCTTTTCGGATTCGCGGTCGGGATAGCCGACATCGATTTGCAGCAGAAATCTGTCGAGCTGCGCTTCCGGCAGTGGATAGGTGCCTTCCTGCTCCAGCGGGTTCTGCGTGGCGAGAACGTGAAACGGTTTGGGCAGATCGTAGCGCGCGCCCGCAACCGTCACATAGCGTTCCTGCATCGCCTGCAGCAAAGCGGATTGCGTGCGCGGGCTCGCGCGATTGATTTCGTCGGCCATCAAGAGTTGCGTGAACACCGGGCCCTTGATGAAGCGGAAACTCCGCCGTCCACCATCGGCTTCCTCCAGCACTTCGGAACCGATGATGTCGGCGGGCATCAGATCGGGCGTGAACTGGATGCGTTTCCAGTCGAGCCCCAGCGCAATGCCCAGCGTTTCTACCAGCCGCGTTTTGGCGAGGCCCGGCACGCCGATGAGAAGCCCGTGGCCGCCCGCCAGCAGCGTCACCAATGTCTGATCCACCACATCGCGCTGGCCGAAGATGACGCGCCCGATAGCTTCGCGCACGCGGGCAAAAATGGTGGCGGCGGCTTCGGCCTCCGCGACCGCGCCGTCTTCGGTCAATGTCGATGCATCATTCATGGCAGGTCCGTTTGGAAACGCGCGGGTCCGGGGCTATCGTCGGGCCGGGCTTTTATGTTGCACCCCCAAGCGCCTCGTGCAACTGCGGATATCATGACGGACGGACTTTCCCTCGGATTGGCAAGCCTGCAGCGCGAGTTGGCGGCGGGGCGCAAGCTTCCGCCTGTCGAAAAATGGAACCCGGCCCATTGCGGCGACATAGACATCAGAATTGCGCGCGACGGCACATGGTTCCATGAGGGAACGCCGGTGGGGCGCCACGAACTCGTGAGGCTCTTTTCCACGATATTGCGGAAAGACCCGGACGGATTTCATCTTGTCACGCCCGGCGAGAAAATGCGCATCGTGGTGGAGGATGCGCCGTTCATGGCGGTGCTGTTGCGCGCGGAAGGCGAGGGGCCCGATCAGTGCCTCATCTTCACCACCAATGTGGGAGATGAGACGGTGGCGGGCGCGGAAAATCCCATCCGCGTGGAAACAAATCCGCATACGGACGAACCATCGCCTTACGTGCATGTGCGCCGGGGATTGGAGGCGCGGATATCGCGCGCGGTTTTCTACCAGCTTGCCGATATGGCGGTGCCTGGTGAGAACGGCATGCTGGGCGTGTGGAGCGGCGGTGTGTTCTTTCCGCTCGGGCGGATTTCATGAACGATCTGGAATCGCTGCACGCGAAACTGCTTTCCACCGCGCCCGCGCTGCCGCTGGCGCCGACGCGCGGCGATTACGATCTCAATCCCGGGTCGCGCCCGAAAACCAAGCGCGATCTGGCGCCCGCCGCCGTGCTGCTGCCGATCATCGCGCGCGCCGAGCCGAGCGTGCTGTTCACGCGGCGCACACTGCATCTGCCGAGTCATGCGGGGCAGGTGAGTTTTCCCGGCGGCCGCGCTCATGCGGATGATGTTTCGCTGGTGGATACGGCGCTGCGCGAAACCCATGAGGAAACCGGAATCGAGGCGAGCTATGTTTCGATCGCAGGATTTCTCGATGCTTACGAGACCGGAACGGGCTATGCGATTCTGCCGGTTGTGGGCATGTTGCGCGAAGGCTTCACGCTGACGCCCAATCCGGATGAAGTCGCGGAGATTTTCGAAGTGCCGCTCGCCTTCCTGCTCGATCCCAAAAACCGCTCGCGCCAGAGCCGCGAATGGCAGGGCCGCGCCCGCGAATTCTGGGCGTTCCATTACGACCGCCATTATATATGGGGCGCGACCGCGGCCATTCTGGTGAATTTCGCGGAAAGGCTAAATGCATGATCCGCACGATTGCCGAGAGTTGGCTGCTTTTCCTCATTCCGTTTGCGATCTATGGCACGTATGTTCTGCTGGTGCTGCGCGCACGGGGCAAGCCTGCGCCGCACACGCCATGGACGACGCTTTTCATTGTGGGATTGATGCTGGTGGTGGCCGGATTCATTTTTGTGGGATTGACGGAAGGTGAGACGACCAAGGGCGTGTATGTTGCGCCCCATGTCGTGAACGGGCAGATCGTGCCCGGTCATGTGGAGAAGACGCAGTGAAGATCGATCCCGTCAATCATCAATGGATGCGTGAGCCCGAAACGCGCGCGGTGATGGCGGCGCTGGGCGGAAACGCGCGGTTCGTGGGTGGTGCTGTGCGCAATGCATTGATGGGCGAAGCGGTCAGCGAAATCGACATTGCAACGCCGCTGCTGCCCGACGAGGTTGTGAAACGGTTGAAGGCAGCAGGGCTGGGTGCCGTGCCGACCGGTATCGAACACGGCACGGTCACGGCGATTGCGAACGGATTGCCGTTCGAGATCACCACGCTGCGCCGCGATGTGGCGACGGATGGCAGGCGCGCGACAGTGGCCTTCACCACCGATTGGGTGGAAGACGCGCAACGTCGCGATTTCACGATGAACGCGCTTTATATGGATGCGAATGGCGAAGTGTCCGATTATGTGGGCGGCGTCGCCGATCTGAAACTGAACCGCGTGCGTTTCGTGGGCGATGCTGTCACGCGCATCCGCGAGGATTATTTGCGCATATTGCGGCTGTTCCGCTTTCATGCTTGGTACGGCAGGGGCGATATCGAAGCGACAGCGCTGCACGCGGTGGCCGAAGAAAAAGCAGGGCTCGCCAAACTTTCCGGCGAACGCATCCAAAAAGAAATGTTGCGATTGCTGGAAGCGGAGAATCCTGCGCCGGTTCTGCGCGTGATGGCGGCATCGGGAATTCTTGGCGAAATTCTTCCCGGC
This sequence comes from Rhizomicrobium sp., assembly GCA_035944195.1. GTDB lineage: Bacteria > Pseudomonadota > Alphaproteobacteria > Micropepsales > Micropepsaceae > Rhizomicrobium. The sequence goes on along the minus strand of DASZBL010000038.1, from coordinate 13,063 downwards.
ACGCTGCAGATTGCGCGGATTTCTCGGCTCGCTTCCATCGATGCGAACAATTTCTTCGTGGCCGATCCCGTATTGCGGCTGGCGGCGCTGTTGCCGGACAATGTGAACGCGGCGCGCGCGGTGGCCGACCGCTGGAAATTGTCGAATGCGGATCGCATGCGGCTGGAGGAAATCGCGAGCGGACGCGAGAAGATCATGTCCTATCTCTCCATTCGCGAAGTGCGCAAATTGCTCTATCGGATCGGGCCGAGAACCTTCAAGGACCGCGTTTTCCTGCGCTGGGCGGAAGATCCCAAGGAATCCAATTCCATTCAGTGGCGCGCGCTGCTGGCGCTGGCGGACGCGTGGACGCGCCCCCATTTTCCGCTGACGGGCCGCGATGTGATGGCGGCGGGCGTGCCGGAAGGCCCGCTGGTGGGGCGCATTCTGTCCGAAGTTGAAGATTGGTGGATCGACGCCGATTTCACCGAAGATGAATTCTCGCTGGCAGAGCGCATGAAAGCCGTCGTGCAGGCCACGGCATATTAGATGAGTTTCGAATTCATCGACGCGCTCACGATTCCCGGCAATCCGGCCAAACCGAATGACGATGCGTTCGCGCATGCTGAAAATGCTGCCGTGGTGTTCGACGGCGCGACGGGGCTCGGCGAATCCTTGATGCCGGGCGAGAGCGATGCCGCGTGGTTGGCCAAATTCGGTTCGCGGCGATTGATGGCCCATGCGAGCCATCGAAGGCCGAAAGATGCGTTGCGCGCAGCCCTTGCGGATGCAGAAAATTCCTTTAAGGGGCTGCGCCGCCGCGCGCCGGTGGCAACTTATGAAATGCCGTTTGCGTCGATGATGTTTGTCGCGCGCAATGAACAAGGGTTCGATGCACTGTGGTATGGTGATTGCGGTGCGCTGGTGAAGCGTGGCGAAAGTGCCGTGCAGATCGTGGGCGAAGCGTTCGAAAAGCGTGCGCTGGAAGCAACGCGCGTAAAAATGCTGGCCGATGCGCGGGGCCTGGCGCCCGCGGCAGGCATCAACCGTCCGGAATATCTCGAAGCGCTGCGCAAGGCGCGCAATCGCGTGAACACGGATAAAGGCGGCTGGCTGTTCGGACCCGACGCGCGCGCGGCCGATCATGCGTCATCGGCGCAGATTGCAGCGGAAGCGGGAACGATTGTGTTGCTGGCCAGCGACGGATTTCTGCTGCTGGCGGGCGATTACGGACTCTACAGCGCCGATGCACTGGTCGAGGCCGCATTGTCGAAAGGTCTTGCCGCGCTGGGCGAAGAATTGCGCGCCATCGAAGAAACCGATCCGGATGGCAGGCGGTTTCCGCGATTTAAGAAGAGTGATGATGCAACAGCGCTGCTGTTGAAGGTCGTTTAAACCTATCGTTTCGTCATGGCCGCCCTTGTGGCGGCCACCCATAACCTCCGTCTAGAGAAGTGTTCATGGGTGGCCGGGACAAGCCCGGCCATGACGGTGTTTGAATTAATGCAATTCTAACGCGGTCCTACGTCGCGTGCATGATTTCCCAGCCGCCGAACCAGATCATGCGCATCGCCACGTAAACGACAATGATAAGCCCCGCGTAGCTGATCCAGGGATGGCGTTGCAGAAGGCCCGCGATCAGCGAGGCCGCAACGCCCATCAGCGCAATCGAAAGCACAAGCCCGATTGCCAGCACCCAGACGTGATCCATCGCCGCGCCCGCGACCGCCAGCACATTGTCGAGCGACATGGAAAGATCGGCCACCACGATCTGGATGATCGCGCGGCGCAGGCCGCTGCGTTCCTGCGCGGCCGTCAGCGCGACGGCGGCAATACCATCGGTTTTTTTTGTTTCTGCAATCGTCTCTGCGCCGACCGCTTCATCTCCGGAATGCGCGATGTCGCGATAAAGCCGCCACGAAACCCACAGCAGCAGAATGCCGCCCGCGAACATCAGCCCGATCCGTTCCAGAATCGTGGCGGTGCTCATCGCCAGAATGATGCGAAGGATGACGGCTGCGGTCAGACCCCAGAAGATCACCTTGCGCCGGTTGGCCTTGGGCACGCGCGATGCCGCCATGCCGATCACGACTGCGTTGTCGCCCGCCAGCACAATGTCGATCAGGATCACCTGAACGAGCGCTATGACGGCGGGGTGCATGTCGTGCAGCAAGAAAACCTCGTCTCTCAGGGCCAGCGGGCTTCCGGGGGCAGGCTCATGAGGATCGCCTCAACATTGCCGCCGGTCTTGAGACCGAATTGCGTGCCCCGGTCATAGAGCAAATTGAATTCCACATAGCGTCCCCGGCGGATGAGCTGGTGGGCGCGTTCTTCTTCCGTCCACTTTCGATTCATCCGCCTCCTGACGATTTGGGGATAGACCCCGGCAAATGCCAGCCCCACATCGCGGGTAAAGGCGAAATCTTTCTCCCAATCGCCGCAATTCAGATGATCGTAGAAGATGCCGCCAGCCCCGCGGGGTTCGTTGCGGTGCGGCAAAAAGAAATATTCGTCGCACCATTGCTTGAAGCGGGGGTAGTGGGTGGGATCGTGCGCGTCGCAGGCGTGCTTGAGCGCGGCGTGGAAATCGCGCGCGTCTTCCTCATTGGGAAACATGGGCGTGAGATCGGCACCGCCGCCGAACCAATGTTTCGTCGTCACGATATGACGTGTGTTCATATGCACGGCGGGCACATGCGGATTTTGCATATGTGCGACAAGGGAGATGCCGCTCGCCCAGAAACGCGGGTCGACATCCGCGCCGTCGATCTGCTTGGCGAATTCCGGGCTGAAGGTGCCGTAAACGGTGGAGACGTTCACGCCCACTTTCTCGAACACGCGCCCATGCATCAGCGCCATCGTGCCGCCGCCGCTTTCGGCGCCGTCTTCCGGCGCGCGCGACCATGGCTTGCGTTCGAAGCGGGCGCTGCTTCCCGCTTCCTCTTCGATTTTTTCGAAGGCCGCGCAGATGCGGTCGCGCAATTCCTCGAACCAGGCGCGGGCGCGTTGTTTTTGCTCGCTCACGGGAATCCCTTCGTCTGTCGCAACGCTTCCCCCAATGCCATGGCTCCGGCCTGCGCCACATTGAGCGAGCGCAAGCCGGGCTTTAGTGGAATGCGCAGTCGCGCATCGGCTGCATCGTGCACGTCCTGCGGCACGCCCGCGCTCTCGCGGCCCAACAGAATGATGTCATCCGCCTCGAATGCAAATTCGGTGTAGGGAATGCTCGCCTTGGAGGTCAACAGAACCAGCCGCCCCCGGACACCCGCGCGAAACGCCGCCCAAGAAGCGTGGCGCGTCACCTCGGCCAGTTCCAGATAATCCATGCCCGACCGCTTCAGGCCCTTGTCGCTGAAGAGAAAGCCGCAAGGCTCGATGATATCCACACCCACGCCGACGCATGCGCCCAGCCGGATGAGGGCGCCGGTGTTTTGGGGAATGTCGGGTTGAAAAAGCGCCAGCCGCATGTAACGTCATTCACCTCTCAAGGCTCGGAGAAATCTGAGGTTTTCTGCGTCATCGTGCCGCAAGACCCTCCAAATTCGACTCTCTATTTTAGCCCGCGATTGCGCCGGAAATCCGGGGACGGTGCATGTGCGGTTTCTCCCTCCCGGACCGCCTGATTACAATAGGTGAACCAGTGGCAACGACGACAGCGGCCGATACCACACGGCGCGACTTTCTCTATATCGCGACGGGGGCCGTGGGTGCCGTCGGCGCCGCAATGGCCGCGTGGCCGTTCATCGACCAGATGAATCCGTCGGCCTCGGTGCTGGCGCTGGCTTCCATCGAAGCGGATATCTCCTCCATTCAGGTGGGCCAGCAGGTGGTGCTGAAGTGGCGGGGCCATCCGCTGTTCGTCCGCCGCCGCACGCCCAAGGAGATTTCCGAGGCGCGCGCCGTGCAGGTTTCCGATCTGCCCGATCAGAAGGCGCGCAACGCCAATCTGCCGGAAGACGCGCCGGCCACCGATCAGAACCGCGAGATCAAGCCGGAATGGCTGGTGCTCGTCGGGGTGTGCACGCATCTGGGCTGCACCCCCACCGTTTTCGAGGGCGATTTCGGCGGCTGGCTCTGCCATTGCCACGGCTCGCAATACGACACGGCCGGGCGCATCCGCAAAGGTCCAGCACCCGAGAATCTCGCGGTGCCGCCCTATTCCTTCCTCACCGACACACGCATCAAGGTCGGATAACGGAGCGCAAGATGTCAGGCCCCTCCACTTACGTTCCCAAAACAGCCTTCACCAAATGGCTCGATACGCGGCTGCCCATTCTGCGGCTCGCCAACGACACCATGACCACGTTCCCGACGCCGCGGAATTTGAACATCTGGTACACCTTCGGCGGCATCCTCACTTTCTGCCTCGGCGTGCAGATCGTCTCCGGTATCGTGCTGGCGATGCATTACGTGCCGAATGCGGGGATGGCGTTCGATTCCGTCGAAAACATCATGCGCGACGTGAATTACGGATGGCTGTTGCGCTACATCCATTCCAACGGCGCCTCGATGTTCTTCCTCGCCGTCTATATCCATATCTTCCGCGGGCTCTATTACGGCTCTTATAAAGCGCCGCGTGAAGTGATCTGGATTCTCGGCGTGGTGATCTACATCCTGATGATGGCGACGGCCTTTTTCGGTTACGTGCTGCCGTGGGGACAGATGTCGTTCTGGGGCGCCACCGTCATCACCAGCCTGTTCAGCGCAATCCCCTGGGTCGGCACGGCGCTGACGCATCTCTTGTGGGGCGATTTTGCGGTGGGCGACGCAACGCTGAACCGCTTCTTCTCGCTGCATTACCTTCTGCCCTTCGTGATCGCGGGCGTCGTGGGCTTGCATATCTGGGCGCTGCATGTGCCGGGCAACAACAATCCGCTCGGCATCGATGTGAAAGGCCCGCAGGATACGGTTCCGTTCCATCCCTATTACACGGCGAAGGACGCGTTCTATCTCTCGCTGTTCGTGATCCTGTTTGCGGTGCTGGTGTTCTATGCGCCGAACTTCGTGGGCAATCCGGACAATTACACGCCTGCCAATCCGCTGGTGACGCCGCCCGATATCGTGCCCGAATGGTATCTCCTGCCGTTCTACGCGATGCTGCGCTCCGTGCCGCAAAAGCTGATCGGCGTGCTGGTGTTGTTCGGCGCGCTGATCACGCTGGTGTTCATCCCGTGGCTCGACAGCTCCAAGGTGCGCTCCAACCGTTTCCGTCCGCTGATGAAGCAGTTCTTCTGGGTGTTCCTGGTGGATTGCATCATTCTTGGCTATGTCGGTTCGCAAAGCGCGGATGCATCGCTCAACCTCGGCGGCATGGATTTGCCGCTGGTGTGGGTGGCGCGTCTGGGCACGATTTATTACTACGCCTTCTTCTGGCTGATCATGCCGATCCTCGGTCTTATCGAAACACCAAAGCCTTTGCCCGACAGCATTGCCAAGTCCGTACTTGGCGCGGCCGCGGCCGAGTAAGGAGAATATGATGCGCTTTGCTCTCCCGCTTGGCCTGGCCCTGAGCGTCGCCTTGTCGGCAACAGCGTTCGCCAAGACCGGCGATCCGCTGCCGCCCAAGGATGTGCACTGGTCCTTCGAAGGCCCCTTCGGCATGTATGACAAGGCGGCGCTGCAGCGCGGCTTCCAGGTTTACAAGGAAGTCTGCTCGGCCTGTCACAGCCTCAACCTCGTGGCGTTCCACGCGCTCAGCGAGCCGGGTGGCCCCAGCTTCACCGAAGCCGAAATGAAGGCAATCGCGGCGGGCTACAAGGTTCCTGCCGAGCCCAATGACAAAGGCGAATTGTTCGACGACAAGGGCGAACGCCTGACGCGCCCCGGCACAGCGGCCGATCATTTCCCGGCACCCTTCGCCAATGAAGAAGCCGCGCGCACGGCCAACAACGGCGCGCTGCCGCCGGATCTTTCGCTGATCGTGAAAGCGCGCGAAGGTGGGCCGCAATATGTCTATTCGATCATCACCGGCTTCGGCCAGAAACCACCCGCCGGTTTCACCGTGCTGGCGAACAAATATTACAACCCCTATTTCGCGGGCTGGAACATCTCCATGCCGCCCCCGCTGGCCGATGGTTCCGTCACCTTCTCCGACGGCACGCCCAACACGGTGGATCACGAAGCCCATGACGTCGTGACCTTCCTCAGCTGGGCGTCGGAGCCCAAGATGGAAGAGCGCAAGCAGATAGGCTTCGGCGTGATGGTGTTCCTGCTGGCGTTCGCGGGGCTGCTCTATCTCTCCTATCGCCGCGTCTGGAAGGACGCGCATTGATCGACGCTCCGCGCGTGATAAAAGGGCCCGCTTTCTAGACAAGCGGGCCCATGACCAGAACCGTTCTCGGCATTATCGGCGGCAGCGGCGTTTATGACATCGCCGGCCTTGAAGGCGCGCGCTGGGAGCGCATGAAAAGCCCCTGGGGCGAGGCGAGCGACGAGCTGCATTTCGGCACGCTGGCAGGCGTGGACATGGTGTTTTTACCGCGCCACGGCCGCGGGCATGTGCATTCGCCGACCACCATCAATTACCGCGCCAATATCGACGCACTGAAGCGCGCGGGCGCCACCGACATCATTTCGGTGTCGGCCTGCGGCTCCTTCCGCGAGGAACTGGCGCCGGGCCATTTCGTGATCGTGGATCAGTTCATCGACCGCACGCACGCCCGCGAGAAGACATTCTTCGGCAAGGGATTCGTGGCGCATGTGTCGCTCGCCCATCCCATCTGCCCGAAGCTTGCGGATGCGCTTGAGCAAGCCTGCCGCGAGGAAAACATCGGCCACACCAAGGGCGGCACCTATCTGGCCATGGAAGGCCCGCAATTCTCCACGCTCGCCGAAAGCAAGCTCTACAAAAGCTGGGGCTGCAGCGTGATCGGCATGACGGCAATGCCCGAAGCCAAGCTCGCGCGCGAGGCGGAACTGCCTTACGCGCTGGTGGCGATGGTGACCGATTACGATTGCTGGCACCCCGCGCATGATCACGTCACCGTCGATCAGGTGATCAAGGTGCTGACGGCGAATGCCGACAAAGCGCGCGCGCTGGTGAAGCGCGTAGCGCCTAAACTGGGGCCGGTGCGCAAGCCTTCGCCGCTCGGCATCGAAACCACGCTGGATACCGCTGTCATCACCGCGCCGGAAAAGCGCGATCCGGAATTGTTCGCCAAACTCGATGCGGTTGCAGGCCGCGTGCTCAAAGGAGCCTGAAATGGACTTCAAATCCACTATCCGCACGATTCCGGATTACCCCAAACCCGGCATCATGTTTCGCGACATCACCACGCTGCTCGGCAGCCCGCGCGCCTTCCGCGCCGCGGTGGACGCACTGGTGCAGCCTTATGCGGGCGTGCGCGTGGACAAGATCGCAGGGATAGAAGCGCGCGGGTTCATTCTGGGCGGTGCTGTGGCGCATCAACTATCGATAGGCTTCGTGCCGGTGCGCAAAAAGGGCAAGCTGCCGCACACCGTGATCGGCGAAGATTACGATCTCGAATACGGCAAGGACCGCGTGGAAATTCACGCCGATGCCGTGAAGCCCGGCGAGTATGTGGTGATCGTGGACGATCTCATCGCCACGGGCGGCACCTGCTTTGCCGCGATCAAATTGCTGGAGCGCGCGGGCGCGAAAATCGTGGGCTGCGCCTTCGTAATCGACCTGCCGGAACTCGGCGGCGCCGACAAAATCCGCGCGCTCGGCAAGGATGTGACGGCGCTGGTGGCGTTCGAAGGACATTAATGTTGAACCCCTCCCTCGACGCGCCTTCGCTGCGCGAAGCCGCATCGCTCCCTCCCGCAAGGGGAGGGAGAAGATCATGGACTCACCTTCCCCCCTCCCCTTGCGGGAGGGGGCGAGACGCGAAGCGGCTCGGGGGAGGGGATTCATGAAAATCAACGGCCATCATTACCGCACCATCTGGCCGCTCGGCGACAACGCCGTCGAAGTCATCGACCAGACGAAGCTGCCGCATGAATTCGCGACGCTGACATTGCGCAGCGCTGCCGATTGCGCACACGCTATCAAAACCATGATCGTGCGCGGCGCGCCGCTTATCGGGGCGACGGCGGCATACGGAATCGCACTCGCCATGCGCGAGGATGCAAGCGACGAAGCGCTCGACCGCGCGCACGATATGCTCGCCGAAACCCGTCCTACCGCCATCAATCTGCGCTGGGCGCTGAAGCGCATGCGCGATCATCTGCGCAATCATCCGCGCGGTGGGCGCGCAGCACTCGCATGGCGCGAGGCCGCCGCCATCTGCGACGAGGATGTGGAAACCTGCCGCGCAATCGGCGAACACGGACTCAAAATCTTCCGCGAGGCTGCGTCGAAGAAATCCGGCACGCTGAATGTGCTCACCCATTGCAACGCAGGCTGGCTCGCCTGCGTGGATTGGGGCACCGCGCTCGCGCCGATCTATATGGCGCATGACGCAGGCATTCCCATTCATGTGTGGGTGGATGAAACACGCCCCCGCAATCAGGGCGCCTCGCTCACCGCCTTCGAACTCGGCGCACATGGCGTCAACCACACCATCATCGCCGACAATGCGGGCGGCCATTACATGCAGGCGGGCCGCGTCGATCTCTGCATCGTCGGCACCGACCGCGTCACCGCAAACGGCGATGTGGCGAACAAGATCGGCACGTATCTGAAAGCGTTGGCCGCGCGCGACAACAACATCCCCTTCTATGTGGCGCTGCCGTCCTCCACCATCGACTGGACGCTGAATTCCGGCCGCGACATTCCCATCGAGGAACGCTCGGCCGAAGAACTTCTGAAAATGACAGGGCGCTTGCCCGGCGGCGGCCTCGCCACGGTAGACATCGCCGCTCCCGGCAGCCCCGCCGCAAACCCCGGTTTCGATGTAACGCCCGCCCGTCTTGTGACAGGCTTCGTCACGGAGCGCGGATCTTGCGCGCCGAATGATCTATTGTCGCTCTTTCCCGAACGGAAGAAGAAATGAAATCACGCTGGTCTGATTCCGACGCAAAAGAATTCGTCGCACGTTACGCCGCCAAGGGCGTGAACGAAGAACTCGCGCTGCGCGTCTACACCACGCGCCTGCTCGGTGGCGATCCGAAGCTGGTGCTGCATGGCGGCGGCAATACGAGCGTGAAAACCAAGGCGCGCGATCTGCTCGGCGAGGAAGTCGATGTTATCTGCGTGAAGGGTTCCGGCTGGGACATGGGCAATATCGAACCCGCGGGATTGCCCGCCGTGCGGCTGGCCGAATTGCGCCGGTTGCGCGTGCTGTCGAAACTTTCCGACGAAGACATGGTCAATTTCCAGCGCGTGAACCTGCTGGATTCGACCGCGCCCAATCCGAGCGTGGAAACGCTGCTGCACGCCTTCCTGCCGCACAAATTCATCGACCACACGCACTCCACCGCCGTGCTCGCCATTACCGATCAGCCCGACGGCGAGAAGATTGCGCGCGAAATTTACGGCAATCGTGTCGCCTATGTGCCCTACACGATCCCCGGTTTTGCGCTGGCCCAAAGCGTGGCGGATATCTTCGACAAGAATCCCGATGTTGAAGGTCTCGTGCTGCTGCAGCACGGCATTTTCACTTTCGCGGAAACCGCGAAGGACGCCTATGAGCGCATGATCGAATTCGTGACCCTCGCCGAACAGCGCCTGCAAAGCGGCCGCAAACCGCTGAAACAGGCGAAGCTGCCGGAAAACATCGCGAAAGTTTCCGACATCGCACCGATTATTCGTGGCGCCTGCGTGATCGAAAAGAATGAAATGGCGGGAACGGCGAAGCGGCAGATCCTCTGCTTCCGCTCCAATCCGGCGATCCTGAATTATGTGAATGGCGCGGAACTTTCGCGCTACAGTCAGGTTGGCGTTGTCACGCCCGATCACACAATCCGCACCAAGAACTGGCCGCTGGTGGTGCCTGCGCCGGAAGCGGGTAAGCTCGAAGAGTGGAAAAAATCGGTCGCGGCGGCGGTCGAAAAATTCGTGGCCCACTACCACGATTATTTCGCGCGCAACAATGAACGCGCCGATCCGAAAAAGACCGAACTCGATCCCCTGCCGCGCGTGGTTCTGGTGCCAGGCGTTGGCCTGTTCGGGCTTGGCGCCAGCGCGAAGGATGCGGCCATCGCCGCCGACATCGCCGAAAACACCATCGAAGTCATCACGGATTCGGAAGGCTCAAGCGAATATCGCTGCATCCCCGAAGCCGACATGTTCGACGTGGAATATTGGTCGCTGGAACAGGCCAAGCTCGGCAAGGCGGCGGAGAAAGTTCTGGCGCGGCAGGTGGTGGTCGTCACCGGCGGCGGTTCGGGCATCGGTGCGGCCACCGCGAAGGCGATGGCGAACGAGGGCGCGGAAGTGGCGATCCTCGACCGCGATCTCGACGCGGCCAAAGCGGCTGCCAAACAGATCGGCGGTAAGGCGCTGGCGCTTCAATGCGACGTGACGAACGCGGGCGATGTGCGCGCGGCGTTCGACAAGGTGGTCGAAACCTTCGGTGGCGTGGACATTCTGGTTTCGAACGCGGGGGCGGCGTGGCAGGGCACCGTGGGCACGGTGGACGATGAAACGCTGCGCAAATCTTTCGAACTCAATTTCTTTGCGCACCAGACCGTGGCACAAAACGCCGTGCGGATCATGAAGGCGCAAGACACGTTCGGCTGCCTGCTGTTCAACACCTCGAAACAGGCGGTGAACCCCGGCAAGGATTTCGGCCCTTATGGTTTGCCGAAAGCAGCCACCCTGTTCCTCGTGCGCCAATACGCGCTGGATCACGGCAAGGACGGCATCCGCGCCAACGCCGTGAATGCCGATCGGGTGCGCACCGGCCTGCTCACCGACGACATGGTTGCAGCGCGCTCCAAAGCACGCGGCGTTTCGGAAGCCGCCTATATGAGCGGCAATCTTCTGGGGCGCGAAGTGTATGCGAGCGAAGTGGCGGAAGCGTTCGTCTATCTCGCGCACGCCGAGAAGACGACCGCAGGCATCATCACGGTAGATGGTGGGAATATTGAAGCGTCGTTGCGATAGGGTTTAGTTTTTCGCGAGACTTATTTGGTTGCGGCCAACAAAATTTTGTCAAACTCTCTCGGGGTCAATTTTCTGCCAATAGCTATTGAAAGCTCTTCGTTGTGTTTTAGACATTTCTGGAAGAAATGCTCATATACTGGATCGCAAGTCGTATTAATTGGAACGCTTTTGAATCGCGCAACTTGATCGTTCACGGCGCGTTGAGCGCGTGAATCGAATATGAAGAATTTTCCCGGGACGTGAAAATGTAAATATTTTGAGGCAAGTGACCTCTTGTCTTGTCCAGAAATTTCATTGAAGAGTGCCATCAATCTTTTATGCGTTTGCAGCGCGATTTTGTACTGATCAATTGGTTCGTTCTTGGATTCTGTAATCCAATCGTCAATCTCAGATTCTTTGATTTTTGGAATGACAACGTTGTAGTAAAAGTCGTCCCCTGAGTTTTCTTTTTCATGCCCCTTGCGACGACGCTCTATAGCGGCTGCATAACTGCGGCCAATGAGCCATATCTTAGCTGCAATAGCGCTTTCATTCTTGTGATCGGGATAGTTTTCGCAAAGATCGTATAGGACCTTGTTCCCTATATCCCAAGTTCGATTGTCCAGCGCTTGATTTATAGATGCGACATCAATTTTCAATTGCACTATCCCCCATTCGTCCGGAACAATTCCAGTGTCCGCGTCCGCGCCAGTTTCGCCGCTTCCTCGTTGTAATCGCTGCGGCGGTCGGAGTTGAAGCCGTGGCCGGCGTCGTAGATGTAGACTTTCACGTCGGGATGCGCGGCTTGTACTTTCTCGATGCCTTCCAGGGGAATGCCGTGATCGTGTTTGCCGAAATGCAGGATCGTGGGGCAGTTGGGCGTTTCGCCGGCGAGTGCGGGGATCATGCTGCCGTAATAGCCGCTTGCGGCTGACAATCCGGTGCAGCGGCAGGCTGCCGCCCAACTCACCGAGCCGCCATAGCAATAGCCGGTGATGAAGACGGGGCCTTTCGCTTTCAGCGCGTCGATGCAGGTTTGTGCATCCTTCACCGAAAGATCGAAGGGGTGCAGTTCGCGCGCGACCTTTAGCGCCTTTTGAATATCTTCCGGGCTGTAGCTTGCCTGCAGGCCCGGTGCTTCGCGGTCGTAGATTGCGGGGCCGAGAACCTCATAGCCTTCGGCGGCATAGATATCGCATTGTTCCTTGATGTGTTCGGTGAGGCCGAAGATTTCCTGAATGAGCACGAGCCCGCCGCGGCGCGCGCCTGTGGGTTCGACATGATAGACGCCGATTTCCGCGCCGTCGTTCATTTTCATTTTGATCATCTTGCCGCGAAGCATGTCATTCTCCTTTTGGCCGACGCGCCACGAAGCCCTTGCCGATGAAACTCATGAAAAGTTCGCCATTGGCATCGCGGGCTTCGTTGAGGCTCTTGACCAAGCCTAGCTCCGGGCGCGACTTCAAATCCACCTTCTCGATCACTTCGCTGGAATAAAAAAGCGTCGTGCCCGGCCGCACGGGTTTGAGCCACTTCAAATGCTCGAAGCCGGGCGAAACGCCGGAGCGGTTGAGCTTCTTGTCACCGGTTTCGGTCATGCGGCTGGCGACCGCGAGCTTCATCCACACCGATGCCGTGAGCCAACCGCTGGCGATGAGGCCCTTGAAGATGGAATGTTTCGCGGCCTCGGGATCGATGTGGATTGGCTGCGGATCATATTTCTTTGCAAAGGCGATCATTTCGGCTTCAGTGAACGTATAGTTGCCGAGCGCGCGCTTGCCGCCGATTTCGATATCCTCAAACCACATGGACGGCCTCGCGGCGCGAGAAGATCGGCGAGGAAATGAAGAACGCCACCTGTTCGCGCTGGTTATAAAGGCGCCAATGAAGCTTCACGAAGCCGATGGGTTTTGTTTGGGAGGCGCGCTTTTCCACAATCTCTACTTCCAGGCGCAACACATCGCCGGGCCGCACCGGTTTCATCCAGCGGCAATCCTCGACGCCGGGCGCGCCTTGGGCTGCGGCGCGCGACAGCACCGCGTCGCAGAACATGCGCATCGCCATGGAGGACACATGCCAGCCGGATGCGGAAAG
>DASZBL010000037.1:0-17799 GCA_035944195.1 Rhizomicrobium sp. | reverse complement strand
TATGAGTTCGCTCATTGGTAATCCCCCCTCACCAGTTCTTCGTGATGCGCACGCCATAGAGGCGCGGATCAGTCAGAAACACATTGGTGGTTAAGCCGCTGTCGTCGCTGTTCAGGAAATCGCCTGTGATGGCGGTCGCATCGAAAACGTTCTTCACATAACCCATCGCCTGCCAGCCATCGGCGCTGGTGAGGATCAGCGCGAGATTCGTGGTCGAATAACCGCGTATCTTGTCGTATGGCCTGTCGTTGAACACGCGCGCGAAACTTTGCGACTGCCAGTAGAAGTCGCTGTGCAGCGTGGCCGCCCAATTTTCGGAAACGGGTATCGTGTAATCCGCCGAAAGCGACGTGGTGAAATGCGGCGCATTGGGAAGCTGATTGCCGCTCAGATTCTTGGCGAAGCCTTGCCCGTTGTTGGGTGCCGGACCATAATCGACGCCGTTATATGTATTCTGTCCGGTGTAGGGACGACCCGGTGTGCCGGCGAGCGGATCGAAACCGGGATAATCGGGCACAGAGTATCCCTGCGCCACTCCCGGATACGCGGTATAAGTCTGAAGCGTCAGCGGATCCTCGCCCAGATTATAGGCGTTGGCGCAAATTCCGTTGATACCGGTGTAGGTGTAACCTTGGGAGTCTGTCGTCTTCAGCATTTCCACAACGACATAGGTCGGGATCACACAGTTCGAAGCTTGAGTCACGAACGGCTTGACGACCATCCAGCCCGGATGATCCGCCATATCTGCGCGATCGATGAGATCGACGGAGCTTTGGCCATTATCGACTCGCGTATCTTCGTAACCGCCAGCGAAATTGAACTTGAGGCCAGGGACTGGCTCCCACATTGCCTCCAGCTCGGCGCCCTTTACTTTGGCGTTGAAATTATCGTTGATCGACGTGCGATCCACGATGCGGGATATCTGATAATTCTTGTAATCGTAGAAAAAGACATCGCCATTGAGCGTCAACCCACCATCGAGCAGCGTATTCTTCGTGCCCAGTTCGAAAGCGTCGACGAATTCGGGCTTGAACGTGAGCGGATGAATGGGATTGGCAATGTCGCCAGACTGGAAAGACAGCAGTGTGGCGCCCGGCGGATTGGCGCCGCCCGCTTTATATCCATGCGAATAGGACCCGTAGACGAGGGTTTGATCGGTGAAATCGAGCTTTGGTGTCCAGTCCAAAGCGGACCGCCCCGTAAGCTGACCCCATTTCTGGTCCACGATGCCGGTAATGGGATAACCATAACCCGGCACCAGAAGTTCGCTCGGAATAAGCGTGAAATGCTTTTCGTCGTCCGTCCAGCGCAAGCCGCCCGTCAGTTTCAGATCCTTGGTGAGATCGTAATAGACTTCTCCGAAACCCGCATAGGAATTGAGCACGTAAGGATTTTGGCTCAGGAAATAGTTATGCCCCTCATTGTTCAGCCGTGAGATCGGATTGGGATCGATATACATGCAACTGCCAGTCTCACCCACACCGATTTGAGTGCTGTTTGGCGCATTAGGATCGAAATTTACAAATCCGCCCTTGAGGCAATTGGAATTGTCGGAAACGCCCGGATTCCATGGCAGCGACTGAAACCTTGTACCGCCCGTGCTGATCATCCACGCATATGCCGCCATCGTCAAAGTGTTGATAAAGACGTAATAATTTTCGTCAGTCTCATAATGCAGATAATTACCGCCGACACTGAAATTGAGTGGCCCGGAGAAATGGGAAGCGAGCCGGAATTCCTGGCTCAATTGCCAGGATTTTTCGTCCGACAAATCCTGCGCGACGAGCCTGTCGCTGCAGCCCAGTTGTGGATCACAGTAAACACCATCGGGAATGCAGCCGTATCCTGCGCCGTATTGATTGGCAGCTTCCGTGTCGACATAGGCACCCGAGACAGGCTTGCACGATGCCCCGACCGGCAATCCGGCGCATGCATCAATACCGTAGGTATTCCGGCAATGACCTAGCCCATTTGGATCGGGCGTGGTGAGACCAAGGCCGTTCCGATCATAGTAGTCGGTGGGCCTGCCCTGAGGGGTCTCATAAATGAAAGCTCCCTCGGCCGTATTGAAGCGGTTGTAATCTTCCGTGGACCACAGGAAATCCTGATTGTATCCGGTTTGCGAGCTTGCGGTCAGCGAAGGTGTGACGTTGTAATCCGCGTTCAGTTCGAGCGTATCGTTCTTCGCCTTGTAGATGGGGTTCAGCGTCGTTTCGATGACCCGCAAGTTTCTCGATTGGGTCGTGCTGGCATAGGGATTGAAATTACTAAAAATCGACTGGAGTGGCGCGCCCTTGTCGGAGAGAGCTTCGTAATAGGGTAATGATTCGCCATTTGGTACTTCGAAAGCGTCTGGGGAATAAAGTGAACTCGGCAAACAGCCCTGAGTCAGATAAGGCCCCGGCGTATAAACACGGACAATTCCTCCGGTCTGAATAGGTACGCCGTCGATTTGTGTCGGCGTCGGATCGGTTTTGCACAGCTGCTTCGCCGTGCGCATGCGGTCGTCGTTCTCGGAGAAATGTTCCCAGACGAGATAGGTCTGGAAATTCTCCGATGGCTTCCAGCCAACCGTGACGCGGCTCGACCATAGATCGCGTCCATCGACCTGGCTATTGGTGAGCGCGTTGGTCGTATAGCCCTCGCGCTTGGTCCACTCACCGGCGACGCGCAGATCAAGACGATCATCGACGATGGGCACGTTCACCATGCCTTCATAACGGCGGTTCTGATAATTGCCCCAATCCGCCGACAGCATTGCCTCGAATTGATCGGTGGGCTTTGCCGAGATGACGTTCACGACGCCAGCCGTCGCATTGCGGCCATAAAGCGTTCCCTGCGGTCCGCGCAATACTTCGACTTGATTGACGTCGTAGAATTCCTGTTCGAAGAAATGATTGCGGATGAAGGGCATATCGTTCAGCGCCACCGCCACAGCCGGATCGGTCGTCACCGAAATCGCCTGCGTGCCGATTCCGCGGATCTGGATGTTGTAGCCGGTGAAATTGGTTTTCGAGAAGGTTAGGTTCGGCACCTCCTTCACCAGATCGGGGCCACCGGCGATCTGGCGCGAGGTCAGCTGTTCCTGCGACAACGCCGTTATTGCAATCGGAACGGTTTGAATGTCGCCTTTGATCTTGGAAGATGTGACGACGACGCTTTCGATGCCGGCGCTGGCCGCTGCCAACCGCGTCTCATTTTGAAGGCTGGCATTGGGGCGTTGCGGCATCAAAACCGGCGTGTTGCGCACGATGCCGATGGCGCCGGACTGGTTGTGCATCACAAATCCGGTACCAGACAGGATGCGGTTCAGCGCTGCAGTGACGGTGAAATCGCCTTTGGCGCCATGTGTGCGCGCGCCGCGCACCGCGTCGTCAGCGATGATAAGATTGACGCCGGTTTGGGCGGCGAACGCATCCAGTGCCGCGCCCAGATCGCCGCTGGGAATATTGAATTCGTCGGCCATAGCGGCGCCAGTCAGCACAAGCGCGCTTGCCCCGCCGATCAGAACCGATTTCAGAAATCTCAGCTTCCTCATTTTCCCCCCAAACGCGGCTCGCGCCGTGTTAAATGCCTTCGCGAAACCCTTGGAGGTCACCGCGAAATCACGATTTCATCTGCATCTGTTTCCAGCCGCAGACCCAAAACATCTTGCGTTACGCGCGCAAACTGCTCGGCGTCCTGCACGCGAAACGTTCCGTAGATTTTCAACCGCGCCGTGGGTTCATCGGCGATGACGAGCTTCTTGCGGTTATAACGGTTGAATTCCCTCGCCGCTTCGCCCAGCGTGGTGTGTTTGAAGATAAGCACGCCATGCCGCCAGCTCAATTCATTGGAAAGCATCTGCGACGACGCCTTCTTCACCGAAATCGAATTGCTGGTCGCCACTGCCACATCGCCTGGCGATAGCAGTGCGGATTGCCGGTTGCCGTCGCTCATGCCGAAACGCACACGCCCATCCAGCAACGCCACCTGAAGGCGACTGGCATCTCGGCGCATGACGAATTTTGTCCCGAGATCGGTCACATGCTGGTTGCCCGCGATGACGACAAACGGACTAGCCGAATCATGTTTGACCTGGAAATAGGCCTCGCCGCGATCGAGCCAGATCGTGCGGCTCTCTTTTGTCATCCGCGCACGCAGGCTGGTGTTGGTATTCAGTTCGATGCGCGTGCCGTCGGCGAATTTAACGGTCTCGTGACCGCCCACTGGCGTCGAAAAAACCGCGTCATTGCGATACAGAAGCGCATTCGCGGCGGCGGTCCCCAGAATGGCCACCACACCGATTGCAGCAGCAGTCTTTATATAGAGCGGCAATGCGGCGCGCGAAGGCGCCGCCTCCGCCATGTCAGAAATAGGGTTGCGCAGTACCACCAGCCGGTCGGTGCGGCTCCATGCTGCTTCCAGCCGCACATAAGCGATCAGATGTGCCGGCGATTCCGTAAGCCATGCATCGAGTTTGGCTTGATCGGCATCGCTCCAATTTTCCGCCAGCCGGCGTTCCATCAGCCAGCGCGCGGCGCACGATTTCGCTTCCTTCGCGCTAGGCACCGCCAATTCCTCACGGGCATCATCGCTCATGGATGCCTCCGCACATTGGCTGTTTCGCCGTACAGCATGTCGGCCAGCGCACACACACCTTCGGCTAGATATTCCTTCACCGTCTCCTCGCCGATGCCCATGCGGCTGGCGATCTGCTTGCGCGAAAGGCCATCGACCTGACGCAAGATCACGGCTTGCCGGCAGCGCGGCGGCAAGCGGTCAAGCGCTGCCTGCAAGCGCCGCAATTCGTCGCGCGCAATCGCATTGCGATCGGGCCCCGGCGCATCCATCGCCACATTCAACGCATCCAGATCGGCCACCGCTTCGATGGGAATGATCTGTTCGCGCCGAACGCGATCGATCAGGAGATTGCGCGCCGTGGTGAAAACAAAAGCTTTGGGCCGCTCGGGAATCTGCGTTTGCGCCGCTTCAAAGATGCGCATATAGACTTCCTGCAGCAGATCTTCGATGTCGCCACGATTGCGCCAATTGTGTTGCAGGAACTGCGTCAACGCGGCCTCCAGCGGCAAAACCTCACGCACGAACCAGTCACAAATTTCGGCCGCAATCACGCCCACACCCGCATGGCGCGGACCTGCGTCTTCACGGCCGGTATCCGTTGCTTCAACCATCCCCGCCAGCGCCCTCCTCCCGAGGGTTAGAGCTTAGGGCTACATGGATTCAGACGAAGCATGGAAAGGAACGGGGGGCCGCGCGATTTGCTGCGGCGCAAAGAGAAAAACACCCTGGAAATGCGGCAGGTCCGCGCGCTACTGCATTCGCGAAAAGAAAAAAGGGCGGTGGAATCGATCCACCGCCCGGTCTGCAGGCGCGATCTGGAAGGCTAGCCCTGCTACGCGCGAACAAACTTGCTGCAATAATCTACGCCGCGCGGGGCGGTACGATTTGCTCGCACTTGCAAAAATACTATCCATCACCGAAGCCCACACCGACGCAAAATGTGAGAAGCCAGCGATTGCCGACTTCCAGCATCTTTGAGCGACGCAGGAGACAGAGAGTTGAAATTCTTCCCTGTATTTTTCCCTGTTGATTTTTGACAAGAGCAGAAAGTTCGAGCGCAGCGACCGGCCAAGCACAAACTCCAACCCTCACTTGAGGCCCGAAGTGTAGGTCTCCAGTCTGGAGGTAGAGACTGCGCAAAATCGCGGCGCATTGCGGCGGTTCTCGAGTCGATGTCAGCGGGCGCGGGTTCGCGAGGCGATGGCTGGTACAGTTGGGTGGGTTCGAACCACCGACCTCCGGATCCACAATCCGGCGCTCTAACCAACTGAGCTACAACTGCACAAGGGCTTGAAAATAGGCCCGAAGCGGGCCGGAAACTAGGGTCGCGGGGCTCTGAAAGCAAGCCGAAAACGCCCGTTGAGCCGGCTTCGCCATGGCGTATGCTCTCAAAAGCATGACGCCACTCCAGATCGAGCCCGCAAACGCGCCGCTGAGCCTCTGGCGGCGGATCGCCGATGGCGGTGGCCCCGTGGCGCTGGCAGGTGAGGCCTGGGCGGGAGTCGAGAAATCGCGCGCTGCCATCGAGGCGGCCCTGGCGTCGGGCAAGGCGATCTATGGCGTCAACACCGGCTTTGGAAAGCTGGCGCAAACGCGGATCGCCGCGAGCGAGTTGAAAGCCCTGCAGCGCAATCTCGTGCTTTCGCATGCCACGGGCGTGGGCGACGCGCTGCCGGCTAGTGTGGTGCGGCTGGTGCTGGCGTTGAAAGTGGCGAGTTTGGCGCGCGGATTTTCCGGCGTGCGGCGCGTGGTGATCGAGCGGTTGCTGGAATTGCTCAACGCGAATGTGCTGCCGGAAATTCCCGGACAGGGATCGGTGGGGGCATCGGGAGATCTGGCGCCGCTGGCGCATATGTCGGCGGTGCTGATCGGCGAAGGTTTCGCGCATGTCAATGGCGAGCGCATGGCGGCGCGCGAGGCGCTTGCCAAAGCGAACATCGCGCCGCTGGAACTGGAAGCGAAAGAAGGATTGGCGCTGCTGAACGGCACGCAGGTTTCCACCGCGCTGGCGCTGGTCAATCTGTTCGCGGCAGAGGCCAACCTCGAATCCGCCTTCATCGCCGGCGCGCTTTCCACCGATGCCGTGAAAGGCAGCGACAAGCCTTTCGATGCGCGCATTCATGCCGCGCGCGGCCAGCAGGGGCAGATCGAAGCGGCGGCGATTTTGCGCGCGCTGATGAAGGACAGCGCCATCCGCCACAGCCATGACGATTGCCCCCGCGTGCAGGATCCCTATTCCGTCCGCTGTCAGCCGCAGGTGCTGGGGCCGTGTCTCGATATGTTGCGCTATGCGGCGAATATCTTTGCCATCGAGGCGAACGCCGCCACCGACAATCCGCTGGTGTTCGAGGATGGCGCGGTTTTGTCCGGCGGGAATTTCCATGCGGAGCCCATCGCGATCGCCGCCGATGCGCTGGCGATTGCGATTGCGGAAATCGGCGCGCTGAGCGAACGGCGCATCGCGCTCCTGATCGATTCATCGCTGAGCGCCCTGCCGCCCTTCCTCGCATCCGAAAGCGGCGTCAATTCCGGTTTCATGGTGGCGCATGTGACGGCGGCAGCACTCGCTTCCGAAAACAAATCGCTGGCGCATCCCGCGTCGGTGGATTCGCTTCCCACCTCCGCCAATCAGGAAGATTTCGTTTCCATGGCGACATTCGCCGCCCGGCGCCTCACACAGATGAACGCCAATACGGCGAACATTCTGGCCATCGAATTGCTGGCCGCCGCCGAAGGCATCGAATTCCATCGCCCGCTGAAAAGCTCGCCGCCGCTGGAAGAGGCGCACGCGAAAATCCGCGCCCGCGTGCCGCGCTTCGAACGCGACCGCTTTTTCGCACCATCCATCGCCGCGGCCTATAATCTTGTCAGTACGCGTGTTTTCGAAAATCTTCTGCCCGGTCTCAACCTTCCTTCCGCGGGCTAGTACTTTGTTTCGTGCTGACCCGGAATTGAGACATATCTTGTGCTGGCGCGTTTCACATTGACATCGCGGCCCGGCACGTCATGTTTGACGCGTCATCCGGCGCGAGCCAGGAGCTGGACGGTACATGCTCTCCTATGCGGTCAGACGCTTTCTCGGCGCGATCCCCACACTCTTTATTATCATCACGCTGGCCTTCTTCATGATGCGGCTGGCGCCGGGCGGGCCGTTCGACAGCCAGCGCCATCTGCCCCCGGAAATCGAACACAACATCAAGGCCGCCTATAATCTCGACAAACCGGTCTATGAACAATATTTCATCTATCTCGGCCGGTTGGCGCATTTCGATCTCGGGCCGTCATTCAAGAACAAGGATTTCACCGTCACGCAGATGATCGGCGAAGGCTTGCCGGTGAGCGCGCGGCTGGGGCTGAGCGCGATCCTGATTGCGATCATTGTCGGGGTAACGCTGGGCACATTTGCGGCGCTGAACCAGAATCGTGTTTCGGATTATGGCGTGATGACGCTTGCGATGGTGGGCATCACGATTCCCACCTTCGTTACGGCGCCGATATTGACGCTGATCTTCGGCGTCTATGGCGTGCGATTGTTTGGCTATGACATTTCACTACCCGTCGGCGGCTGGAACGATGGTGCGCTGCCGAACATGATCCTGCCGGTGACGGTGCTGGCGCTGCCGCAGATCGCCATCATTTCGCGGCTGGTGCGCGGCAGCATGGTGGAAGTGCTGCATTCCAATTACATCCGCACCGCGCGCGCGAAGGGACTGCCGAACCGGTTGGTGATTTATCGTCATGCGCTGCGCGCCGGATTGTTGCCGCTGGTGAGTTATCTGGGGCCCGCGGTTGCGGGATTACTCACCGGCTCGCTGATCGTGGAGCAGATTTTCGGCATTCCCGGCATCGGGCGATATTTCGTGACGGGCGCGCTCAATCGCGATTACACGCTGGTGATGGGCGTGGTGATCTACTACGCCGCGTTCATCATCCTGCTCAATCTGGTGGCCGATATTCTCTATGCCGTGCTCGACCCACGCGTGAGATATTCGTGATGGTCGTGCTTCCGTCCCGCAACGCCGAAACCCTCGAGAAGGCGCAAGAGATCAAGGGCCGCAGCCTTTGGGTGGATGCGCGCCGCCGCCTGCTGCGCAATCGCGCCGCGGTGGTGAGCATGGTGTTGCTATCTATCATCACGCTGATGGCGATTTTCGCGCCGCTGCTGTCGCCCTATGCCTTCGACGCCATCGACTACAATGTGGTTTCCTGTTCGCCCGATTGGTGGCCGGACAAGATGGTGATGTGCAACGCCGGCGGCGCGCATATTTTCGGCACCGATTCTGTGGGACGCGATCTTTTCGTCCGCGTGCTTTATGGCGCGCGCGTTTCGCTGGCGGTCGGGCTGGTGGCGACGCTGGTGAGCCTGCTGATCGGTGTCACTTATGGCGCAACTGCGGGCTTCATCGGCGGCAGGCTGGATGAATTCATGATGCGGGCGGTGGATGTGCTTTATTCGCTGCCATTCATTTTCTTCGTCATCATTCTGATGGTGATCTTCCATCGCAATTTCTTCCTGCTGTTCGTCGCCATCGGCGCGGTGGAATGGCTCACCATGGCGCGAATCGTCCGTGGACAGACTTTATCGCTGAAGCAGAAGGAATTCATCGAGGCCGCGCGCGCGGCCGGCGTCAGCAGCTTCGGCAACATCTCGCGGCATATTATTCCCAATGTGGTAGGGCCGGTGATCGTTTACGTGACCCTGACGATACCGTCGGTAATTCTGGCGGAGAGTTTTCTTTCGTTTCTCGGGCTCGGCATCACCGAACCGCTGACAAGCTGGGGCGTGCTGATTTCCGAAGGCGCCAACCAGATGGAAACCGCCCCCTGGATGCTGATTTTTCCCGCGGTCTTCATGGCCGTAACATTGTTCTGTTTCAATTTTATCGGCGACGGTTTGCGCGACGCCCTCGATCCGAAGGAGCGCTGAGATGGCGCTGCTGGAAGTCCGCGATCTCGATGTGCGCTTCGCAACGCCGGACGGCGAAGTGCATGCGGTGAAGAAGCTGAGCTTCGATATCTCGGAAGGCGAATGCCTCGGCGTGGTGGGCGAATCCGGATCGGGCAAGAGCCAGTTGTTTCTGGCGACGGTGGGATTGCTGGCGGGCAATGGCAAAGCCACCGGCAGCGTGAAATATCGCGGGCAGGAAATATTGGGGCTCTCGCCAAGCAAGCTCAATAAGCTGCGCGGTTCGAAGATCACCATGATCTTTCAGGACCCGCTGACCTCATTGACGCCGCATATGACTGTTGGCGCGCAGATCATGGAGACATTGCTCATCCATCAGCGTGTATCGCGCGCTGAAGCCGAACGGCGCGCGCTGGAAGTCCTCGATCTGGTGCGTATTCCCGAAGCCAAACGGCGCATGCGGCAATATCCGCATGAACTTTCCGGTGGCATGCGCCAGCGCGTGATGATCGCGATGGCGACGGTTTGCGGCCCCGATCTGCTCATTGCCGACGAACCGACCACGGCGCTGGATGTGACCGTGCAGGCGCAGATCCTCGACATCATGCGCGACCTGCGCAAGGAATTGAAAACCGCCATCGTGATGATCTCGCACGATATGGGCGTGATCGCAGGCATTGCCGACGATGTGCAGGTCATGCGAAGCGGGGAGATTGTCGAGTCCGGCACGGCGAATGACATCTTCTATCACCCGCAGCATACCTATACGAAAACATTGCTCGATGCGATGCCACGCATCGATCGGCCGATGCGACCGGGCCACCAGGCTGCCGCACTGGTGGACGATCTCGAAAAGAAGCCGGCGCTGCTGAATGTGGACGATCTGAAGGTTTACTTCCCGATTAAATCCGGTGGCCTGTTCAGCGGCAGCAAATCGCTGCGCGCCGTCGATGGCGTGAGTTTCACGCTGCATGAAGGCGAGACGCTGGGCGTGGTTGGCGAATCCGGCTGCGGGAAATCCACGCTGGCGCGCGCTGTGCTGAAGCTCCTGCCGAAAACCGATGGCGTGGTGGTGTGGTGCGGGCGCGATCTCGGCGCGCTGAACGATCCGGAAATCCGCAAGCTGCGGAAAGAATTCCAGATCGTGTTTCAGGACCCGCTGGCGAGCCTCGATCCGCGCATGACCATCGGGGAATCCATCGCCGAACCGTTGCGCTCCTTGCGCCCCGAATTATCGCGCGAGCAGGTAAAGTCCGAAGTGCGCGAAATGATGGCGCGGGTGGGGCTGGAGCCTGCGTGGATCAACCGCTATCCGCATGAATTTTCCGGTGGACAGAACCAGCGCGTGGGGATCGCGCGCGCCATGATCGTCAAGCCGCGGCTGGTGATTTGCGACGAAGCAGTGAGCGCGCTGGACGTTTCCATTCAGTCGCAGATCGTCGATCTGATCCTGAAGCTGCAAAAAGAATTCGGCATGTCGCTGATCTTCATCAGCCACGATCTTTCGGTGGTGCGGCAGGTTTCCCATCGCGTGATGGTGCTGTATCTGGGGCGCATCGTGGAACTGGCCGACCGCAACACGATCTATGAAGACCCGCGCCATCCTTACACACGCGCACTGATTGCCGCCGTGCCGGTGCCCGATCCCAAGCTCGAGCGCGCCAAGAAGCGCATCGAACTGACGGGCGATCTGCCCTCGCCGCTCGATACGCGCGCGCAGCTTTCATTTCTCAAATCGAAATTGATCGACGATCCCGATGCCGTGCAATATCGCGCCAAACTGATCGAAGTCGCACCGGGCCATCTGGTAGCCGAACACGATCCGGTCTGATCATTTCACCCGCGTAACCTTGAACACCTTTGAACTGTCATTGATCGTCAGATTATAGCTGCCGAGCGCGCCGCGCGAGATCGTGACCTTGTTGTCTTTCGGATCCTTCTTGAAATGCGCGCGATCCGCATCGCCTTCCAGCTGCCGCCAGATCTGGCCATTGTCCAGAAACACGATGAATTTGCCGAAAGGCGTGAACGCCAGATCGGTGACATTCGCCGAAATGCTGTCGAGCGGTTCGGGTGTCGTCGCCTGGGAAGTCTCCGGCGGCGGCAATTGATCGGCGCCGAATTTTTCCGGGGTCGTCTGCTGCTCCGGCGCCGTACCGAAAATCGAACCGACATTGCGGCCGAACCACGATTCCTCCTCGGCCGGCGCTGGTGCCGGCGCGGCAATAGGCGGCGAAGTGGCGACGGGAGGTGCCGGCGGAGCGGCGGGCGCAGCGGTTGAAACGGATGGCGCCTGCTCTGCTGGCGGCGCGATAGCTTCTTTCGCCCGCCCGCTCACGGAATCGAAACAGGCCAGCCGCGCCGGATCGTCCCTGATAGCAGCGCATTCGCCATAGGCTTTCAGCAGATCGCCCTCAGGCCCGGCCAAGGCAACGCCGCCCGACAAGACGATTGCAGCACTCATCGCAAACAGGCGAAACTTCATGCAGGGTTCATCCGGACCGTGGTTTCATCGCGCAGAACTGCGCGCTTGCGGCGATAATATGTTATGACGCCGCCGCTGACCAGCGCGGACGTTGGGAGAAAGCCGATAGCCAACCAGATCAAACTGAACCGGCGCGTGCTGATCGGAACCGGCGCCGTCGTGGCGCTTGCCGGTACGGCAGGGCTGGCGTTTCAAGGCGGCCCTGCGCACATCGCGCGCGTGCAAGGCGACGCGAAAACGCTTCGCCGCGGCAATGGCGCCGAACCCGATACGCTCGATCCGCACAAGGCTTCCGGTAATTGGGAAAACAACATCATCGGCGACATGTTCATGGGGCTGATGACGGACAACGCGGCCGCCAATCCCATTCCCGGTGCTGCCGAAAGCTATTCGGCGAGTGCGGACGGCCTCGTCTATACGTTCAAATTGCGCGATCACAAATGGTCCGACGGCAGGCCGGTGACGGCGCAGGATTATGTGTTCTCGCTGCGCCGGATCATGATGCCGAAAACCGCGGCGCAATATGCCTCGATCCTCTATCCCATCAAGAATGCGCAGGAGGTGAACAGCGGCAAGCTGCCGGTGGAGAGTCTCGCCGTGCGCGCGTTGGACGAGCGCACGCTGGAAATCGCCTTCCATTTCGAAGTACCCTACATCGCGCAATTGCTGACGCATTACACGAGCTTCGCAGTACCGCAGCATGTGGTGGAAAAATATGGCGAGGATTGGCTGAAGCCCGAACATATCGCCACCAACGGGCCCTATGTGCTGAAGGAATGGGTGCCCAACGATCATGTGCGGCTGGAGAAAAATCCCTATTTCTACGACAAGGACAATGTGAAGATCGAAACCGTCTATTTCAATCCGACGCAGGATGCAGCCGCTGCGTTGAAACGCTTTCGCGCCGGCGAATTCGATCTCGTCACCGACAGCATCCCCCCGCAGCAGGTCGATTGGCTGCGCGCCAACATGCCGAAAGAATTGCGGCTTTATCCTTTCATCCTCAATCAATATGTGCAGTTCAATTTCAAGCAGAAACCTTTCGACGATCTGCGCGTGCGCACGGCCCTTTCGATGGCCATCGAGCGGGAGATCATTGTGTCCAAGATCACGCGCGCGGGCGAAAAGCCGGCCTATGCCCTGATCCCGCCGGGCATGCCGGATTATCCGCCGGTGGCGCATCTGAATTTCAAAACCATGACTTCTGCCGCGCGCGTGGCCAAAGCCAAAACGCTGCTGGCGCAAGCGGGCTTCGGGCCAAACAATCCGCTTACCTTCGACTACAACATGCAGAACACGACAGAGGCCAAGATCGTGGCCGTGGCGTTGCAGGAAATGTGGCGGCAGGTGGGCGCGCAGGTGCAGCTTGTGCCTTCCGAAAGCCAGGTGCATTACGATCTTCTGCGCAAGCATGATTTTGCGGCCGCCTGGGCGGGATGGATCGCGGATTACCGCGACCCCAAGAATTACCTCTTCCTGTTCCAGAGTTCGACCATCGATCTGAATTACGGCTCCTATTCCAACGCCAAATTCGATGCGGTGGTGGAGGCTTCCGATAATGAGCGCGATGCGGGCCGCCGCGCGGGGCTATTGGTTCAGGCGGAGCAGATGCTGCTTGACGACGTGGCCGTCGCTCCCGTCTATTTCGGGGTGACGCGCGATCTCGTCTCCACCGAGGTGAAGGGCTGGGTTTCGAACAACGTCAATATCAATCGCACGCGGTTTCTTTCGCTCGATCGAACCGCAGCCTGACGGCGAAGGAGTTTTGCCTATGCGTTATCTGCGCGTGTTTGCGGTGCTTGCCACCGCGATGCTGATGGCATGTTCGCCTTCGTCCGGAACCAAATCGGCGATGACGCTGAACCGCGGCAATGGCGGCGAAGTGAAAAGCCTCGATCCCGATTACATCGACGGCACATGGGAGGCCAATGTCGTCGGCGATATATTGATGGGGCTGGTGACGGAGGATGCTGCCGCACAACCCATTCCCGGTGCGGCAACAAGCTGGGAGGTTTCGCCTGACGGCAAAACCTGGACCTTCCACATCCGCAATCATCTGTGGTCGGACGGCGTGCCGGTGACGGCGCAGGATTTCGTTTATTCCTATCAGCGGCTGCTGAACCCCAAGCTCGCGGCGCCATACGCCTACAATCTCTGGGTGATCAAGAATGCGCGCGGCGTCAATTCCGGCGCGCTGCCGCCATCCGCATTGGGCGTGCATGCGCCAGACGACAAGACGCTGGTGCTGGAGCTGGAACATCCAGCGCCCTATCTGCCCGAATTGCTGATGCATCAAACAGCCTACCCCGTTCCCCGCCATGTGGTGGAAGTCAAAGGCGACGCCTGGGCGAAACCGGAAAATTATGTCGGAAACGGCGCCTACGTTCCCAAGGAATGGATTCCGAACGATCATCTGACGCTGGTGAAGAATCCGAAATTCTACGATGCAGCGCATGTGCGCATCGAGACAGTAAACTATTTCCCACACAAGATACGCAGGCAGCGCTCAAGCAGATGCGCGCGGGCGAACTCGACACGCAAACACCTATTCCCGCCGCGAACATCGACTGGATGCGCAAGAACATGGCCGATGCGCTGAAACTGGTGGATTATCTGGGCGTGTCCTACCTCTCGATCAATTGCGAGCGCAAACCCTTCGACGACAAGCGCATCCGCGAGGCGATTGCGCTGGCCTATGACCGCGAAACCATCGTCGGAAAAATCATGAAGTTGGGCGAGCGGCCAGCCTATGCTTTCGTGCCGCCGCATGTGGCCAATTATCCCGGCGGGCCGCATTTCGATTTCGAGTCGCTTTCCTATCCGGAGAGGATCAAGAAGGCGCAAGCGCTGATGATTGCTGCCGGTTACGGGCCCAGCAAACATCTGCACACGACCTATGAAACGACCGGTGATCCCGACAACAAGCGCATCGCCGCCGCCCTGCAATCCATGCTGCGGCAGGTCTATATCGATATCGATATCGTGCAGGTGGACGTGCAGATTCACTACAAGAACATGCAGACGCATGATTTCGCGCTGTCCTTCGCCGCCTGGATCGCGGATTTCGACGATGCCACCAATTTCCTGGATCTGCTGCGCTCCGATAGCGGCAACAATTACGGCCAATGGAAAAACGCCGAATTCGACAAATTGATGGATCAGGCACAGCAGCAGCCGGATGCAAAAATCCGCGGCGACATTCTGGCGAAGGCCGAACAGATTGCGCTGGACGACTACGCGCTGGTGCCCACCAATTTCCGCAAGACCCGCAATCTGGTGCAGCCTTATGTGAAGGGCTGGATATCCAACCAGCGCGATTTCAACCGCACCCGCTGGCTATGGATCGAGGGAAAGCCCTGAGGCCTTGCGCGCGATGGCATTTCTCAGGCATTTTCGCAGCCGCGCGACCCCGTAGCTCAGCAGGATAGAGCGGCGGTTTCCTAAACCGTAGGCCGGTGGTTCGAGTCCTCCCGGGGTCGCCAATATCCCGGTATTATGGCGCAAACGCCACTGGAGCGCTTAGGTGATCGCGCGGGCAGCGGTGGCCATAGTCCTAGCTATCTTGGCTCCAAGCGGGATGACCAGCGGGCTCGAATTCGGTCACTGGGCTTATCATTCGCGTGCAATAACGCGATGTGTGCCACCGTTTGAAAATGTCTTGGTATTTGAAATATCCAATAATTACGGGAGTGGCTCTAAGATCGCCCCAGATAGGGTCCAAGGAAAGCATTGCGGTGGCCTGCAATCCAGCATTCATTTTAGCGGATCGGTGGGGGATACTGCGTGGATATCTAACCCTTTTGCCAGTTGGCGCATCCGGAATGAGGCCTATGTACCATTCTTTGATTGTTGCGAAACTTCCTTCTACATTTACCAGCGTCGGCGTGGCCACAAAGCGGCCATCATCAATTTGAGCATTTCTCCAAATCAAAACGAGCCGAGGAGATTCAATGTCACGCAAAGTATCCTCGTTGCTTCGCATCGTTATCCATCCCACGACTACCAAACAGTAGGTGAAGAACGCGATAGCGATGTCAGTCAGTTCCGCGCTGCAAAGCCATGGGTGCCGGAGGTGTTCACTTTCGGCGGTTTGGCGCTGGTTTGCATTGGGGGGATTTTGGCCATTATAGGTTCTCGCCGGGAACACGATGATGTTCTGGAATTGCTTGGTATTGTCGTTTTGGCCTGTGGCTGGTTTCTGGGGTACTACTTGGCTAGGCTATGTAACGAGCAATACGTTCTGTGAACCCAGACGGGCCCTATCCCAAAAACAAGAACGCCAAGAGCAATTGCAAGCCAGAATTGATCGCGGAGTCGTATTTTCATTGCCCCCTCAAGTACAGACCTAAACGTCCTCCAATGATACTCCGGGGAGTTCTAAGGCTGCTAGGGCCGCAAGAAAGAATGTTGCTGGGAAGGTACCCCGAGCTAGCTTATTGGTCACGGAAGCTTTGGTTTCCTGTAATCCATGCCTTTTCATACGCTTAGCTAGCTCTTCGTAGGTAATCTCTGCCTTCCCAATCTCCGCCTTCAAATAAGCAGCCGCCCGCCCAGCCAATTCGGCCTCGTTTCTGGCTAGTCCCATCGTGACGCCCTCTCATATTCGAGCGCTATCATATCCGATATTTTGCTATTGACAACCCCGGCGTGCTCGCATATCTGATAGCTACCAGATGTGAGAGCGAACCAATGGCCCAGCACTTCCTCCTTTCCTCCGCCGCCAAGACCCTGACACTGGCGTCTGTGTTTCGGATGACGGATGCGGAGGCCGAGGGCACGTTTCGCCGGGTTCGCTGGGCCAGCACGGAAGGCCAGCCGGTTTGCCCGTCCTGTGGTGGCGTTGATGCTTACGATTGCCGCCGCTCGAATGGCGCGCCTCGCTTCCGTTGCCGGGCGTGCAAAAAGGATTTCAGCATCACGTCCGGCACATTGTTTGCCAGCCACAAGCTGCCCCTGCGCGGCTATCTCGCGGCGATTGCGATCTTCTGCAATGAAGTGAAGGGCAAGAGCATGTTGGCCCTGTCGCGCGATCTGGGCCTCTCCTACAAGGCTGCGTTCGTACTTTGTCATAAGATGCGCGAAGCGATGGCGGAGGAAATGAAGGGCCGTGTCATCGGCGGAGAGGGCAAGGTCGCGGAAACGGATGGCGCGTATTTCGGCGGGTATGTGAAGCCCGCGAACCTTCGCGAAGATCGCCGTGACCGTCGCCGCTTTGAAAACAAATCCGGCAAACGCCAATGCGTTGTCATCGTGCGCGAGCGTGACGGCAAATCGCTTCCCGCCGTGTTCCGTTCGGAAGGCGCGGCCCTGTCATGGATCAAAGCGAAGGTCGAAAAGGATACGATCTTGAACGCCGATGAAGCCCCGGCATGGAATGACTTGCACAGCCGTTTCGAGATGAAGCGGATCAATCACGAAGAAGCCTATTCGCAGGACGGCGCTTGCACGAATTGGGCGGAGTCGTATTTCAGCCGCTTGCGCCGCGCCGAAGCGGGCCACCATCATCACATCGCTGGCGCGTACCTTCTCCGCTACGCTCAAGAGGCGTCATGGCGCGAAGATAACCGCCGCACCTCCAATGGCGAACAGGTCCATACCGTCGCGGCGCTGGCGATGGGCCGCAAGCCGAGCGTGGATTTCAGCGGGTACTGGCAGCGGCATATCCGCGAGAGCTAGAAGAACTATTCGTCGGATAGGGAAAAGAATGGCCTGCACCCGGTTTTGAAGACACCGAGTTAGGTGTTTTTATGGAACCGGAGGTGGATCATGGAACGACGGAAGTTTACGCGAGAGTTCAAGCTTGAGGCTGTGAAGCTGATCAAGGAGCGGGGCGTGGCGGTGACGC
>DASZBL010000036.1:0-88803 GCA_035944195.1 Rhizomicrobium sp. | reverse complement strand
AGCTCGTATGCCGCAACCTGAAGAACGCCCAATGCGTGAACGTCTTCAGCGTGACGCAGGATGACGGCACGGTGCTCTACCAGCGGCATGGCTGAAGCAAGTTTTTAAGCCAGCCGGATTTCGCCTGCCGCCTCGCTTATTGCGAGCGGCGCGAGGTGCTTGCCCAGACAGGGGCCATGAATGCACATACCGTCTTCGATGCGAAACTGCGCGCCATGCGTGGAGCACAACAGAAATTTGCCGTCGGATGTGAAAAAGCGATCCGCGAAAGTTTCCAGCGGCGTGCCCTGATGCGGGCAGGAATTCACGTAAGCGAACAAACCATTTCTCCGCACAAGAAGAATCTCGCGCTGCGCCAGTCCTTCGCCCAGCGTGATGCCTTTGGCGGCACCTTCGATCAGCGCTTCGCTGCGGCAGAGAAAACTCACGCCTTCACGCCACCGAGTTTGCAGATGTATTTCCACTGCGCTTCGCTGACGGGCTGAACGGAAAGCCGCGCCTCGCGCACCAGCACCATGTCCTTGAGTTTTGAATCGGCTTTCACCTGGGCGAGCGTCACGGGCTTTGGCACATCCTTCACGGCTTGCACATCTACCAGTCCGAATTTGCCGGTTTCATCGGTGGGATCGGGTTTGTATTCCGCGATAACCTTGATGATGCCCACGATCTGCTTCTCTTCGCCGGTGTGATAGAAAAAGCCGAGATCACCTTTCTTCATCGCCTTCATATGTTTGGCAGCCGCATAATTGCGCACACCGCTCCACGGCTCGCCCTTCGCGCCCTTTTTCTTTTGCTGATCCCAGGAAAATGTTTCCGGCTCGGTCTTGAACAGCCAATACGCCATCACAGCACCGCATTGCTTGGGTTGAACGTCACTTTCCACGGCCGCACCATCGACGACTTGAACAATCCCGCTTTCTTGTAAGGATCGTTGTCGTGCCAGGCTTGTGCGGCGGCGAGATCGGCGGCTTCGATGATGATCATGCTTCCGGCCATATCGCCTTTGGCATCGAGGAACGGTCCGCCCAGCTTGATACAGCCGGTTTCGCGCGCATAGTCGAAATGGGCCGCGCGCGTTGCCATGCGCATTTCCAGCGAATTGTCCTTGTCCATGGCGGTGACGACGAAAAGCATATTTTTCTCCTACTCGGCTTTTAGTGGACGCGACATCAGGCGCGGGATGGCATCGCCCAATTCCAGCCTGCCATCGAGAATTTCCGACATTACTTCGGCAATGGGAAGTTCGACATTGTGCTTTCGCGCGCGGGCCACCAGAGCGGGCGCGGTATCCACACCTTCGGCCAGCGGCTGGCCCGGCGCGAACAATTCGGTGCGCGGCCTGCCTTTGCCCAGCGCCAATCCGAAACTGAAATTGCGCGAGGTCGGGCTGGTGGCGGTGAGCACCAGATCGCCCAGCCCCGACAATCCCATCAATGTTTCCGTGCGCGCGCCAAGCGCCTCGCCCAACCGGCACAATTCCGCGAAGCTCCGCGCCAGCAACGCCGCTCGCGCGCTTTCGCCGAGTTCGAGGCCATCCACGATTCCGCAGGCAATCGCATAGACATTCTTCGCCGCACCGCCGAGCGCCACGCCAACCAGATCGTCGCTGGCATAGGGGCGGAACGTGCCGTGGCTGAGCGAAGCCTGCAGGCGTTTTGCGATGTCCATGTGCGCGGCGATGGTGATTGCGGTCGGCATGTGACGCGCTACATCGCGCGCGAAGGATGGTCCCGACAAAATCGCGGGCTCGGCGGCGGGCGCGCATTCCGCCAAAACTTCCGTGAGCAATTTTCCCGTGCCGCGCTCGATACCCTTCGCGCACAGCATCAGCGGCACGCGCTCCCGCAAATGCGGTGCGAGCTTCGTCAATGTCGCGCGCAGATGCTGCGCGGGAACCACCAGCAGCAATGCATCCGCCGCTGCCGCCGCAGCCAGATCGCCGGTCGCTGCGATTGATGACGGCAACGGAACATCGGGCAGGAATGGCGCGTTCTTTCCCGTGGTGCGGATGGAATCGAGGACCTCCACTTCACGCGCCCAGAGGGTGACGCCCCTG
Source organism: Rhizomicrobium sp. (assembly GCA_035944195.1). GTDB lineage: Bacteria > Pseudomonadota > Alphaproteobacteria > Micropepsales > Micropepsaceae > Rhizomicrobium. Next base: position 86,747 of record DASZBL010000036.1, on the reverse strand, counting down.
CCCGCTTCGGCGGCCACCAGCGCGAGCGCGGTGCCCCAGGCGCCGGCGCCGATTACCCCGATATTGGTATAACTCATTGTTTTTTCCTCTTTATCGCTCAATTTTACACCCTTGCTGCACCACGGAAGATTGAACGTTTTATTGATTATTCAGAAAAAATGATTATGTTCAGTCACAAGAACGAAAAAATAACGGGAAACGCGAGGATGTCAGGCAAAGATTCCATTCGCTCGCAGATTGTGGAAGCGGCCAAGAAGCGCTTTTCGCATTTCGGCTATGGCAAGACCACGATGGCGGAAGTCGCCACCGATTGCAGCATGTCGCCCGGCAATCTCTATCGTTTTTTCCCCGGCAAGCTCGATATCGCCGAAGCCATCGCCACCGAGGATTACCAGCGCCATCTGAAGGAACTGGGCAAGATCGCGGTGACACCGGGAAGCCCCGCGCGCGACCGGCTGCACGATCTGCTGTTCGAGGAATTGCGCCGCACCTATCACAAGCTCGACAAGGAACCGCGCGCTTACGAAATGGCGACCGTCATCGCCCATGAGCGCCCCGAATATGCAAACTGGATGCTGGCCACCGAGCGCAAGATCCTGGTGGAACTTCTGGAGGACGGCAAACGGCGCGGCGAATTCTCCTTCAGCGACGCGGAAGTCACCGCCGAAATGATACAGGCCGCAGTGATGAAATTCCGCTATCCGCAGCTCTGGTCGAAACTCACGCTTTCCAAACTCGAACGGGAACTCGAAGGCGTGTTGCATCTGATCGTGGATGGGCTGCATGCGCCGCGCATGACCGAACGCGCCTCGGTCGCCTGATCCTTCTTTCCGCCACAAACCCATCCTAGACAGGTTTCATGCGACGCTCATTTTTCGCCGTACTGGCAATTGCCGCTTCCTTCGCACTTTCGGGCGCGGGCCAACCCTCACCTGCGCGCGCTCCGTTGAGCGATGAGCAGAAGGCCGATCTCGACCGCGTCAGCGCGTATCTCAATTCCATGAATACGCTGGAAGGCGGCTTCACCCAGATCAATCCGGATGGCTCGATCAATCAGGGCATGTTCTATATCGACAAGCCCGGACGCATGCGTTTCGAATATGAATCGCCCGCGCCGATATTGCTTGTCTCCGACGGTTCGACAGTGGCCGTGCAGAACAAGCGGCTGAACACAGTGGATCGTTATCCGCTATGGACGACGCCGCTCAAACTCATTCTCGACAAGGATGTGAACCTGAAACACAACTCCGCCATTGTCGGCGTGGAGCATCAGCAGGGCACACTGGTCATCCAGGCGCGCGCGAGCAGCATGCGCGCGCAAGGCAACATCACGCTGGTGTTCAGCGATCCCGAATTGGAACTGCGCCAATGGACGGTGGTCGATGCGCAGGGACTTTCCACCACCGTGGCGCTGCGCGACATGAAAGCGGGCGTCGATCTGGCGCCGTCGCTGTTCGTGCTCAATGAAAAGAGCAAGTTCACCAAAGATGATTAACGCGCTGCGGCTACTACCTATTTTTGACTTCCATCAATGCGTTAACGCCCGTTAAGCGATAAAAACTGCGCGCGATACCGGATATGCGCGCATGTGCTATGCCATCGAAGACGACGAGGCCGAAGCCTATTACCGCAAAGTGGCCGACGAGTTGGAACGCATCGCCGAAGCGGTGCGGCTACAACCCGATCTCGACCATGATCTGTCGGTGCGCCTGCGCGAATTCGCCCATCAGATCAGGCTGGATACGCGCCTTTCCGGCATGCCTCTCGGCGTCACGCTGAACTGAGGCTTCTTGCCCCTGGCCTCATGCTGGGCCAGAGTTGTTTACCATGCTTACCCGTCCTCCGATCGTCGGAATTCCCTGCGACCGCCGCATGGTGGGCGCGCACCCTTTCCATATGGTGGGCGAGAAATACATCGCCGCCATACGCGAGGGTGCTGGCGCGCTGCCGCTGCTGATTCCCGTTTTGGGAGAGCCAATTGCGCCCGCGGAAATCCTCGCTTCAGTCGATGGGCTGCTGTTCACCGGCTCGCCCTCCAATGTGGCACCACATCGCTATGGGGGTCCGGCGCCGCGCGACGGCGTGCTGCAAGACGAGCATCGTGACACCACGACCTTGCCGCTGCTCGAAGCGGCAATCGCTGCTGGAACGCCGGTGCTGTGCCTCTGCCGCGGCTTTCAGGAATTGAACGTGGCGCTGGGCGGCACGCTGCATCAGCATATTCACGAACTGGAAGGCCGCCGCGATCATCGCGAAGAAAAATCCGCCCCGCTGGATGCGCAATACGGCCCGGCCCATGAGGTGCGCGTGACCGGCGGGCTGCTGTCGCAAATCATCCGTGAGAAAACATTTGAAGTGAACTCGCTGCATTCCCAAGGCATCGACCGGCTCGCGGCGCCACTTCATGCCGATGCGATTGCGCCGGATGGAATCGTGGAAGCGGTTTCCATGCCCGGCGCAAAAGGCTTTCTGCTCGGCTTGCAATGGCACCCCGAATGGCGCTGGCGCGAGAACCCGGTTTCGCGCGAAATCTTTTCGGCCTTCGGCAAAGCTGTGGCGGCGCGATGAACCGAGATTTCATGTGATGATATGACGCCAACCAAATTTCGCCCCGCTTGTCTGCTCGCCGTTCTGCTGCTTTCGGGCTGCGGCTTCAGCGCGCCGCCGCCTGTGCGCACCAAACCGCCGGAAGCACCGCCCGCGCCCCTTTCCAGTTTGTCTGCGACATTCACCATTCCGGTGAGCCAGATTCTCGATGTGCTGAACGACAAGACCAAGCCCGAGATTGCGCATGTCAAGAACAAGCCGGTGGATTGCGTCATCGCCAAATGCCATCTCGATCTGGTCGCCACACGCACCGGAAATTTCTCGGGCAGCGCCGCGAACGGAAAATTGTCGCTCAACCTGCCTTTCGCCGTGCAGGCGCATCTGGAAATAAAATCGCGCATCCTGAAAACCAGCGGCGACACCAATGCGACCGGTGTCGCGCATAGCGAAACTGCATTGAAGCTGGGAGACGATTGGAAACTGGAGCCCGATACCAACGGCACAGTGACGCTTTCCAATGCCGATCTCAGATTGGGTCCGGTGAAAATGAGCGTCACCGATCTGTGGAACCACAATGAGGAGCATCTTTCACAGCCGCTGTTCAAAGCCTTCGACCGCCATATCGAAACCGCGGTGAAGGTGAAGGATCAGGCCAAGCGTCTATGGGCGAAGGTGCAGCGCCCGTTTCGCGTCGGCAAATCGCCGGTGGCGTGGCTTGTGATTGCACCGGAACGAATCCGCATCGCGGGGCCGTTCACGAAAGACAACGCCATCGTAGTTTCGCTGAGCGTCGATGCGCGCGCGCATGTGATCGTGGCCGATTCCTTGCCGGCGCCGAATCCGATTCCGTTGCCTGCGCCCGCGCCGCTTGCGGCAGCATCGAACACATTCTCCGTCTCTGTGCCGGTGCTGCTGCCTTATGACGAAGCCGCGCAACTGGCGATGCAGCGATTGCGGGACAAACCTATTCGCGTGGGGGGCGCTGCGGTGAAGTTCTCCAAAATCGAATTCCTGCCATCCGGACAGGACGTGATCGTGGCTGCGCGGTTCTGCATCGCGCAACGCTGGGATTTCTTCGGCTGGTTCGATGCTTGCGGCGAGGGCTATCTGCGCGGCGTTCCGCAATTCGATGCGGCAAACGGCAAAATCCGCGTCGTCAATGTGCATTACGACATCGCCACGCAAAACGCGATCCTTGCCGCGATGCGCATGCTGGCCGGAAGCGAATTGGGCCAACAGCTCGAAACCAAGCTGGTGTTCGATGTCTCCAAAGACATCGATAAATTGCAAAACGAATTGCGAACCACGCTGGGCAAGAAGCAGAGCCGCGGCGTCATCATCATCGGCGACATCCAATCCTTCGGCCGCCCCACACTTATCTGGACCAAGGACGGCTTCCTCGCGAGTTTCACCGCCAGCGGTACCATTGCCGCCGATCTGAACATCAAGCCGAAAAAGAGCGATTGATTCGCGCCAATTTCCGATATGATGCGGTTTCGCCGTCAACGGGGGATAGCATGAAATTTTTGGCGTGTTGCGTATTCGCGGCCGCACTGGCATGCGCAACGCCGGCATCGGCGGAGGTCAGCAATGTCGCGCCGAACGGTTTTCAGATCCAGGAAAGCATGCACATCGCGGCACCGCCCGACAAGGTTTATGCAAGCCTCATCATGCCCATGCATTGGTGGAGTTCCGAACACAGCTTCTCCGGCGATTCCGGCAATATGACGTTGGACGCGACAGCCGGCGGATGCTGGTGCGAAACCCTGCCCGATGGCGGTTCCGTGCAATTGATGGTGGTGGAATTCGCAGCACCCGGGAAATTGCTGCGCCTCTCCGGTGCGCTGGGACCGTTTCAAGCCCACGCCATCACCGGCACAATGACATTCGAACTGAAGCAGATGGGCGACGGCACCGCGCTCACGCTGACTTACGAAATGGCGGGCTATGTCAGAGGCGGCTTCGGCGCCTTGCCGAAAGCCGCCGATGGCGTGCTCACCGAACAAATGGGCCGGTTGAAGAAATATGTGGAAACCGGGGCGCTGCAATGATCCGGGCGACAGCACGCCTGGAACGCGCTAGGCTCTGCGCATGCTGAAAATTCCGCCGCCGATCTGGATGTTCATCTATCTGGCGATTGCCGGTGCGCTGAGCGTCGCGTTCGCCTTCCCGCATTTTGGGAATCTTCCCTTGGGCATCGCGCTGACGGCGCTGGGCGTCGCAATCGCGGTCTGGGGCCGCTACACATTCCATGTCGAGGGAACGGAAATCATGCCGACCTCGGAGAGCAACAAGAAGCTCGTGCAGCGCGGGCCTTTCGCCTTCACCCGCAACCCGATGTATCTGGGGCTCGTGACATTCAGCCTGGGGCTGGCGTTGTGGATCGGTGCGGCGCCGCTTTATGCGGTGCCGGTGGCGATGTTCATCACCGCGAACTGGGTGCACATCCCCTTCGAGGAAGCCAAGATGCGCCGCCAATATGGCGCGGTGTTCGACGATTACGCAAAACGCGTCCGGCGCTGGATTTAGCGGCGTTGGCTGCTAGGATCGTTGCATGACGCTGAAACACGACCTGCTCATTCTCTGCGCCCGGATCGGATTCAATCCATAGAGATTGCTGTTCGCAGATTCATTTCCTTCGAATGAAAACAGGGCAGGCCCATGGCAAGCGAAACCCACAATCTCACCAGACATTGGCAGGCGCTGGACGCCGCCCATCACATCCATCCCTTCAGCGACACCGCAGCCCTGAACAAGGAAGGCGTGCGCGTCATCACCAAGGCCGAGGGCGTGTATCTGTGGGATTCCGAAGGAAGGAAACTTATCGACGGCATGGCCGGACTTTGGTGCGTGCAGGTTGGCTACGGCAACAAGGAATTGGCCGAAGCGGGATGCGAGGCGCTACGCACACTTCCCTATTACAATCACTTCTTCAAAACGACGAACCCTTACACCGCCGAACTCGCCGCGAAACTCGCTTCCCTTTTGCCGGAGGGCCATGACCGCGTGCTATTCGCCAATTCCGGATCGGAGGCGAATGACAGCGCATTGAAGCTGATCCGCTATTACTGGAACCTGAAAAACAAACCCGAAAAGAAAATCCATCTTTCGCGCGACTACGCCTATCACGGCGTGACCTTTGCCGCGGCCTCACTTTCGGGGCTGACACCGATGCATCCGCAATGGGATTTACCGCTGCCGGGATTCGAGAAAGTGCCGGCGCCCTATTGGTTCGGCGCAAAGGCGGCCGGTTACGGCGATATCGGGCCGGAGGAATTCGGCGTTCTGATCGCGGAAAAACTCGAAGAGAAAATTCTGGAACTGGCCGCGGATCGCGTCGCCTCGTTTTCCGCCGAACCCGTGCAGGGTGCCGGTGGAGTGATCTTTCCGCCGGCCAGCTATTGGGCCGAAGTGCAGCGCATCTGCACGAAATACGATGTGCTGCTGCATCTGGACGAAGTCATCACCGGCTTCGGGCGGCTGGGCGAATGGTTCGGCGCGCAAACTTACGCAATCGCGCCCGACATCATGACCATGGCGAAGGGATTGTCGTCCGGCTATCAGCCGATCTCCGCGATCTCGCTGGGCGCGCGCATGGCGGACACGATCCTGAACGCCAACGAAGAACTGGTGCATGGCTACACCTATTCCGGTCACCCGGTCGCGAGCGCCGTCGCGCTGAAAAATCTGGAAGTGATCGAGAAACTCGCGCTGGTGACGCGCGTAAAAAATTCCATCGGGCCTTATCTGCAACGCCGCTTGCGCGAGACGTTCAGCGAACATCCGCTGGTGGGCGAAGTGCGCGGCATCGGCTTGCTCGCGGCCATCGAACTGGTGCCCAACAAACCGGAGCGCAGCTTCTTCCCCGATGTGGGCCATGTCGGAACGCATTGCCGCAATTATTGCTTCGCTAGCGGGCTCATCATGCGCGCCATCCGTGACACGATGGTGTGCGCGCCGCCGCTGACCATCAGCGAAGCGGAGATCGAAGAGATCATCGCCAAGGCGAAGGACGCCATCGACCACACGGCGCGCGATTTCGGGAAGATGTGATTACTTCTTCACCTCCCCCTTTGTGGGGAGGTCGGAGCACGAAGTGCTCCGGGTGGGGGGCGGTATTTGACCCAACCACCGTCCCCCACCCGACGTGCTCCCCCGGAACAAGTCCGGGGTGCGCGCGTCGACCTCCCCACAAGGGGGAGGTAAAGTGAAAACGAAATTTCAGGAATCAAATCGGTGCAACTTCGATTGCTATCCGTGAATGTCGGGCGGCCCAAAATCATCGCGCTGGTCAATGGCGAGCCGGTGCGGTCGGGGATCGCCAAACCTCCTGTGGGCCGCGAGAGCGTTTTTGTGGGCACAACCAATATCGAAGGCGATCAACAAGCCGATCTATCCGTACACGGAGGAGTGGACAAGGCGGTCTATGCCTATCCGGCCGATCATTGGCCATGGTGGGAGCGCGAGCATCGCCTGCCCTGCGCGCCCGGAACTTTCGGCGAAAATCTGACGCTGCAAGGCGCGGACGAAACCGAAATCTGCATCGGCGATCGTTTTGCCTGGGGCGAGGTCCTATTGGAGGTCAGCCAGCCGCGGGGGCCGTGCTTCAAGCTCGGCATCCATACGGGGCGGCCTGAGATTCCCCAGTGCATGACGCAATCGGGCCGGGCGGGCTGGTATTTGCGGGTTTTGCAGGAGGGTGCGGCTCCCATCGAGGCCAATCTCACCCGCATCCTGGCGAGCGGCGGGCCCAATGTGCGGGAGGCATTTTTGGCGGTCTATGACCCCAAGACGCCTCGGGAGACCTGCCGCCTTGTGCATGACGCACCCGGACTGGCCGAAAGCTGGAAGCGCCCGCTGGCCGGGAGGCTCCATAAGCCCCTATGATTCCATGCCAATCACTGTGATATAAACACCACTGTCACTAAGAATGTGAAGTTTTTGTTGGATTCGAAAAGAATAGTTGAAACCTGTGTCCCAAATGCATAGGTTAGGCATCGAGAAGAACGGCACGTCCGGCAGGCACTGCCCCCCCGCTCGCACGCTGGATAAACGGTCTTCTCGAAGGTGCCGGTCATCCCCTCCCGGTACCCGCGCGTAACGGCGCATGCGACGCCCGATCAGCCCCCTGGTCGGGCGTCTTTTTATTTGGACCGCACCCGGCGCAAGGTGAGGTTGAGGCGCCCGCCGCCTGGTATCAGCCCGCAGGTCCCGGCCATCACCCGGTCGATGCCGTGAAAAGCCAGCCGCGCCGGGCCGCCGAATATCAGCACGTCGCCGGAGCGCAGCCTGAGGCTTTTGGTCGGGCCGCGGCGGGTTTCGCCGCCGATGCGGAACAACGCTTCATCGCCCAGCGAAACTGACAGCACCGGCGCATCGCGCGCTTCCTCGTCGCGATCCTGATGCAGCCCCATGCGCGCGGGCCCGCGATAGAGATTGACGAGACAGCATTCCGGCGGTGCCGGATATTGCGTGGTCGCATTCCACAAATGCAGAAGCAGCGGTGGAATTTCCGGCCACGCATCATGCGTGTTGGGATGAACAGGCTCGTAACGATAGCCGCGCGCATCGGATATCCAGCCCAGCGATCCGAAACTGGTTTGCTCGACGGAGAACGGCTTGCCGGACACCGGCATTTTCGGCCGGTAAAAAGGCGCCTGTTCAATGCGCGCCAAAACATCGGCAATCAGCGATTTCTGTTCGCCTGCATCGAGTGCACCGGGCCACAGATGAATGCCCGGCGCGACATCAAGCTTCGAGCATTGCGGCATCAGATTCCCGGCGCCGTTCCCGGCACGTCGTAAAGCCCCTTATAGGTGCCCCCATGACCGCCGCGTTCCAGCCACGCTTTGAATGTTTCCGGCGTGTAATCGCTGCGCACCCAATCGCAGAGCGTGCGCGTGCCCGCATTCTCTTTCGCGAAGGATAAAAACAATTTCAGCCAGCGCTGATGCGGCTTGGGCAGATGCAGATAGGGCCAGCGGGCGAATTGCGCCTCGGCTTCCCCAAGCGCGCTCCAGCCTTTGCGATGCACAAGCCAGAGTGCTGCAGCGAAACTGGTGCGATCCTGCCCGCCGGAGCATTTGAGCAGCAGCGGCGCGCGCGCAGAATCGAAGGCTTCGAAAAGAATGTTCAGCATCTCTTTCGTCGGCAGCCGCTTGGAACTCAGCATCACATCATGATGCGCAACACCGAGCTTCGCGCAGACGCTTTTTTCATAGCGCCACCAGCTCCATTTTGGATTCGCACCCCGCAAATTGATCACGCTGGCGATATGGTGGCGCTTGAGAAACGGCCCCAGAAACCCCGCATAGGCCTGTGCCGAGCGCGCCGCCTCGCCGGGCACGATCCAATGGAAATTGTAGAGAATGTCGGGGAGCGAACGCATGTTTTTCGAAAACTCGAATGAAGCGGTTTAAGGAAAGCTAACCAAGCTCAAGGGCGCGGCCCCCGCTCTGCCAAGCGGCATCTTATAGTTGAGCCGCCGCCGATACGAAACGACGCATTTGTTTCATGTTTTGTGAAATGAATGTTTGCTTCGCGGCGGAAGCGCGCAAAAGACCGGGCGTAACGCGCAAGTATTCGAAATCTCCGCGCTGGGCGAGTGATTTCGAAAACAGCGAAAGGGCATTCGCCATGTCCTCCTATCGATTTCATTTTCTGAACAAAAGGCGCGCGCTCGCCTGCCTCGTCCTCATGAATTGCACCGACGACGAGGACGCCAGGAAGCGGGCCGATTCGCTGACCGGCATAAGGCACAATTGGCTGGAGATCTGGCGCGACGACACCAAGGTCTATGAGACCCAGAGATACGCCGCCACCAATTGAGGCTGCTTCCGCCTCTGCTAGGATGATCCTGGTTCGAGGGGGCAAATCATGACCGTCAAAGCGCTTTATTTCCGCTGGGCTTGGACGACCATTGCCGCCATCGCGGTATTCGCGGTGCTGGCCTATGTCGATCTGAAGCTCAAGGCCGAAACCGGCTGGGGCACCGTCGATCTGCAGAAGGTCTGGACGGCCAATGGCGTGCGCGCCATCACGATTGCCTGGCTGGCGCGGCGCGACGCCGCCATGGCCGGGTTCAATCTTGGTTTCGACTATCTCTTCATGCCGCTTTACGGCTTTGCCTTCTATTACGGCACGATTGCAGCGAGGCTCGCCTTTGCACCGAAACCCGGCGGCTTTCGCCGCATCATGACGTTGCTGGCCGCGGTGCCTCTGGCAGGTGCCATTTTCGATTGCGTGGAGAACGCGCTCGAAACCGCGATGTTCGTCGGCACGCCGACAGACCAGCTCGCCGCAATCTCCTACGCGGCGACGAATGCCAAGATGACCTGCTTCTATATTGGGGCCGCAATGTCGCTGCTGGGACTGGTGGGAGTATTCGTGAAGCGAAAAGCAGAACCAGCGCCGCCGCCTTGATGTTCCAATCTATCAAACAGTTCCACTTTTGTTCGGAAAGTGCCGTATTTGAGCAATCAACAAGCAGAATCTTGCGTCACTTGACGTGCTATTTGCATGCTGATTCAGTGAGCGCTCCCTCTGCTAGCAGGGGGGCACAGGGAAAAACTTTGGGATAAATTGTCAGGCACAATGGGTATTCAAGAAAAAAACCTGATCGCCGACGAAGTGGTGCTCGTGTGCGTGGCGCGCGGGCATGCACAGGACTGGGAAGCATTCTGCCTGGACTTCGATCTCGCAGTTCAGGGCGTTTCTCTGGAAGACGTTCGCGACCGTCTGGAAGATGCAATCGAAGATTATGTCCACGCGGCCATGTCGGAAGCAGAGCCGACGCGATCGCAATTGATGGGCCGGCGCGCGCCTTTCTTTGTACGTCTGCAATGGGCCTTGCGCTTTTTCATCGGAACAATTTCCGGTAGGAATCTGAACAGCGACTCAACTGTCGGATTCCCGGTCACTTGCCACGCTTGAAATGCACATTCCGTGAATTCATCGAGATTCTGCTAAGGCATGGTTTCGTTGAACAGCGTGCCGCCAAGGGCAGTCATCGGCGATTTCGCGGCGATATTGGCGGGCAAGTGCGTTTCGTGACCGTCGCCCCGCACAACATCAATGACGACATCAAGCCGGGCACGCTCAAATCCATGATCCGGCAGTCCGGACTGCCGGAGACGCTATTCCGCAAATAGGCCGCTTGACCCGCCAGCGCCCCTCAGTATATTCCCCGGCTCCGCAGGGGCTGGGGCTTTTGCGGATTACAAGTCATTTCAAGGATTTAGGTCATGTTTGCGGTCATCCGCACCGGCGGAAAACAGTATAAGGTCGCCAAAAACGACGTGATCTCCATCGAGAAGCTCGATGGAGAGGCGGGCGCCAGCGTCACGTTCGGCGAAGTGCTGATGCTGGGCGGCGATGCGGCCAAGACCGGCGCACCGCTGATTTCGGGCGCCTCCGTGACGGGCGAAATCCTGCTTCAGGGCAAGGGCGAGAAGGTCATCGCCTTCAAGAAGAAGCGGCGCAAGAACACGCATCGTAAGCGCGGTCATCGCCAGCACTTCACCAAAGTGAAAATCACCGAAATCCTCGCGAGCTAACCACCATGGCACACAAAAAAGCAGGCGGCTCTTCGCGCAACGGACGCGATTCGGCTGGTCAACGCCTCGGCGTGAAGAAATTCGGCGGCGAAGCCATTACCGCCGGCAATGTGATCGTGCGCCAGCGCGGCACGAAATTCTACGCGGGCGAGAATGTCGGCATGGGCCGCGACCATACGCTGTTTGCGACCGCCGATGGCCAAGTCACGTACAAGACGGGCCTGAAGCGCCGCACATACGTATCGGTGCTCGCAGCGAACGCTCCGGCGAAGACGCAGGCAAAATAGGCGGCTGAAGACATAGGCCGCCACGACTTTGGCGGCCCATTGGGCGAGGGAGATGGTCCGCCATCTCCCTTTTTTGTTTCCCTCGCGAAAAGGAGGGAAATGTCATGTCATGCTGCATATTGGAAACCGGGAGGCTGATCTTGCGCCCTCCCGAACTGAGCGATTTACCGAACATGGTTCCTTTGGTCGGCGATTTCGAGGTTTCGAAGAATCTGGGGCGCGTGGCGCATCCCTATACGGAAGCACACGCGCGCGAATTCTATGCCCGCGCGCAAACCCAGCGCGCGAGCGGCACCGATTTCAATTTCGCGATTCAGCGCAAAGACGACAGCGCCTATCTGGGCGGTTGCGGGCTTCATCTGAAAGAGGGCGTGTTCGAACTGGGCTATTGGCTCGGCAAGTCCCATTGGGGCATGGGCTATGCAACGGAAGCGGCGAAAAAGCTCGCGGGCTTTGCGTTCCACGATCTGAAGGCGACGCGGCTCCTGGCAGCCTGGTTCCACGACAACCCGGCCTCTGGCCGCGTGCTGGCGAAACTGGGTTTTGAGCACCAAGGCTCGGAGCCCCGCGATTGCCTTGCGCGTGGACACCAAGTTTATTGCCACGCGGTGGTTCTGCACCGTGAGAAATTCGGACGCGTAGCGGCATGAAATTCCTCGATATCGCCAAGGTCTATATCGGCAGCGGCGCGGGCGGAAACGGTTGCGTCGCATTCCGCCGCGAGAAATTCATCGAATATGGCGGGCCGTGGGGCGGCAATGGCGGACGCGGCGGCGATGTCTGGGCGGAAGCGGTCGAGAACCTCAACACGCTGATCGATTACCGCTATCAGCAACATATCCACGCCAAGAACGGCGAAGGCGGCATGGGCAAGGAGATGTCGGGCGCCAACGGCCCCGACGCCATCATCAAAGTGCCGGTGGGCACGCAGATCTTCGAGGAAGACGGCGAAACGCTGATCGCCGATCTCGACAGACCCGGCGCACGCGTGATGCTGGCCAAAGGCGGCAATGGCGGCTTCGGCAATGCGCATTTCAAAAGCTCGACCAATCAGGCGCCGCGCCACGCCAATCCCGGTCAGCCTGGCGAAGAAAAAACCATCATCCTGAAATTGAAGCTGATCGCCGATGCAGGTCTGATCGGTTTGCCGAATGCGGGCAAATCGACATTCCTTTCGCGCGTATCGGCGGCCCGGCCCAAGATCGCGGATTATCCGTTCACCACGCTGACGCCGCAACTCGGCGTGGTGCGCATCGACACGACGGATTTCGTGCTTGCCGATCTGCCGGGATTGATCGAAGGCGCGCATGAAGGCGCTGGCCTCGGCGACAAATTCCTCGGTCATGCAGAGCGCTGCGGCGCGATCCTGCATCTGATCGACGGCACGCAAAGCGGAATTGCCGCCGCCTACAAAACCATTCGCGGCGAAGTGGAAGCCTATGGTCACGGCTTGAGCGACAAGCCCGAGATCGTGGCGCTGAACAAGATCGACGCGATTCCGAAAGCACAACTCTCGCGCAAACGCACAGCACTTGAAAAAGCCAGCGGCGCGAAAGTGTTCCTGATTTCCGGCGTCAGCGGCGAAGGCGTGGATATTGTGCTGCGCGAAATGGCCCGCGAAGTGACGAAGCGCCGTGCCGGTGCACGCGGGAAGGCACAAGCGAAAGCCTGGGCGCCATGAGCGACGTGTTTTCCAAAGCCAAGCGCATCGTCGTCAAAGTGGGTTCGGCACTGCTGGTGGATGCGGCGAGTGGCACACTCAATCGCGACTGGCTGAAAACGCTTTGCGCCGATGTGGCCGCGCTGAAACGCGAAGGCAAGGAGATCATCCTCGTTTCCTCCGGTGCGATTGCGCTGGGGCGGCGTGCACTGAAATTGAAATCGGGTGCGCTGCGTCTCGAGGAAAGTCAGGCCGCCGCTGCTGCGGGACAAGTACGGCTGGCGGAAGCCTATGCCGATATTCTTTCGGGCGAAGGAATTGTTGCCGCGCAGATTTTGCTGACGCTGGAAGATACCGAAGAACGCCGCCGCTATCTGAATGCGCGCGCCACGCTGAAGACCTTGCTCGATCTGGGCGCGGTTCCTGTCATCAATGAGAACGACACAGTCGCCACCGCCGAAATCCGTTTCGGCGACAATGATCGGCTCGCCGCGCGCGTTGCCAGCATGATGGAAGCAGACCGCCTCGTATTGCTCTCCGATGTGGACGGGCTTTACAGTGCAGATCCCACGCGCGACGCCAACGCGCAGCACATTCCCGAAGTGACGACGATCACGTCGGCCATCGAAGCATCCGCAGGCGAATCCATTTCCGGTGTCGGGCGCGGCGGCATGGCATCGAAACTGATCGCCGCGAAAATCGCAACGGCTGCAGGCGCAGAAGTCATCATCGCCAAGGGCAAAATCGAACATCCGCTTGCCGCCATTCGCGATGGCGCGCGGCGCACGCGCTTCCATGCCAGCACCACACCCGCCGCCGCGCGCAAACGCTGGATCGCGGGCGTGCTGAAACCGCAAGGTGCATTCACCGTCGATGCAGGTGCCGCCAAGGCGTTGAAGGATGGGAAAAGCCTGCTTCCTGCAGGCGTTAAAGCGGTGGATGGCACATTCGAGCGCGGCGATGCCGTGACAGTGCGTGACGCCGATGGCCGCGAAATCGCGCGCGGGCTTGCGGCCTATTCGCATGAGGAAGCGCGCGCCATCGCCGGGCGGCGCACAATCGAAATCGAGGCCATTCTGGGCTATCGTGGGCGCGACGAGATGATCCATCGCGACGACATGGCGATTACTGAAGGTTCGCAACAATGAATCAGCGCGAGCTAGCCCCCGAAATGAATGCGCTGGGCCAAGCCGCGCGCGGCGGTGCTGTGGCATTGCGCGAAGCATCGCCCGAAATCAAAACCAAAGCGCTGCTCGCTGCGGCGAAATCCATTCGCGCGCACGCAAAAGATATTCTGGCTGCCAATGCGAAAGACATGGCCGCGGCTTCTGATCTTTCGCCTGCATTGAAGGATCGTCTCGCGCTCGATGAAAAGCGCATAGAGGCGATGGCGAAAGGCATCGAGGAAATCGCGGCCCTTGCCGATCCGGTTGCGCGCGAACTGGCGCGCTGGACACGGCCCAATGGGCTGGATATCGCGCGCGTGGCAACACCCATCGGCGTTATCGGCATCATCTATGAAAGCCGCCCGAATGTGACAGCGGATGCGGCGGCGTTGTGCCTGAAATCCGGCAATGCCTGCATTCTGCGCGGCGGTTCGGAATCATCAAACTCCTCGCGCGCGATTCACGCAGTGATGGTTGAAGGTTTGCGCGCTGCCAATTTACCCGAAGGTGCAATCCAGCTTGTGCCGACGACGGACCGCGCCGCCGTCGGAATGATGCTGAAAGGTTTGGACGGCGCCATCGATCTCATAATCCCTCGCGGTGGCAAAAATCTTGTGGCCCGCGTGCAGGACGAAGCGCGCGTGCCGGTGCTGGCGCATCTGGAAGGCATCTGTCACGTCTATGTTCACGAGAAAGCCGATCTCGCAAAAGCGCGCGCGATTGCACTCAACGCCAAGATGCGGCGCACCGGCATTTGCGGGGCGGCGGAAACTTTGTTGATCGACCGCGCGGTTCTGCAATCGCATGGCGTGCCCATTCTTTCGGATTTGAAGAAGGCCGGTTGCGAAATCCGCGGCGATGAATCAGTGCGAAAAATATTTCCTGATTCAACGCCCGTCGCCGAAGAGGATTGGCGCACCGAATATCTCGATGCCATCGTTTCGGTGAAGACGGTGGATGGCGTGGAGGATGCGATTCACCACATCGAGACTTATGGTTCCCATCACACTGAATCCATCATCACCGAAGATGCGCGCACAGCGGAGCGGTTTCTGAACGCGCTCGATTCGGCCATCGTGATGTGGAACGCCTCCACCCAATTCGCCGATGGCGGCGAGTTCGGCATGGGCGCGGAAATCGGCATCGGCACGGGCAAGCTGCATGCGCGCGGGCCTGTGGGTGTGGAGCAGCTCACCACCTTCAAATATATCGTGCGCGGCAATGGGCAGATTCGTGGCTAGCTGGTTAGCCCCGCCCGGCCCCGTTGCACCCGGATTGAAAATCGGGCTGCTCGGCGGCTCGTTCAATCCTGCGCATGAAGGCCATCTGCATATCAGCGACATGGCGATGAAGCAGCTTGGCCTCGATTATGTGTGGTGGCTGGTCAGCCCGCAAAATCCGCTCAAGCCGCGGGCCGGAATGGCGCCGCTGCGCGAACGGCTTTCCTTCGCGGCGGACAAATTCGAGCGGCATCCGCGCATCATTGTGGTCGATGTCGAAACCGCACTCGGCACGCGCTACACCATCGACACGGTGAAGGCTTTGCAAAAACGCTTCCGCGACGTGAATTTCGTCTGGCTGATGGGAAGCGACAATCTCGAAACATTCCATCGCTGGCGGCGCTGGCGCGAGATCGCGGGCTCTGTGCCCATCGCCGTAATGATGCGCCCCGGCTCCACGCTCGCCCCGCTTTCCGCCAAAGCGTCGCAATTCCTGGCGGCGGCGAGAAAGCGCCCCGGCCAGGGTTTCGCACGGAATCGCCCGCCCGCGCTTGCTATTCTGGACGGCCAACGCTGCCCCATCAGCGCCACGGCCATCCGCGCCAAATCGGGCTGGGGCGAGGCCTTGGTTCGCGCAATTGCGCCATGCTAGACTGCGCGCGCCATCCAAGGAGCGCGGCTTCCCAAATATGCGACAGCAGGGAAAGATGTCCGAAGCCTCCTTTGGCAACGCTGTGGAGGACTGAAAGCTGACCCGCAAGACGACCGGCGTTCGCGCGCCGAAAAAAGCCGCTCCCAAACGCAAGGCTGCACCCAAACCAGAGCACACGCTGCTCTCGCGCATCCTCAAATCGCTGGACGACGACAAGGCCGAAGAGATCGTGACCATCGATCTTGGCGGGCGTTCGTCGCTCGCCGATGCGATCATCATCGCCAATGGCCGCTCCTCGCGCCATGTAGCCTCGATTGCGGAGCATCTGGCGCGGCGGCTGAAGGAAGCGGGCTATGGCACGCGGCCCGTGGACGGCTTGCCGCAAGGCGATTGGGCGCTGGTGGATGCGGGCGATGTGATCGTGCATATCTTCCGCCCCGAAGTGCGCAATTATTACGACCTCGAAGGCATGTGGTCGGTGCAGGAACCCGGCCGCGCCGCGTGATCGTTTTCAGGATTTGAACGTCAATGCGGCTTCACATTCTCGCCGTCGGACATGCGCGCGGCACGCCGGAAGGCGCGCTGACGGAGGATTTTGCAGGCCGCGCGCGCGCCTTTGGCAAGCGGCTGGGATTTTCATCCGTTGCAATCGAGGAAGTATCCATATCGAAACTGCGCGAGGCGCGCGCGCGTATCGCGGAGGAAGGCGAGCGGCTGGTAGCGCGCATTCCGCAAGGCGCCCATGTGATCCTGCTCGATGCCAAGGGCAAGGGAATGACCAGCGAGGCCTTCGGCGAAATGTTGGGCGCGATGCGCGATGCAGGCGCGCGCGATCTGGTGTTTCTCATCGGCGGGCCGGACGGTCTGGACCCGGGACCGGCCGTAAAAGCGGGGCGGAGTCTTGCTTTCGGCCAGCAGGTTTGGCCGCATCTGCTGGTGCGCGCGATGCTCGCCGAACAGATTTATCGCGGCATGACGATCCTGGCCGGACACCCCTATCACCGCGCCTAACCAGTTTTTAACCATGACGCGGCAATGTGAGCTGTCGAAGTGGGATTGGGCATCATGGAAATCAAAGGGCCGGGGCGGGTCGATTCCGCCACTGTGCGGCGCATCGGCAAGAGCCCTGCGCAGCCAGGCAGCAGTTTTTCCGTAACCGATACCGAGCAACCCCGCGCCCAGACGGTCACGGGACCCGGCACCATCGCGGCGGTGGATTCCATCCTGATGCTGCAGGGGATCGATGATTCCACCTCCGGCCGCTCCAAGGGGCTGGACCATGGCGAACAGCTTCTGGACATGCTGGACCAGGTCCGCGATGGGCTGCTTGCGGGCGGAATCCCGCGCGCCACGCTGAACCGGCTGGCCAGTGCTTTGGGCCGAAGGCAGGACGCTTTCGTCGATCCCAAGCTCCAGAATGTGCTGGACGAGATCGAACTGCGCGCCCGGGTGGAACTCGCAAAGCTGGAAATGTCGGACCGGCTCGCCAGTTAACCTCTTGTATTGACAATAGTTTCAGTAGCGTCGCTTCACGGGATTATGATTGAAGCCCGCCCGCCGCGCCGCTATAACCCGCCCGCTCGATTAAGGGCGATTCATCATGGGGCGTGCCAATGGGAGTTGAACTTCCGCGAGGCTACAAGCCGACGGAAAGCGAACCCTTCATGAATGAGCGGCAACGGGAGTATTTCCGCCGCAAGCTGCTTGCGTGGAAAGAGGAAATCCTGCGCGAAAGCCGCGAGACGATTCAGAACCTGCAGGCGGAGACGACGCCCAATGCCGATCTCGCCGATCGCGCCGCCACCGAATCCGAACGCCAGCTCGAACTGCGCACGCGCGACCGTCAGCGCAAGCTCATCGCCAAGATCGATGCGGCGCTGCGCCGGCTGGAAGATGGTTCTTACGGATTCTGCGAAGAAACCGGCGAGCCGATTTCGCTGAAGCGGCTGGATGCCCGCCCTATCGCCACGCTTTCCATCGAAGCGCAGGAACGCCATGAGCGCCGCGAAAAGGTTTATCGCGACGATTAGAGCCAATCATCATCTCTCACTACCGTCATGGCCCGGCTTGTCCGGGCCATCTATTTTGTCAGATAGCAAAAATGCACGCGGAGGCGCGGAGACGCGGGAAACTATTCCGCGAACTCCGCGGCTCCGCGTGAAAAATTGGATCACCCGCATTCGCGGGTGATGACGGAGGGGCGTAAAAAGCGAAACGGCCGGATCTGATGTCCGGCCGTTTCTTTTTGCCCAGCCCCGCCCACCAAACTCCGCGTGCGGGAATACAGTCTGCAGGAAATCAGAAAGGCATCAATATATCGTAAAGCTGGCTGCCCAGGCGCGGCTGCTGCACATCGGTGATCTGGCCCTTGCCGCCATAGGAGATGCGCGCCTCGGCGATTTGCGCCAGATCGACGGTGTTGGCGCTGGTGATGTCTTCCGGGCGCACGATGCCGGAAATCTGCAGGTCGCGCATTTCGCTGTTCACGCGCACCTGCTGATGGCCGCCGATCACGAGATTGCCGTTGGGCAGCACCTGCGTGACGATTCCGGCCAGTGTCAGATTGATCGTTTCGGAACGGTCCACCGAGCCCGCGCCCACATTGGATGTGTCCGAACCCATATTCACGAGCTTCGGGGGATCGGCGCCCGCGGGCAGGGCCGCTGCGAGCGTGCCTTCAAGCCCGAAGAAATTGGCAAGACCCGCATCGTCCGAATTCTTGCGCGTGCGCGAGGTGGTGTCGGAAATCTTGGCGGCGTCCGCGATGGAAATGTTCACGGTCAGAATATCGCCGATGCGGCTGGCGCGCGGATCGTGGAAGAAACTGCGCGCGCCGGGCTGCCACAGCGAATTGACCTGTTGCATCGGCGGCGGGGCGGGCGGCATCGGCATCGACACCGGCTGGTAGTCCGGTTGTGCTGCGGGATTGGTGATAGGCGCCAGCGGCGGCGGGCGGCCGATATTCTCGACGCGGTCCACAGTCGTGCAAGCCGAAAGCGAGGCGGCCAGCGCCGCAAGACTTGCGAGTTTCAATGCGGTTTTCATGTTGTGCCCTTCAGTTTGCCGCGATCTGCGAAATGGTTTGCATTGTGCTGCCCGCATTCACCGTGCCTGCGCCGCTGACAGTCGCGGTGATCTGACGATAGGAAATAGGATTGAGCACGGTGATGGGCTCGCCCATGCCGCCTTCGGTCATGGCTTTGCCGGTGGCGGTGAGCGTGATGCCGGGTGCGGAAAAAACCATCGTCACCATCGAGCCCTTGGTGACGAGAATGGGTCTGCGCACATCGTCGCTGCGCACCGCTTCGCCTGCGCGCAGGAAACGGCGCGCCTGCATGCCGCTGAGATCGTTCATCGACATGACGACGGAAGCTGCGCGATCCGGCGAGACATTCTGATAAGCGAGATCGGAATCGGCGATGGTTTCGCCGCGCATGATATCGCGCGCCGGCACCACAATGCGCGACTGGCCATCGGCAAGCGCAGGCGTGGCAATGAGCAGCGCAAGAATAAGAGCGAAGCGTTTCATCACTGGCCTCCAAGCCTTGCGGTCATCTGCAGCATTTCATCGGCCGCGGTGATGACTTTCGAATTCATTTCATAAGCGCGCTGGGCGGTGATGAGCGAGGTGATTTCCTCAACCGGATTGACGTTGGCGGTTTCGAGGAAAGCTTGCTGGATCGTGCCGTAACCCGCCGAACCCGGAAGGCCCGCCTGCGGCGAACCGGAAGCCGGTGTTTCCAGAAAGAGATTGTCGCCCTGCGCGCTCAAGCCCGCTTCGTTGGGGAAACGCACGAGTTCGAGTTGGCCCAGCGTCTGCGGCTGAGTCTGCCCCGGAATTTGCGCCGACACTTGCCCTTGCGCATTCACGCTGACGGCAATCGCATTGGCCGGAATGGCGATGCCGGGCGCAACCGTATAACCCTTGTCGGTCACGAGCTGGCCTTCCGGCGACAGCGAAAACGCACCGGCGCGCGTATAAGCATCCGTGCCGTCCGGCTGCTGGATGCGGAAATAGCCGGGCCCTTGAATAGCCAAATCGTAAGGGTTCGAGGTGGATTGCAGATCGCCCTGACTCGTCACGCGATAGACCGCCGCTGTGCGCACACCTGCGCCGAGCTGGATGCCCGAAGGCACCACCGTCCCCGAATCCGAAGACTGCGCGCCGGGCTGCTCCACATTCTGGTAGAGCAGATCCTGAAATTCCGCGCGCTGGCGCTTGAAGCCTGCGGTGTTCATATTCGCCAGATTGTTGGCGATGACTTCGACATTGGTTTGCTGTGCCAGCATTCCTGTCGCTGCGATGCTTAGGGCGCGCATGGTGCCTCCTTAGTTCGGTACGCTGCCAAGCTTGTCGATAGCCTGGCGTGCAAGATCTTCCTGGGACTGGGTGAGATTTGCGGTGGCCTGATAGGCGCGCATCACTTCCAGCATGTGCGAGATTTCGATCACGGGCTGCACATTCGAGGTTTCGATGGTGCCCTGCTCGATCTTTGGATTGTCCACCGGCTTGGATGACTGATCCGTGGAATAAAGGCTCGCACCTTCCTTCTTCAGCTCCGTCTCATTGTCGAAGCCGACAAGGCGCAGCTTGCCGAGCTGGCCATGGGCGCCGCTGACTGTGCCGTCTTCGGCAACGTGAATGTCGCCGTCATCGGGCGTGACCGTGATGCCGCCGCCTTCGCCCAGAACTTCATCGCCTTCGGAGGTGACGAGCTTGCCCTGTCCATCCAGCGCGAAATGGCCGTTGCGCGTGTAGCGCTCGCCATTTGCCGTCTGCACGGCGAAATAGCCTTTGCCGTTCACCGCGAAATCGAAAGGCGCGTTTGTGCGCTCCAGTTTTCCTTCCGAAAGATCGCGCACGATGCCCTTGTCCTGCACGAAGCTCAGCGATTGGGGGCCGGTCTGGCCTTCGGCGGGTGCGACCTGCTCCACATATTCCTGGAACTGCACCGCTTCGCGCTTGAAGGCGGGCGTGGAGGCATTGGCGATGTTGTTCGCGATCACGTCCATCGAGCGATAGGACGCGAGTTGGTGCGAAAGGCTGACGAGCAGCGTATTATCCATGGCCGTCCGGCTCCCTTCTGGTCCGGTTCGCCAAAAACAAGCGCAATGGCTGTGCCAGAAGGAAACGCCCGGTTTTCCTGAGTTTTGCCGGGGCGCGGTCCCCTCACCCGGCATGTTTTGCCGGGGAAGTTGTTCCTGAGTGCGGAATTTGAACCGCTCCTTAACCACACGCGCCTAATTTTCCCAATGTCTGCTTAGGGGACGGGCGCCAGATGGCGAAGGACAAGGTAAAGAAGGCCGACGATTCCGAAGAACCGGAAGCGGAAGCCATCGAAGGGGAAGGCACGGAACCGAAGAAAGGTTTCGTTAAGAATCTTCTCGCCAACCGCAAGCTTCTGATTATCGCGGGCGGCGGAGCATTGGCGCTGCTGCTGGCGCTGGGCGGCGGGGTCTACTTCTTTCTGTTCAGTGGATCGGATTCGCACGGCGCGAAAACTGCGAGCGCGCAAGCCTCGGCACCCATAGTGCCGCCGCAGGTCGCCTTTTACGACATGCCCGACATCGTCGTGAACATACAGTCCGCCGATGGCGCGCCTGCCTATCTGAAACTCACCGTGGCGCTTGAACTGGCCGCGGCCGATGAAAAACCCGGCCTGCAAGTGCTGATGCCGCGCGTGGTGGACCAGTTCCAGGGCTATCTGCGCGAGTTGCGCGTGGACGATCTGCGTGGTTCGGCCGGCGTGATGCGGCTGAAGGAAGAATTGCTGCGGCGGATCAATGTGGCCGCCGACCCTTACAAAGTGCGCGACGTGCTCCTCAAAGAAATAATCGTTCAATAGCGGATACAACATGACCGAAGAGATCAACGAAGAATTGCCTGAAGCTGCCGCCCCCGTCGCCGAACCCGGCGATGCGGCAACCGTCACGGCCACCAGTGCCGAACGCATCCTCAATCAGGAGGAGATCGACAGCCTGCTCGGCTTCGATGTGAATGACGAGACCGCACAGGACAAAAGCGGGGTGCGCGCCATCATCAATTCGGCGCTCGTTTCTTACGAACGTCTGCCGATGCTGGAGATCGTTTTCGACCGCCTCGTGCGGCTGATGACGACGAGCTTGCGCAATTTCACCTCGGACAATGTGGAAGTGAGCCTGGACAACATCACCTCCATCCGCTTCGGCGATTATCTCAATTCCATTCCGCTGCCGGCGATTCTGGCCGTGTTCCGCGCGGAGGAACTCGACAATTACGGTCTCTTCACCGTCGATTCCAATCTCATCTATTCGATTGTAGACGTGCTTCTGGGCGGACGGCGCGGTACTGCCGCCATGCGCATCGAGGGCCGCCCCTACACCACCATCGAGCGCACGCTGGTGCAGCGCATGACCGAAGTGATCCTTCAGGACATGTGTCAGGCCTTCGAGCCTTTGGCGCCGGTGAATTTCACGCTGGACCGCCTCGAAACCAATCCGCGTTTCGCAGCAATCGCGCGGCCCGCCAACGCTGCCATCCTCGTGAAACTGCGCATCGACATGGAAGACCGCGGCGGGCGCACCGAATTGCTGCTGCCCTACGCGACGCTGGAGCCCATCCGCAAATTGCTGCTGCAGCAATTCATGGGCGAGAAATTCGGCCGCGATTCCATCTGGGAAAGCCATCTGGCCACCGAACTATGGTCCACGCGGGTGGAGATCGACGCCATCCTCGACGAACAGATCATGTCGCTCAACAAGGTGATGGGCCTGAAAGTCGGGGACACGATGATGCTCAATTCCACACCGGATTCGAAGGTCGAACTGCGCTGCGGCGGCGTGCCGTTGCTCAAGGGCCGCATGGGCCGCGTGGGCTCGGCGGTTTCCGTGCGCGTGGATGAGGCCATTGAACGCACCGACGCTTCGCGCGGACTTTGAAGGGGAAACGCCATGAACATTTCACTGATCGTGGAAATCGCGCTGACGATGCTGCTTGCGGCAACCGTCATCTATTGCGCGGTGCTGGAGCGCAAGCTCACGGCCCTGCGCAAGGGTCAGGACGGCTTGAAGGAAACCATCGGCGAATTGAACGCAGCCATCGTTGCGGCGGGTTCCTCCATGCGCATGCTGAAATCGGCCGCCGCAGGCGCAATCGAAAATCTGGATGAGCGCGTGAGCCGTGCGCGCAGCACCATCGACGAGCTTTCGCTGCTGACCGCCTCGGGCGAACGCATTGCCGAGCGCATCGAGCGCGGCACGCCAGTGAAGGCGCCTGCAAACAATGCGCGACTCGATGCACTGAGGGCCGTGCGGTGAAAACGATAATCAAACATTTGCGCCTCCTGCCTGCCGTGATCGCCACGGCGGGCATGCTGCTGGCAGTAAAAAGCGTGGGCTTCGCCATCGAAGCGCGCGCGCAGGACAACATTGCGCAACCGGCTCCGGCGGCCGCGGAAGCCACCGCGCAGGCAGATCCCGCGCAGGACAATTCCGAAAACGCGAGTGCGGCGGAAGTGGATGTGCTCACCAGCCTTTCCAAGCGCCGCGCCGAACTGGACGCCCGCGAACAGGACCTCGCCATGCGCGCGAATCTCATCGCCGCTGCCGAGCAGCGCGTGGATGGCAAGATCGATAATCTCAAGCAGCTTCAGACGCAGATCGAACAATTGCTCGGCCAGCGCGACGCGGCAGCACAAAAGCAACTCGATGGCTTGGTGAAAACCTATTCCTCCATGAAACCGCACGATGCCGCGCGCATCTTCGATGCCCTGAACGAGACTGTGCTGCTGGCGGTGGCAAGCGAGATGAAGCCTGATGTGCTGGGCTCAATCCTGGCGGCGATGCAGCCCGATGCGGCGCAGAAGCTGACGGTGAAACTCGCCAACCGGCTAAACCTGCCCGAACAGACTGCGATGGCGGCACCGGCGCAAACGGCAGCGGTCGCGCTGCCTGCTTTGGCGAATGCGCCAGCAGCGACACCGGCACCGGCTGCAATACCTGCTCCTGCGGCACCCGCGCCAAAAACGGGCGGCTGACGCAGCATTTCTTGAAAGGGGCGGATTTCACAGACATGCGCAGAACGGCTTCCTTGCGAAATCTCGCGGCCGCGCTGATCTTGCTCGCGCAGCCCGCGCTTGCCGATTCCGTGACGACATCGGCGGGCAATGGTTTCGGCCGGATTCTTTTCACGCTCGATTCTGCCGCACATCCCGCAGCCTCCGTCGCCGCAGGCGTGCTGACGATCAGCTTCGATCGCAAACTGACAATCGAACCTGCCGCCGTGACGCAAGGATTGAGCGCCTATCTCTCGAACGCGCGCGCCGATGCGGACGGCAAAACCTTTCGCTTCGCGCTGTCGCAGGATGTGCGCCTGCATACAAGCATTTCCGGCGCGCGCTTCGCCGTCGATCTCGCGCCGCCCGGCTTTTCCGGCACGCCGCCGGATCTGCCGCCACCGGCTCCCGCGCAAGCCGCTGCCATCGATGTTGCAAAACTTGACGCACTGAATATCCGCACCGGCGCCTATTCCAGCTTCACGCGACTGGTTTTCGACTGGCCGAAAAAAATTCCCTACACCGTGTTTCCGGGCGCCGGACGCATCACCGTTCGCTTCGAAGGCATGGCGAATCCCGATTTCACCGCACTCAAGCGCGTCGCCCCGCCCTGGGTGAAGGAAGCCGGATGGCGTGTGGAGAATCGTGGGCTGGTGATCGATTTCGATACCGATGCATCATCGGCCTATCATGATTTCCGCGACGGCACGCATGTGGTGCTCGATATCCTTGCGCCGAAAAGCGATGCGGCGTCCTACAATCCGCCAGGTAGCGCAAAGGGCGCAAAGCCTGTCGCGCTTGCCAAAACCACACCTGCAAAAGTCGATGCAACGGCAAGCGCTGCTGCACAGGCGCAGGCCGTCGCCGATGCCGCCGCAAAATTGAACGGCACCGATCAGCAGGCGGCGACAAAACCACCGGCACAACTAACACCAACAACGCCCGCGCCTGCTGCGAACGCAACGCCGCCCGCAACACCCGATCAACCGGCCCTCGCCGCTCCCGATAGCAAAGAAGCCGATGCGCAGCGCACCAAACAGGGCGCCACGCTCACCTTCCCCGGCGCGCATGGCGCAGCCGTGTTCGTGCGCGGCATGACGGCGTGGATCGTTCTCGACGGCACGCCGAACATCGATCCCAAACATTTGCAGTCGGCACTCGGCGATTTGCCTTCAACGGTGGATGTTGCGACGGGCAATGGCTATGGCCTGTTGCGCATCGGGCTGAAGCAGGCCGAACAGATTTCTGCGCGCATGGAAGGCGCCGATCTCAAAGTGGTGCTGGCGCCGCAGGTCACGAGCAGCGCCACCGGCATCGGTTTCGCGCGCGACAATGACGATCCCAAACGTGCGGCGCTGATGACGCTCGCGCCCGGCGCCGTTCACACGATCACGCTCACCGATCCGGTTGCGGGCGACACGCTTGTCATCGTTCCTGCATCCGCCGGGCGCGCGACGATCGATCCGCGCAGCTATATGGAATTCGCCTCGCTGCCGACGGCATCGGGCTTGGTGATCACGCCATACATCGACGATCTGGATGTGAGCGTGCATGATTCGCGCGTGCTGGTGACAAGTCCCGCGGGTCTCACACTCACCGCCCCTTCCGCACCATTGGCCGATTCGCCTGCAGCGCTTGCGCGCGGCGGCGATGGACCGAGCTACCTGGATTTTGCGAAATGGAGCAAGCCGCAAGGCAGCTTCCTCAATCAGCAGCGGCGCCTGCGTGCAAACGCGGCGCATCTGAAACCGGAAGAAGCCAATTCTGCGCGTCTTGCGCTCGCCAGATTCTATATCGCCAATGACTTTGCGGCCGAAGCTTTGGGATTGGTGAATCTCATTCAGGCGAGCGATCCGTCATTGCAGGACGACCGGCAGCTTCAAACCATTCGCGCAGCAGCCGATTTCATGATGGGGCGCTACCGCGACGCGCATAATGATCTGGCCGGTTCCGCTTTCGACGGCGACCGCCATGCCGCACTCTGGCGCGGCCTCACCGAAGCAGCGCTCGAAAACTGGAGCGATGCGAAGAAAGCATTCGCACAAGCCGAACCCGTGCTCAGACGCTATCCGCGCGACTGGCAGATTCGCGCACGCCTTGCCGAAGCGCGTGCATCGATTGCCACGGGGGCGCTCGAAACCGCCGACGGGATACTTTCGCATTTGCCTGCCGATCTGCCCAAGCCGCTGATGCTGGATGCCGAACTTGCG
Organism: Rhizomicrobium sp.; assembly: GCA_035944195.1. Lineage (GTDB taxonomy): Bacteria > Pseudomonadota > Alphaproteobacteria > Micropepsales > Micropepsaceae > Rhizomicrobium. Next base: position 60,417 of record DASZBL010000036.1, on the reverse strand, counting down.
AAAGGCCAATTGTTCGCGCAGGAAGGCCGCTATCGCGATGCCGCCCGATTGCTCACAGGCGTGGAGAAAAGCGGCGACGACCGCATGGCTTCACTCGCGATCTATGCCGATGTGAATGCCGGATTGACCGCGAGCGCCATCAAGCCGGATGCCGCCATCAACGAACTCGAAAAACTGCGCTATCGCTGGCGCGGCGATGCGCTGGAATTGAAAACGCTGCGCAAGCTCGGCAGCCTCTATTTCGCGCGGGCGCGCTGGCGTGAAGGCCTGCAGACGCTGCGCATCGCCACGCTGAATTTTCCCAATGACGACATGGCCCGCGAAGCGCAGGACGATATGCGCAGCGCCTTCGAAAATCTGTTTCTCAAGGGCAAAGCCGATAAAATTCCGCCGGTCGAAGTGCTCGCTCTGTTCTACGACTTCATCGATCTGACACCCATCGGCCCCAATGGCGACGACATGATCCGGCGCATGGCGGATCGTCTGGTTGCGGTCGATCTCTTGGAACCCGCAGCGACGCTGCTGAAATATCAGGTGACCAAGCGCCTCGATGGCGTGGCGCGCGCGCAAGTCGCGACGCGGCTCGCCATGATCGACCTGATGGATCACAAGCCGAAGGATGCGCTGGAAGCGCTGCGCACGACGCAAATCTCTTCATTGCCCGACGATGTGGGGCATCAGCGATTGCTGCTGGAAGCGCGCGCGTTGGCAGCGCTGAAACAGTGGGATCAAGCGATCGACATGATCGCAGTGGACGATGCGCCGGATTCGCGAAGGTTGCGCGCCGATATCTATTGGGAAAGCGGCAATTGGGCCGTCGCCGCGCAAAAATCCGAAGAATTGCTCGGCGAGCGCTGGAGCGATGCAGCGCCGCTCACAGGCGATGACCGCGAAGAGATCATGCGCGCCGCGATTTCCTATTCGCTGGCCAACGATCAGACCGGCCTCAATCGCCTGCGCGATCATTTTGCGGCGAAGATGAAATCAAGCCCGGATGCCAGCGCCTTCGCGGTGGTGACGCAACCCATCGATCAGCAGGGCGTGGCTTTCCGCGACATGGCGGGCCAGATCGCCTCCGTCGATACGCTGGAAAGTTTCATGAAGGATTTCCGCAAACAATACGACGTCGCGGCGGCAACGAATTAATCGACCGGCGCCGCCAGATCGCGGAACGCTTCAATCACCGTTGCATAGGTATCGCGCTTGAACGGCACGATCAGGCGCGGCAGCGATTCGATGGCCAGCCATTTCCATTGCGCGAATTCGGGATCTTTCGTGGCGACGTTGATATCGCGATCCTCTCCATGGAATCGCATCGCGATCCATTTCTGCTTTTGCCCGCGATAACGCCCATGCAGCGCCACGCCCAGCAGATGCTGCGGCAGATCGTAAGCCAGCCATTCGGGATGTTCGCGCAGGATTTCGGCCCTGTTGGTGCCGATCTCCTCTTCGAGTTCGCGCATCGCCGCTTCGGCGGGGGATTCGCCGCTATCGATACCGCCTTGCGGCATCTGCCAGCCTTCCACCGTCTGGTCGATGCGCTTGCCAACAAACACGAGCCCCTCGCGATTGAACAGCATCACGCCCACGCAAGGGCGGTATGGCAAATCTTCGTGGCGCAGATTTGGGCGTGTCATGCGAATGCGAGCGGTCATTTTCCCGCGGCGACTATGGCCGAAGCGGGGACCAGAACAAAGCCCCGGCCCTGCAACCCTTTGGCCCAGGCATTCACGCGATCGACCGTGACGGGATAGATGAAACCGGTTCCGGCAGCGCTGCCCGCCAGCCGCGCGCGCGATTCAAGTTCCGAAAGCCGCCGGTCGATTTCCATGCCGGTCTGGATCGTGTCGATGGTGGTGATGCTCTGCACATAGGCCGCGTTGACCTGATGGGCGACGCTGGGTGCGGCCGAACGCGTGGTCGAGCCGCTGTCGAAGAACAGCAAGCCGCGGCGCGCGAGATAGACCATCACCGGTTCCAATGCTTCATCATTGGCGAGGAAGCGCCCGCCCAGAAGATTTGTGATGCCGGCATAACCGGTGATGCGCGTCAGCGACCAGTTGAGCTTGTCGATGTTGGCGCTTTCGCCAGCGGACGCGCGCAGCGTGTGCGGGCCGGGATCGCTATCGGGAAAATCATACGGCTCCATGGGAACTTCGAGCAGCACTTCATGGCCGAGGCTGCGGGCCTGGCTCACCCAGCGCTGCACGTCGTCGGCATAGGGCGCAAAAGCGAGCGTCACGCCCGGCGGCAGGCTTGTGACGGCCTGTGCGGTGGCTTTGGCACTGATGCCGAGCCCGCTGACGACAATGGCGATGCGCGGGCGCGCATCCTGAGGCACGGGTGGCGCGTAAGCGGACATCGGCGTGCGCCCGTCATCGGCGATGCGCGGGAGCGGGCCATTGTCCGTCTCTTCGATCAATGCCGGATCGGCCACCAGCGCGCGGCCCGCATAAATAGGCTGCGTGATCTTGGCTGGCACGGGTGGAACAGCAGACGGCGTCGCGGTCTCGGCAGGCGGCGGTAAAGTTTCCGCGGGCGCAGCTGGCGAAGGTGCCGCGCCGATGAGATTGGCGTTGGGAGTCGAAGCGGACGCCTGCACGACGGGTTTCGGCACATGACGCGCCATTGCCAGATCGAGCCGCACCACCGGATCGCCGTCCGACGCCCTGCCGAACAGCGCGACCGCTGCCACGACCACCAGCAGGCTTGCGAAGACGCCGAAATAGGCGAGCGCCAAGGGATGCGGAAGCGGGCGCCTTCCGGCACCCGGCACGTCATCCTCGGTCATGATTCCCGCTGCCATGGCAGCAGATAACGTAGCCCATGGTTACGGGCGGGTTAACCGCCAAATTAGCCGTGATGCTTGGCCTTGACGGCGGGGGTGGTCGAAGCCAGTGCCGGCTGCAGCAGGCCCAGCGCATAGGTGAGCTGGAAATCGTCGTAATCCTTGCCCGTCGGATTGATGACGGCAGGTTTCAGATCGTCCGCAACGCCTTCCGCATTCAGATGATGCGGCAGATCGGCTTCGCGCTGGAAGGCGGATGCCTGTTCCTCGGGCCGGTTGGCGCCTTCTTCCACCGCCACATCGGGAATGATGCCGGTGGCCTGAATGGATTGGCCCGACGGGGTGTAATAGCGCGCGGTGGTGAGATGCAGCGCACCAGCCTCTCCGCCATTGAGCGGAATGATGGTCTGCACCGAGCCTTTGCCAAAGGATGTCATGCCGACAATGGTTGCGCGCTTGTGATCCTTGAGCGCGCCCGCGACGATTTCCGAAGCCGAGGCCGTGCCGCCATTGATCAGTACGATGATGGGCTTGCCTTCCGCGATATCGCCGGGATGAGCATTGTAGCGTTCCACATCCGAACTGCCGCGTCCGCGCGTCGAAACGATTTCGCCGGTTTCCAGGAAGTCGTCCGACACCGCAATGGCCGCATCCAGAACGCCGCCGCCATTGTCGCGCAGATCGATAATATAACCCTTGATGGTCGGCCCGATCTGATTGCGCAATTCGGCGATGGCGTTTTTCACACCGTCATTGGTCTGATCGTTGAAGGCGGGAATGCGGATATAGCCGACTTCGCCGTTGCGCTTGGATGTAACGGCCTCCACCGAAACCAGCGCGCGGGTGATGGTGACGTCTTGGGGCGTCTTGGTATCCTTGTGCAGGATATTGAGGACGACCTTGGTGCCCGCATCGCCGCGCAGCTTGTCCTCGACCATATCGACTTCCATGCCGGTGACGGCAGTGCCGTCAATGGCCAGGATCGCATCGCCGGCTTTCAGTCCGGCCTTCTCGGCCGGGGCGCCGCCGATGGGATTGACGACTGTGATGACACCCTCGTCGGAACCGATCACCAGACCGACGCCGCCATATTGGCCGTCAGTCTTGACCTGCATTTCGGCGAAAGTTTCGGGATCAAAATAGCTGGAATGCGGATCGAGATTGCCGAGCATTCCGGCGATGGCGCCCTGGACCAGATCCCGGTCTTCCGGCTGCACGACATAATCGGCGCGCACATAGCCATAGGCTTCGCCGAATCGAGTGAGTTCATGGAAAGCCGAAGATGCCGCCGCATCCGCGCCATAGGCAAAATGCATCAGCGTTGCCGCGATGCAAAAACCCGCGGCGCCTCCTGCGCCGACGAGTGCAAGGCTTTTCATGATGCGCCTGCCCTTACGCCCTACATACACTAAGACGAACGAGACACGCCCGCCCGCGCTCAATTGTGGGTGATAACCACCCGATTTATTCAATTCGCATACGCGCTTTTGGTCGTGACGGCACTCACGGTCAGTTTGCCGTGCAACAAATCGAGCGCATAGGCGAGCTGGAAATCGTCATATTTCTTGCCGGGGGCCGCGCGGATAACCGGCACGGGATCTTTTTTCGTGGCGTTTTCGCCCGTGAGATGTCCCGGCAGATCGGCTTCGCTGGGCCGCACGAGCTTTGAGACATCGTCTTCATTGCCCTGTGCAACTGCGATATCGGGCTGGATGCCCATGGCCTGAATGGAATGGCCCGATGGCGTGAAATAGCGCGCGGTCGTAAGCCTGAGCGCGCCGCCGCCCTCGCTAAGCGGAATGATCGTCTGCACCGAGCCTTTGCCGAACGATGTCATGCCCAGGATCGTGGCGCGGCGATGATCCTGCAGCGCGCCCGCGACAATTTCCGAAGCCGAGGCCGTGCCCGCATTGATCAGCACCACGACGGGCTTGCCACCGGTGAGATCGCCGGGCTTGGCATTGTAGCGCTGCGTATCTTCAGGATGCCGCCCGCGCGTGGAAACCACTTCGCCCGAATTGAGGAAATCGTCGGACACATCGATCGCCTGATCCAGCAAACCGCCCGGATTGTTGCGCAGATCGATGACATAGCCCTTGATGCCGGAACCGATCTGGCTTTTGAGATCGCGGATCGCCTTTTCGAGGCCCGGCGCCGTGCGTTCGTTGAACGCGGTGAGGCGGATGTAACCGATATCGCCTTCGCGGTGATATTTCACGCTGTCCACGCGCACGACAGCACGCATCAGCGTGACGTCGAACGGCTTCTTCTCGCCGGTGCGCAGCACGGTGAGTGTCACCTTCGTGCCCTGCGGCCCGCGCATCTTGGCGATGGCATCGTTCAGCGCCATGCCCTGAACCGGCGTGCCGTCGATGGCCGCAATATAGTCGCCCGGCTTGATGCCTGCTTTGGCGGCGGGCGTATCGTCGATGGGCGAAATCACTTTCACCAGACCGTCTTCCATCGTGACTTCGATGCCGAGGCCGCCGAATTCGCCCTTCGTTTGAATCTGCATGTCGGTGAAGGCTTTCGCATCCATGTAGCTCGAATGCGGATCAAGCGAGGACACCATGCCTTCGATCGCCGTGTCGATGAGTGTGCCGTCATCCACCGGGCGCACATAATTGGCGCGCACGCGCTCGAACGCATCGCTGAAGAGATCGAGTTGCTTGTAAGCCGAAAGATTGCTCGCACCTTGTGCGGCAGGGAACAACATCATGGCGGCTGCGAAACCGGCAACAACGCCCGCGCCAACCAATGCATAATGCTTCATGATCTCTTTGCCTTCCTCAGATCGATCTGCAACCAGGGCGCGGGGCTCGCGCTCTTTCCGTTCTGCCGCAGTTCGAAGTACAGCTTTGCTCCACTGCCGCCAGCCGGCATGTTACCCAATGGTTCGCCAGCGAGAAGCTGATCGCCCGGTCTGACATCGACACGCTCCAGGCCCGCCAACACAAGATCGTAGCCGCCCGGCATTTCTAATATCAAGACTTGGCCCGTTTTATGGTAACGGCCGGCAAAAAGGACCTGTGAATCGGCAGGTGCGACGACTTGAGCACCGGACGAGGTTAAAAAACTGACACCCGGACCGCTGATACCGCCTGCCGCAGCGCTGTTTCCGTCCACCACCGGCCCCACCACCGGGCGCAGAAGAGCGCCGCGTTTCAGCCCTTTTACGGCTGCGCTGGTGTCGGCGGTGACGACGACGATGTTGTGTGCCGCGGGTCCCGCCCGGAGTGCCGCGACGCGCGCCAGAAGCTGGCCAAGATCGGCCGCCTGGTCCGCAACCGCATCCAGCGTCGCCTGCAGCTTGCCGTAAGTTAAGGCGGCCTCTTCGGCCTGCTGCTGTTTCATCGCGAGAAGTTGATCCAGTTCCTCGCGCGCCGCCGCCAATTGCTGCGCATTACGGTCGCTTTCGGCACGGCGGGTGATGAGCGTGGCGCGCGTCTGGCGCAACGCTTCGAGCCTGCGCGAAAGTGCAGCCGCCGCACCGTAAACCCGCGGCAGCGAGGCGCCGAGCAGCATCGCGCCGCGCGCAGCACCGAGCGCATCGTCCGGGCGGAACGCGATCACCGGCGGCATGTCATGCTGCAATCGTTCGAGAATGGCGAGCAGGCGCGCGACCTTCACGCGGTCGCGCGCAAAACTCTGCGCCATGGTTTTTTCCTGCGCCGAAAGTTGCACGATCTCGATATCGAGACGGCCCTTTTCCTCTTCCAGATTCTGCACGCGCGTGGCTGTATCGATCAGCCGGCGGCGCAGCGCATCGGCTTCCGCTTTCAACGCCTGACTTTTGGTTTTCGCAGTTTCGACGCCGGGGCGGACCTGCTCCACCTTGTGCTTCAGCGTTTTGTATTGCTCTTCGGTGGAAGGAAGTTTTCCCGCCTGATCGGCCGGAATAGCGCCGGAGAGATCATTATCCTGAGCAGCAACCGGCAATGCCGCGAGCATGGCGAAAGCGAAAATCGCGTTTGCGGGTTTGAGATGCATCAGCGCGCTTGCGTCTGCTCCTTCACGGCCTTGATCTTGCGTTCGAGTTCGGCTGCGTCGCCGAGGAAGAATGCGTCTTCGGCCTTCATCGCAGCATTCAAGCGATACGCCTTCGGCACGCCGGTGGGAATGTTCACATCCGAGATTGCGTCATCGCTGATGCCTTCGAGATGCTTCAGCAGCGCGCGCAACGAATTGCCATGGGCGGCGATAATCACCTTCTTGCCTGCCTTTATCTGCGGCACGATTGTGCTTTCCCAATAGGGCATCACGCGCTCCAGAACATCCTTCAGGCATTCGCCGCGGGGAAGATCGGCATCGCTGAGGTCCGCATAGCGCGGATCGAATTTGGGATAGTCCGGGGAATCGAGGCTCACCGGCGGCGGCGGCACATCATAAGAGCGCCGCCACAGATGCACCTGTTCGGCGCCGAAGCGCTTCACCGCTTCCGCCTTGTCGCTGCCCTGCAGGGCGCCGTAGTGGCGCTCATTCAGCCGCCAATGCTTCACTTCCGGAATCCACATCAGATCCATCTGCTCCAGCGCCAGCCACAGCGTCTTGATGGCGCGCGTCTGCAGCGAGGTAAAAGCGATGTCGAAATTGAAGCCGCCAGCCTTCAACATGCGCCCGGCCTCACGCGCCTCGGCCTCGCCCTGCGGCGTCAGCTTCACATCCCGCCAGCCGGTGAAGAGGTTGAGTTTGTTCCATTCGCTCTCGCCATGGCGGAGCAGCACGAGTTGGCAATCTTTGGCAGGTGTCACGGCTGACTTTCGTCGCTGAGGAATCGGTGACCGAAAATAGAAACCGGACCTCGCCCTGTCCAATGCTGCCCGGAAATTGTTGCCGGGCTGCCAATCCCGCGCTTCTCACCCCATGCCAACGCATTGATTTAGTTATATATTTTTCCTGATCCAAGCGGCACGGAACTGGCAAGAGGTTTTGCGCAAAATTCAGCCAGAGCAGAACTAGCTCATGCAACGCCATACTCTATTCAATCGCGCCCTCGCCGCTTTCGCCGCCCTGATCGTGGCGATTGCGCCCGCCGAAGCCTTCGCCTTTTCGCGGGTGAAGGATCTGGTGGATGTCGAAGGCATTCGCGACAACATGCTGGTGGGCTACGGCCTTGTGGTAGGGCTGAACGGCTCGGGCGACAGCTTGCGCAACGCGCCTTTCACCCAGCAGAGCCTGCAGACCATGCTCGAGCGCCTCGGCGTGAACACACGCGGCGAGACGATGCAGACGAAAAATGTCGCCGCCGTGATGGTGACGGCCAATCTTCCCGCTTTCGCCGGCCAAGGCACGCGCATCGACGTTTCGGTGAGCGCGATGGGCGACGCCAAGAGCCTTCAGGGCGGCACGCTGCTCGTCACCCCGCTCTTCGGCGCGGACGGCAATATCTATTCGCTGGCGCAGGGCCCCGTCGCCATCGGCGGCTTCACGGCAAGTGGACAGGGCGCAACTGTCACGCGTGGCGTGCCCACGGCCGGGCGCATTTCCAACGGCGCCATCGTGGAGCGCGAAACCGGCTATCAGCTCGCAGGCACAAATGCGGTGAAACTTTCGCTGCACAATCCCGATCTCACCACAGCCTCGCGCATCGCACAGGCGGTGAACCGTTTTCTCGGCACCAATCTGGCGGAGGCGAGCGATCCTTCCACGATTCATTTGAGCGTGCCTGCGAACTACCCGAACGGCACGGTCGGCCTGCTTACCGATGTGGAGCAATTGAAGGTCGATGCCGATCAGCCCGCCAAGGTGGTGATCGACGAACAATCCGGCGTCATCGTGATGGGCTCGGATGTGCGCATCTCGACGGTTGCGATTGCGCAAGGCAATCTCACCATCCGCGTCACCGAAACGCCGCAAGTAAGCCAGCCGCAGCCCTTCTCGCAGACCGGCACCACGCAGGTCGTTCCGCGCACGCAGATTCAGATCGACGACAGCAAGGGCAACAAGATGGCCGTGCTCTCGGAAGATGTGAGCTTGCAGAAGCTGGTGGACGGATTGAATGCGCTGGGCGTGGGCCCGCGCGACATCATCTCCATCTTGCAGGCGATCAAGGCGGCCGGCGCGCTGCAGGCCGACATCGAGGTGATCGGATGAGTGCCGATGCCGCAATCATGGGTGCGATGACGCTCGCGAAATCGGCGATGCCGACAGCGCCGCACGCAACCGCGAATGCGGCGGCCGCGCAAAAAGCCGCCAAGCAATATGAAGGCATTTTCGTTTCGGAATTCCTTGGCTCGATGTTCGAAGGCATTTCTACCGACGGACCTTTCGGCGGCGGCCAAGGCGAAGCGATGTTCCGTTCGCTGATGCTGGATGAATATGGCAAGCAGATCACAAGCCGCGGCGGCTTCGGGCTTTCCGATGCCATCACGCGCGTGCTGCTCAAGCATCAGGAAAGGGCGCCTGCCCAATGAGCAATGTAGAGCGCGTCATCGCCATGGCCGAGCGCCTGATCGAAGCGCTGAAGGCCGATATCGCAGCACTTGAGCGCGGCACGCCAAGCCAAATGCGCTCGACCGATCCCGAAATCCAGCAGCTTTCGATGCTCTACGGTCGCGAGGCGGCAAGCCTGAACGCAAAAACCGTGAAGGCCACAGCGCCTGCACAAACCTATGCCAAGCTGATGAAGGTGACGAAGCATCTGCAGGAAATTCTGGCGCTGCACGCGCGCATCATCACGCGCGTGAAGAATGCGAGCGAAGGCATGATCCGCGCCATCGCCGAAGAAGTAGATCGCCGCCGGCTCGCCGCGCGGCCCTATGCGGCGAAACCTTCCTATGCGCCGCGCCCCGCAGCCGCGATGATCTATAACAGCGTTGTGTAAGTTCTTAACCGAACAAATCCACCTTTCGCTGGCGACACCGGACATTCGCTGATCCGTGTTTTTCCTTATAGTGAATTGGTGAAATCAGGACCATTCTTCGATTGTCCCAAGGGTACAGAGTCGCCGCGCCGAAGTCCCTACGACCTGCGACACGGCGGCTCGCTTACCCAAGGCGGGAATTATTTTGCAGCAGCCCCTAGTCATATTTTTTTATCTCATCTCGGGGGCAGCATTGCTGGCCGTCAATTGGATAATCTGGCCGTTCGCCTATCGACTGTGGCGAGACCTTTACCGGCGCTTGCGGGACAGGAAGCGCGCAAATTAGGACACCACGGCCCTCATGGTGCTGTCCTAATTATCCCCTGAGTGTCCTTATTCGAAAACCGGTGGCGTCATGTGTGCGCTCAAAATGCGATGGGTACACGGGTTGTAGTCCACTGTGTACGGCCACGTCCCTTCAACATATGGTTTCGGATGAAACATGATCGATACTAACGGCTTGTCGGCGTAGACCCAAATTCTATCCGGCTTTGATACTTGGCGATATGAGGCGCCCGCGGCACGCTTCAACGCTGGGAGCACTACGTCATTCGCCAGCTTTTCGGTATAGACGAACGGGCACGTCTTAGGTGCAGATGCAACAGCAGAAAAATCAAACAATATTGCCGTAGCGCCGGTCACGACCATCAAGCGATGATAGATCAAGATGGCACCCCTAATTCCGGCCACGGTGAGCGTTGCGCCTGTATCCCAGTCAGGACAGCACCGCCGTCTTAAAGAGCGACGCTACGATCATCATATCGCTTGTGTCCCGGAAAATCATCCCAAAAGAGCGTTGCGCTCAACCCGTCGTGCTTGTGCTATTGAGCGCGGTGAGTGCGCTTAAGGCCGTCTCATAGCTCGCAATCTGGTTGGTGAGATAGGCGGGCGCAGGGCCCGTCGCTTGCGGAATGGTGCTTGCGGTGGAAGGCGGCGCATTCGACGTGCGATAGGCATTGCGTACCGAAGACAGCACATTGAGCAATTGAGCACGCGCGCCGCCGGCATCGGTCTTGGTCGAAATATCGAGCGCCTTGCCGGAAAAACCCAAACCGAAAACCTGTTTGGATGACGCGGTGGCTGTGTTCGCAGGCTTCCCGTCCTTGGACGGGTTGGTGATCATGCCCGGCGGGATTCCCAGCCGCGCCAGCGCATCGAAATCGGCCGGGCCAGCGATCAGCGTGGCGGTGATGCCGGGATTGACGGAGATTTTCAGCGCCTTGCCGCCGTTCGAATAAGTCGCCGTGGCGCTACCGGCGAATACCAGCGCATTGTTGATTTTGTCCGCCAGCGAATTCATGGTTTCGCCCGCCGCGATGGTGATGTTCGCGGTGCGCGTGGCCGCACCATCGATCTTGATGCTGAAGCTGTCGCCTGCGCGCAGCGTGGAGTTTGCCGCCAGATCGACGGATTGATTGCCGCCGACCAATCCGCGCGGCAGGCCCAGCGCATCGAGTACGCTCGTGCCCGTGGGATCGATGGCGACGCCCTGCCCGGTCGATTGCCCGTCGGCGCCGCCATATTGGCGCGTCCATGTCACCGAACCATCGGATGCGAGCGCGGAAACGAATGTGTTGTCGGTATTGGCGACGTTGCGCGTCTCGCCTGCGAACGTGCCGAGCGTGGTGCCGGTGAGATAGACGGTGCCGTCGGGGCCGACCGTCATCGCGCCGCCTTTGTCGCTCGCGCCGGTGCCGACATAGCTCACGCGATCCGCACTCACGCTTGAACCCGAATCGGTCAGCGCAAACACGAATGCATCCGTGCCGCCGGTGCTGGCGTTTGCGATTGTGGCCGCACCGCCTGCATTGAGCGCTGTGTTCGCAGTCGTACCGGAAACATAGACGCTATTCCCCGAAACCGTGAGCCCGCCAATCGCGCCCTTGTTCTGCAGATCGCCGAGATCGACTTGCCAGAGTGCGGCACTTCGCGCATCGCCATTGGCATATTTGGAAACAATCGCATGGCCGTTCTGCACGCTCGCAACCACCAGCCCACCATCGGCTGTGGTGGCGGTGGCGCTCACCTGATCGGCGGCGGAGGTTCCCAATTGCTGCTCGTAAACCAGCGCGCCTTTGGAATCATATTTGGCGACATAGCCATCGCCATTGCCGGAATTGGTTTGTCCCGAACCAATGACACCGGTGACCTGCCCGCCGACATAGACATTGCTCTGCGCATCGACGCTGACGGACATTCCCTGATTGGCGGACAGTGTCTGGATCTGTTTCACCCAGGTCTGATTGCCGTCTGCATCATATTTGGCGACGAAGCTGTCATCCTTGCCGTTCGCCACCGCGCCGGTGACAAGATTCGCGTTCGTGGAACCCGCCACCACCACGCCGCCATTGGGATCGAGCGCCAGCGTGCCGTTCGCATCGCCAGCACTTCCCAGAAGCCGCGTCCATTGCAGATTGCCCGCGGAATCATATTTCGACAGCACCACATCATTGCTGCCCTGATTGAGCTGATTGCCAAAATCGCCCGTGGCGGTGCCCAGCATGTAAACATTGCCGTTCGCATCCACGACAGTAGAGCCCGCAGTGGTCGTGCCATTATCGGGATTGGTTTTGAGATTGAAGATTCCGCGCGGCGCGCTATCCAGATCGGTCAACTTGATGAGGCGGCCCTGCTGATCGGGCGCAGTGCCGCCGGTAACGGTGCCGGTGGTTTTCGATGTGGTGCCCGGCGTGCCGGTGGCCGAACCGGACGAACCTGCGAGATACAGCGCAGGCGTTGCCGCCGCCGAAGACAGCGTGATCTTTTCACTGGCGCCCGAATTGATCGAGATGCCGTAGGTCGCCTTTGTCGGATCGTCGATGGTGCCGGTTGTCATCACGCGCTTGAAACGGGTCGAAAATCCGTCCGCCGAAAGCTGTGTGTTCACATAGGCGACGATGTTGTCGATGGTGAGCGGGCCGGACACTTGCGAAAGATCGATTCCCACATCGGTTGAAACGCCTGCCTTCTTCACGGAGATCGTGAAGCTGTCGCTGGCACTGACATTGCCGAGCGCATTCAGAAGCTGGTCGTGATTGGCAATCGTGCTGCCGGTGTAATTGAACGGCGCAAAGGGAATGGAAACTTTGCTGGTGATGGAGGATGCGGGCTGTGTGGCCTGCAGCGTGAAATTGTTGAAGGTCTCGGACGAGATAAAGGATTGAACCTGCGTCATGCCCTGCTGGAAGCGCGTGTCGAAGCCCGCAAGCTGGCCCGATGTCATGCCGTCGCGCTGGGACATTTTTGCGAGATAGGCCAGCGTGTTCACCGCCTGATAGAGCGCGAAAAGTTTCTGATTGTCCTGTTCGATTTTTTCGTCCGCCGTAGTGCCGGCATTCTTAGGCACATTGGTGAGATCGACGAAATTCGTGGTGCCGAGGATTTTCGCATCCTCCACTTCCTGCGCCGGCTGCGTGGTCGCACTCCACGGCGTGACATCCTTGGCGGTGGCGCTGTTGGCATTTTGCGCGAGCGGATTCGCGAACTGCGCGGTGTTCACCGGCAGCTTCGAATTGTAATAATTCACCAGCAACGACGGATCGAATGCCGGGATGGAAATGCCCGCACTGCTCATGGGGCCAGTGTCGCAGGCCCGCGCTTAAAGATGCGCTAATCGCCAGCGATAATGTGCTTAACGCGGCCTTAACGCGCGGCACGCAACAAATACGATGATGAACGCTGCAACCTACTACGAAGACGGGCTGAAGCTCTCCGCAAAAGGCCGTCATGCCGAGGCGATTTCGCGCTTCGAGCAGGCATTGGCCGCGCGGCCCGACGATTCCCGCGTGCTGTTTGCGCTGGGCAATACGGCGCGCACGCTCGGCATGCCCAAACCGGCCGAGGAGTTTTTCCGCCGCGTGCTGGCGCTGGAGCCCGAGCGGATTGAAGCACTCGTCAATCTCGCCAATCTGTTGCGGGCGAACGGCAATCCGCAAGCTGCGGAAAACCTGCTCGCGCCCGCGCTTTCGCGAAACCCGCAAAGTGCGGAATTGTGGCTGACGCTCGGTTCGGCCTGTCGCGAAATGGGCGATGCTGCGCGCGCCGAAATCCACTGGCACGAGGCGCTGCGCCTGAATCCGGATTATCCGGCGGCTTTGGGCAATCTTGCCGATCTGCTGGCCGATGCGGGCAAGGTGGATGAAGCGCTGCAATTGTATGACCGCGCGCTGAAGCGCGAGCCGGACAATGCGCAGGCACGCCTCAATCGCGCCGTGCTGCATCTGTTGCGCGGCAATCTGAAGGATGGCTGGCGGGATTATTCGGCGCGGCTGAAGATTTCCGTCAAGGCGCCCATTTGCGATCATCGTCTGCCGAAATGGGCGGGCGGCTCGTTAAAACGCACGCGATTGCTCGTCACTGCCGAACAGGGCGTGGGCGATCAGATCATGTTCGCCAGCATGATTCCCGATCTTGCCGCCCGCGCCGCAGCGGAAAACGGCAGCGTGATTCTGGAATGTGAGCCGCGTCTAGCGCCGCTGTTTGCGCGCTCGTTTCCCAATGTGACGGTGAAGCCTTCACAGATGGAAACCAAGGCGGGCGTCACGACCGCGTATTATGGCTGGCTCAAAAATATCGGCGGGGCAAACAACGCAATCGAAATGGGATGCCTGCCGCGCTGGCTGCGCAGCGGGATTTCAGACTTTCCGCAGCCCAACGCCTATCTGGTTCTCGATGCTGAGGAACGCGCGCGCTGGAAAAATGCCTTCGAAGGCGCTGGTTCGGGGCCGTTCATTGGAATCTGCTGGCGCAGTAGCAAAATGGGCGGCAGTCGCGATCTGCAATATGCGCCGCTGCAGGACTGGGCGAACTTCATTTCCGCACTGCCCGGCACAATCGTCTGCGCGCAATATGATGCAACCGCGGAAGAAATCGCATCGCTCGAAGCGATGAGCGGACGAAAGATTTTCGTGCCATCCGGTATCGATCAGAAACAGGAACTGGATCGCGCCTGCGCTATGCTTTCGGCGCTGGATGCGGTTATCAGCGCGCCGACTGCGGTTTCGTGGCTTGCAGCGGGTGGGGGAGTTCCCACCTATAAAATACTTTACGACACAAGTTGGACTGCGTTCGGCCAAACATTCGAGCCCTTCGCGCCCGCGTGCCGCCTGATGATGCCGGACGTGGCGGGAAACTGGGCTTCTGTGTTCGAAAAAACTCTGGCCGAAATCAACCGGCTGCCCGCTTCGGCGTAACACGCACATTGCGTAATTCTGCCGACAGATCGGCTGCGATGCGCGAGGCACCTTCGCCGTCGATGGTCATCAGACCGGCGCTGCGCATTTCGCGGCGGCGCGTGGAATCCGTTAGCAGCGCCCAGACGGCGCGCGCGATATCGCCCGGCTCAGCGCGATCCGCCACGCCCAGAGAAACGCCCATGCCTGCCTGTTCGAATGCCGACGCCGAAAGCGCGTGATCCTCATTCAGGCAGAGATAAAGCGCAGGCACGCCATAGGCGCCGAGTTCGTATGCCGTGACGCCGAAGGCCGCCAGCGCCAGATCGGCGGATGCATATTCCGTGGCGAGATCGTCCGCACCTTCCAGCGTTTCGAAATTCGGCGCGAGCGAGACAATCGTTTGTGCCACCTGCGCGCGGTTCGCTACGCCGGGCCCGATGACGAACCGTGCGCGAAACACCGGATCGAGTTTGGCCAGCGCACGCGCCGCAATGAGCGTCAAGCCCAAGGGATCGCTGCCGCCCATGGCGACGAGCAGAGTGGGGCGCGGGCTTGCCATGCGCTGCGGCGGTTTCAATTTGCTCAAACCCAGCAGCGACCATTCCCACCCCGTTCGCGCTTCGCAATGCGAACCGTTCCAATCCAGCAGCGATGCCTGCGGCACCGGCGGATAATAGGCAATGTCTGCCGCCAATCTGCGATCCGAGCCGTCGTCGATCACCGCGGTGATGGTGACGGATTGCGAAAGCGTTGCGAGTTCGGCACGGTCAATACCTTCGCGCATATCACAGATCAGAAGATCCGGATGACGCGTGTTGATGATGGAATCGAGGGCCTCGAAATCTTTCGCGGCATCGATGGCGGTCGTCTCGAAACCCGCCGCGCGAATGGGCTCCAGCGCATCGGCCGTGCCGTTCACCGCGAAGATCGCGCCGATGCCTTCGCGGTCGCGCAAGGCCCGCGCCAGCGCCACCATGCGCTTGACATGGCCATAGCCGAAACGCCCGCCGCCATCGCAGCGAATGAGCGCAAGCGCGCCCTTCGTTGCAATCGCCTTCTGCTTCACATGCGCATTGAGATTGCGCAGCTCCGGTTCGCGCTCCAGCAGCAGCAGCAGATCGGCAAGCGAGGCTTCGCCGGCTTTGGCTTCGAGCCGCTCATGCACGGCTTCGACAAAGGCCAGATCGTCCGGCGTGTCGATGGTGAGCCGCGCGCCCTCGCGCGCAAATTCGGGATAGGCCGGTGCGCGCGCGATGCGCACGAAATCGGGATGCAGCTTGAAATAGCCGGTGACGTGCTCGCAGGCAGCCGCATCGTCGCGCGCGTCCATCATCAGCTTGTCGAGCGCGCGGCGGGTGAAGGGATCGACACCCTCATGGGCGGTGACCGCACCTTCCTCCAGCAGCACATAATCCCCATTTTGCTGGATCAAATGCTCGATCAGATAATCGATGAAGCCCGCATCGATGAACGGCGCATCGGAGGATACGCGCACGATGATATCGGCATCCAGCAGATCGGCCGCGCGGGCAAAACGCGCCAGCACATCGTCTTCGGGGCCGCGCACGACGGCGATGTTGTTCAGCTTCGCGAATTGGACAATCGCGTCGTCGCGCGGATTGATCGAGGTGGCGATTGCAATCTCTTCGATATAACGCGAGCGCTTCAGCCGATGCACGATGTGCCAGAGCAGCGGCTTGCCCGCGATGGGCTTGAGCACCTTGCCGGGCAGGCGCGTGGAGCCCATGCGCGCCTGGATGACGGCAACGATGCGCGGATGTTCGCCGGCCAGAATCATGCTGCCGATTCCCATGTCGCGCGGATGTTGCGCAGCGGGCGCATGCCATCCACCGGATCGGCGCGCCAATCGCGGTCGGCAATTTCGGAAGGCTGCGGGCCTTTGAAGCCGATGCCGTCTGCAACCATGCTCTCGCGGATGCGCGCGATGACGGGTGCGATTTCTTGCGGCAACCAGCAATGGCCCGCCGCATATTCCGCACCCTTGCCATCCAGATCGAGATGGAATTCCACGACGCTTGCGCCCCAGCGATGCACGGCGCGCTCGATGACGGAAGGTTTGCGCGTGTGATCCGACCAGCCCGTTTTACAGCCCGTGGCTTCGCGGATCGCGGCAATCGCCGACAGATTGGCTTCTTCCGGCGGCGTGGGATAGGCCGAGACGCAATGCAGCAGCGTGATGTCGCGTGCGCCGGCGCGCTTCAATGTGTTCGCCGCGGATTTGATTTCATCCATCGTGGCCATGCCGGTCGAAAGCACGACGGGCTTGCCGCTGGCGGCGCAGGCTTCCAGCAGCGGTGTCACCAGCAATTCATAGGATGCGATCTTGTAGAAATGCACGAAGGGCCTGAGTTCCTCCACAGCTTCCAGATAAAACGGCGTGCAGGAAAACTGAATTCCGCGCGCAACGCAGCGCTCCGCCAGCGGCGCCAGATGCACCAGCGGCAATTCCCATTCGCGGCGCGCGCGATGCTTGGCACTTTTCGACAGGATTTCCGGCGCGAACATGCGGTCGATCTTGAAAAGCTGGAATTTCACCGCGTCGCAACCGGCGTCCGCCGCCGCATCCACAAAGGCCAGCGCGCGCGAAAGATCGCGGGCGTGATTGCTGGACGCTTCCGCAATGAAGAGAGGCATAGAATCGCGCCCTTTTTCGTCTTAACCCTTTCTAAATGCGGCATGGCTAAGAGAACGTTAACAACGAGGCCGTTCGTCAACCATGAGCGCGCAAACCGAGGCCTTTTTTGTGGTGTCCAGCGGGCGGTCCGGGACCGCGATGCTGCACAAGGCGCTATCCGGCACCGGCGATATCGAGATGCATCACGAATACATGGTGCATATCGTCCAGAAGCTGGGCGTGAGCCGCTATATGGAGCTTGCGAGCGCCGAAGAAACCACGCGGGCCTTGCGCCAAACCCATGCCGCCGCCGTGCATTACGCCCGCGCCGCCCATTGGGGTGATTCCTCCAACAAACTTTCCTGGATGATCCCCGAATTGGCCGCGCTCCTGCCGCAGGCCAAATTCGTGCATCTGGTGCGCGACGGACGAAAAGTCGCCGGCTCCTATTTCCGCAAGCTTGCGCACGAATGCTACGATGACCGTTCAACCGCCATTTTGCAGGTTTTTTTCGATGATCCGGCGGCCAATCCCGCCCCGCCGCCGGAGAAGAAATATTGGTGGCCGCTGCCGAAAAAATCCGATCCCTCGGCGCAGGAATTCCGGCACTTCAACCAGTTCGAACGCATCGCCTGGCATTGGGCCGAGATCAATCGCGTGATAGCGAACTCGCTGGCGGCACTCCCGCAATCGCGCAAGCATTTCGTCCGGCTGGAGGATCTGCAGAATTCGGCGCAAGAGGTGCGCACGCTTTTAGAATTTCTTAACCTTCCTTACCGCGACGAGGCCGCTTCGATGTTCGCTCGTCCGCACAATGTGAACCGTCCCGAAGACCAATTGCTGGATGCCGATCAGGCCGCCCGCTTCCAGCGCATCGCAGGCGCGATGATGGACGAACTTGGTTACTCCGGCCGCGCCGAATATGTAGTGAATTATTAACGACGATCGGTTGAAGATGGTTACCGGGGCCTATCGGACATCTTCCATGAGCAACCATTGCGAGCTGTGCCGCCACGAATTGCCGGCGGCGGTTTACCAGCCCGAGCGTTCGACGCGCGACTTGAAAATCCATCTCTGCGCGCATTGCGGGCTGGTGCAGAGCCTGCCGCGCAAGGATCGCGCAACGCGCGCGCCGGCTGCCGTTTCGGGCGGGGCCGATTGGGGCAATGTGCGCTATGGCAAGGGTTTCCGCACGCATGCGGCGATCAAGGCGCTGAAGCGCTACACCGTTCTTTCCGAGGAAATTTCGCTGCTGGATGTGGGATCGAACCGCGGCAGCTTTGCGCGCGCGTTTCTCGACATCGCGCCGGAAGCGAGCATCGTGGCGGTGGAGCCCGATGAGCGCGTGGCGGAGTCTTGCGGCGATCTGGAACGCACCGAGCTTGTGCGCGCGCGCATCGAGGATGCCGCCCTGGAAGCGAACCGCTTCGATATCGTTCATTCCTGCCACACCATCGAGCATCTGGCCGAGCCCCAGCGCGTTCTCGCCGATCATTGGCGCGTGCTGAAGCCGAATGGTTTGCTGGTACTGGATGCGCCCAATATTTCCATTATCGATGCCGACGACATCATCGAGGAATGGTTCATCGACAAGCATCTCTATCATTTTTCCGCCCGCACGCTGATGCGCATGGTTTGCGCGGCGGGTTTCGACATCGTGGCGGCACCCGATTTGAACGACCACGAAAACCTTCTGATCGTCGCGCGCAAATCGAAAGTGGCGCACGTAGCCCATGAAGCCGATCCGCGCGAAGTGGCGGAGGCCGAACGCTTGCTGGCAAATTATATCTCCGCGCGCGCCCGCAATCTCGCCGCACTCACGGCGATGGCGGCGGAAATCGCGCGTCTTGCGCCCAAGCGCGTCGCCATGTGGGGCGCGGGTCGCCTGTTCGACACGCTCGTCACCCACGGTCAGTTCGCGCCGGAAATGCTGTCATTGCTGATCGACAAGCATCTGAAGGCGCATGTCGCGACGCGCTATGGCTGCACACTTGCGGAGCCCGAGGCGCTGACCGATGCCGATCCGGGCGTTGTCGTCGTCATGTCGCGCGGGTTTGCACAAGAGATTGCCGAGGAAGCAAGGCGTCTCGCACCGCGCGCCGAAATCATCCTCTATTCCGATCTTCTCAGCCGTGCGCGGCGGGCGGCATGAAAAGCGCAACCAAACATAGTGCCGTCATCGACGAACTGCCGCAGGAACTTGCACGGGCCGCACGCTTCACGCGCCAGCATTCGATTGCCGCGATTTATCATGCCGGTTCCGGCCATCCCGGCGGCGCGCTTTCCTCTGCCGATATTCTTGCCTGCCTGTTCGGCGCGGAACTCAATCTCTGGCCGGACCGGCAGACCGATCCGCTGCGGGACCGCTTCGTGCTTTCGAAGGGGCACGGCGCGCCTGCGCTTTACGCAGTGGGTGCACATTATGGATTCTGCGGGCCGCGCGACGCGCTGCGCTTGCGCAAACTGGGCAGCCCGTTTCAGGGCCATCCTCATATCGGCGATCTGCCTTGGGTGGAATCGAGCACCGGTTCGCTGGGACAGGGCTTCTCCGTCGCACTCGGCATGGCGATGGGCTTGAAGCTGCAGAAGAACAACGCGCGGGTTTACACGCTGCTGGGCGACGGCGAATTGCAGGAAGGCGAAGTGTGGGAGGCCGCGATGTGCGCGGCGCATCACAAGCTCGATAATCTCTGCGCCATCATCGATTACAACAAGCTGCAAAGTGACGACCGCAACGACAACATCATGCGGCTGGAGCCGCTGGCCGCGAAATGGCGCGCTTTCGATTGGGCCGTCGCCGAAGTGGATGGGCACGACATCCCGCAAATCCTTTCCGCATTGCGCCGCGCATCGGCGAGCGAAGGGCGGCCTTCGGTCATCATCGCCCATACGGTGAAAGGCAAAGGCGTGCCTTACATGGAAAACATTCCCCATTGGCATGGCAGCGTGAAGCTGACGCGCCCGCAAGCCGAAGAAGCGCTCACCGCACTTGGCGCAACGCATGGCGAAATCAGGGAATTTCTCGATGAGCCCTGAAGCCCCCGCACTGATCGGCACCAGCGGCGATTCCCTGCGCGAGGCTTTCGGCAAGGCGCTATCTTCGCTCGCGAATGAATTCCCCAAGCTCGTGGTGCTGGATGCGGATATCGCGGGCGGCACGGGCGTGCATCATTTCCGCAAGAGCCATCCCGAACGATTCCTGCAATTCGGTATCGCCGAACAGAACATGATGGCCGCAGCGGGCGGTCTCGCAGCCGTCGGCTTGCTGCCGGTGGTGACGACATTCGCCGTGTTCTGTCTGCGCGCGGTGGAGCAAGCGCGTCTTTCGCTCGCCTATTGCAAGCGCAACGCGAAGATCGTGGCGAGCCATCCCGGCATCGATGTCGGCCCCGATGGTGGTTCGGCGCAGGCGCTGGAAGATCTCGCGGCGTTTCGTGCCATCCCCGGCATGACGGTGATTTCGCCCGCCGATCAGATGGAAATGGCGCTGGCGACGCGCGCAATTCTGGAATTCGAAGGCCCCGTTTATATGCGCACCGGCCGCAGCCCAGCCAGGCGGTTGTTCGGCGAGGATCACAAATTCGAAATCGGCCGCGGCCAGATCATCCGCGACGGCGACGACGTGACGCTGGTGGCCTGCGGTGTTGAAGTGGCACGCGCGATGGACGCCGCCGAGTTGCTGGCGCAGGAAAACATCCACGCCCGCGTCGTGAACATGGCGACGATCAAGCCCATCGACGGCGCGTTGCTCGCACGCTGCGCCAAAGAAACCGGCGCGATGGTGACGGCGGAAGATCACAATATCTATGGCGGGCTTGGCGGCGCGGTCGCCGAAGCGCTCGCTGCGACCCATCCCTGCGCAATCGAATTCGTCGGTCTGAAAGACACATTCGGCGCTTCGGGCGAACCGGAAGAACTGGCGGCGCATTTCGGCATCTCCGCGCCCTTCATCGCGGAAGCGGCCAAACGCGCCGTCGCGCGCAAGGGCAAAATCTGATGTCGCGCTTTTCGCTTTCGGGCAAAAATGCCGTCGTCACCGGCGGCAGCCGCGGCATTGGCAAAGCGATTGCCATTGGCCTTGCGGAAGCCGGTGCCGATGTGGCGCTCACCTATCGCGAGCGCCGCGACGAAGCCGAGGGCGTCATTCGCGAAATTGAAAAGCTTGGTCGCAGCGCCATCGCCTTGCAGATGGATGTGACGGACCGCGCAAGCGTGGAGGCGGCCGCGAAAAATGCGCGCGCTTTGGGCGCGATTTCGATCCTCGTGAACAATGCCGGCATCAACAAGCCAACAGATTTCGACCAGCTAAGCGATGCCGATTGGGACAATATCCTCGCAACCAATCTCAAAGGCCCTTTCATCTGCGCGCAAACATTTCTGCCACTGCTGAAGGAAGCGGGCAGCGGAAGCATTGTGCATATCGGTTCGGTGAGCGGCCAATATGGCGGCCCGCGCACTGCGCACTATGCGGCATCGAAGGCCGGACTCATTTCGCTGGCGCAAGTGATCGCCCGCTTCGGCGCGCAATATAATGTGCGCTCCAATGTGGTGGCGGCGGGCTTGATCGCCTCCGATATGGCAGCCGCAGGAATGGCAGCGGCAAGCGTGCAGAAAGCCGCCGAATCCATTCTGCTCAAGCGTATGGGCGCACCGCGCGAAGTGGCCGATGCGGTGGTGTTTCTGGCCAGCGATGCATCCTTTTACATCACGGCACAGACGCTGAATGTGAATGGTGGGCTTTATTTCTGATGAGCAAAACCCTTCTCATCGTTTCGGGCGGAATTGAAGCAGCCGATGCCGCGCGCCACGCCAAGGAAATGGGACTTTATGTCGTCGTGTCCGACCGCGATCCGGAAGCGCCGGGTTTTGCATTCGCCGATTCCTGCATTATCGCCGATGTTTACAGCCCCGAAGAAACCGGGGCTGCGGCGGAGCGCTACAATCGCAAACTGCGCAAGATCGACGGCGTGATCTGCGTGGCAGCGGATGCGCCGGTTACAGCGGCAACCGTAGCGCAGCGTCTTGGCATTCCGGGCATTCCGCTCGAAAGCGCGCAACTGGCTTGCGACAAGCTTGCGATGAAGCAACGCTTCCTCGCGGCCGGCATTCCCGTGCCATGGTTTTCGCCGGTGGCGACGCCGCAGGCATTGCAGCGCATCGCAGTTCAGCAGGGTCGCGATCTTGTCATCAAGCCGGTGGACAGCCGCGGTTCGCGCGGCGTGCAGCGCGTGGCGCAGGTTTCCGATCTCGATCAGGCATTCTTGCTGGCGCGCCAGCATTCGCCCACTGAGCGGGTGATGGTGGAGCAATATCTGAGCGGTCCGCAGGTTTCCACCGAATCCATCATCGTGAACGGTCGCTGCTACACGCCCGGTTTCTCCGACCGCAATTACGAATATCTGGAGCGCTACGCACCCTTCTTCATCGAGAATGGCGGTGATCTGCCTAGCCATCTGTCGCAGGATATTCAATACAAGATGAAAGAGGTCGTTGCGCAGGCAGCCGTAGCGCTCGGCATCACCAACGGCACGGTGAAGGGCGATATTGTGGTGCATAGGGGCGAACCCCATGTGATCGAACTGGCCGCGCGGCTTTCCGGCGGCTTTTTCTGCACGCGGGAAATTCCGCTCAACACGGGCGTGGATTTTATCGGCGCGGCGATCAAAATAGCGCTCGGCGAACAGGTTTCTCCCGAAGAACTGGAGCCGAAGAAATTCACCCCGGTGATCCAGCGCTATGCATTCCCCAATCCCGGCCGCGTAGTGAAAATTTCCGGCGCAGATGAAGCGCGCAAGATTTCCGGCATCGAAGATGTGATCGTGACCGCCAAGCCGGGCGATGTGATACCGCCCGCCGGCGACAAGCGGCCGTCCGCAGCGATGGTGCTCGCCACCGGCCCCTCGCGTGAAGCTGCGTTGAGTGCTGCGAACGATGCGCTCTCGCTGATCCATATCGAAACCGCATGAATGCGCCGCTGACAAAACAGGAATTGCAGGCGGGCAGTGCGTGCCTGCATCTGTTTGCGCTGTTCCATCTCAATCTTGCCTTCTCTTCTATCGAGGAGGAACAGCGCGCCGATGTGATCCGCCGCTGCTATTGGCCTCTGCTCGATCTGGCTGAGATGCATGGCCCAATCGGCATCGAGGCGACCGGCTTCACGCTGGAGGAAATCGCGGCGCGCGATCCCGCATGGATTGCCCGCGCCAAAACATTGATCGAAACCGGCCGCATCGAACTGATCGGTTCAGGCTATGCGCAGATCATCGGGCCGCTGGTGCCCGCGCGCGTCACCGAAGCGAATCTGAAAATCGGCAATGAAATCTATCGCCGGTTACTCGGCGGCGCGCCGAAGCTTGCGCTGGTGAATGAGCAGGCATACTCCGCGGGACTTGTCGGGCTTTATCTCGATGCGGGATATCGCGCGATCCTGATGGATTGGGATAATCCGGCTGCGCATCATCCCGAATGGCATGCGCAAACGCGTTATCTGCCGCAGGCAGCCCTGGGCAGCGATGGCCGCAGCATCGAGCTTCTCTGGACCAATACGGTTGCATTCCAGAAACTGCAGCGCTTTGCGCATGGCGATATCGAGCTGGACGAATATCTGGAGCATGTGCGCGCCCACCGCAACGGCCAGGATCGCGCACTTTGCCTATATGCCAGCGACGCGGAGATTTTCGATTTCCGTCCCGGACGCTTTCGCACCGAGGAACGCCTCACGGACGAAAGCGAATGGGCGCGGCTCTCCCGCGCGTTCGAAGCCATCGGCGCTGAAGCGCGTTGCAAGCTGATTGCACCGGGCGAAGCTTTATCGCTGCTTTCGCAGCCGCATGCGAACCAGATGCTGCACCTGGAATCGGCGGCGTGTCCCGTGCCGGTGAAGAAGCAGCGCAAATACAATCTCTCGCGCTGGGCCGTGACAGGCCGCGACGATATCGGCGTGAACGCGGCGTGCCAGCGGATTTACGAAGGGCTTGTCGCCGCCAATGCCGATGATGCGGCGTGGAAAGAGCTTTGCTATTTATGGGCGAGCGATTTTCGTACGCATATCACGGAGAAACGTTGGGCGGGTTTCATTGCGCGGCTGAACGAGGCAGAAAAAATCTATTCCCTCGCCCCCGCAGGGGGAGAGGGCAAGGGTGAGGGGGCGCATCCGTCTACTCCATTGCCCGCCGGACACACTGTGCCAGCTTCACCACCCCCTCACCCAACCCTCTCCCCCATGGGGGGAGAGGGCTTTCGATATGTAAGTATCGAAACACCCATGTTGTCTGCGAAATTGGATCGCCGTCGCGGGTTGGCGATTCAAAAACTTCAATTCTGCGACAACACACAACCCATCATCGGTGGCCTACCGCATGGACATTTCGACGACATCGCATTGCAGGCCGATTGGTATACGGGCGATTGCGTGTTCGAGGCGCCGGGTGAGCACAAGATCACCGATCTGGAATGGTGCGAGGCCCGGATTGCAAAAGATGCGGCCGGCAATGTGTTTGTTTCGGCGCGGATCGAAACTCCGCGCGGGCCTATCGAGAAAACGCTCTGCTTTCACGCGCGCGAGCCGCGCGTCGATTTCGATCTGACTTTTCATTGGCAGGATTGGGGCCGCGGGTCGTTGCGGCTTGGTCATATTACGCTGCTGCCGGATGCATTCGATTGGACTGAGCTGTCGTTGACCACTCACAATGGCGGCAAATTCCCGGAATGTTTTCTGCTGAAAAATGAAACTGTGGATCATGGCGCGCCCGTTTCGTTTCTGGTGTCGTCGTCCTTTGGGCTCGGCATGACCGAGGGCTGGGCGGAATTGGGCGATCGTAAAACGTGCATTCGCGTTGACGTGGATCGCGCGACTGCGCCGTTGCTCGGACTTCTCACGCACAAGCGCATCGGCGGCAGCCTGTTCTGTCAGCTGATGCTTTCGGCATTGGAGCTGGACGAAACCCGCAAACCATCGCCCTACAGATCCGGACCGCGGCGATTCCGTTTCAGCATCTCGTCGCCATCCAATCGGGGAACGCCATGACGCAACGTGCAGCGAAGATTCGCATGGCGGAAACCCGCGCGTTTCTGCCCTATGGCCGTCAACTCATCGAGGATGACGATATCGCCGCAGTGACGGAAGCATTGCGCGGCGATCTGCTCACGACCGGGCCTTATGTTGCGCGCTTCGAAGCAGCGCTGGCGAAAGTCACCGATGCGAAACATGCCGTGGTTTGCGCCAATGGAACGGCCGCGCTGCATATGGCGGCGCGCGCGCTCAATCTCGGGCCGAGCACGAAAATCATCGTGCCTGCCATCACTTTTCTCGCCACAGCCAGCGCGCCCCATATGAACGGCGCGGAAATCGTCTTTGCCGATGTCGATCCCGATACGGGTTTGATGCGGCCGGAAGATCTGGAAGCGGCGTTCGCGCGTGCAGGCCGCGCCGATGCAGTTTTCAATGTGCACCTGAATGGCCAATGCGGCGCATTGGAAGAGATCGCCGCTATCGCGCGGGCGCATGGCGCCAGAATTGTGGACGATTCCTGCCACGCGCTGGGCACCGCCTATGTGGCTGGCGACGGCACGGTGAGCCCCATCGGGTCAAACCGCGTTGCCGATCTCAGTGTTTTCTCGTTTCATCCTGTCAAGACCATCGCCATGGGCGAGGGCGGCGCTGTTACGACGAACGACCCCGACCTCGCCAAGCGCCTTGTGCTCGCCCGCAATCATGGGATGACGCGCGATTCCGCGAATTTCACAAATACCGAAGATGCATTCGAGGATGGCGTCGCCAATCCCTGGTATTACGAACTGGTCGAGCCGGAATTCAACTGGCGCGCAAACGACATTCAATGCGCGCTCGGCCTTTCGCAAATCGGTAAACTCGACCGTTTCGTAGCGAAGCGGCGTGCCATCGCGGCGGCTTACGATTCCCTGCTCGCCCCGCTTGCGCCGGTGCTGCGGCCGCTGGCGCGCACGCGGCCCTGCCTGCCGGCGTGGCATCTGTACGTGGCACGGATCGATTTCGAAAATGCGGGAATTTCACGCGCCCAATTGATGCGCGCGCTCGCCGCCGACGGGATCGGCACGCAGGTGCATTATTTCCCTGTGCATCGCCAGCCCTATTACGCCAAGCGATATGACACGCCCGATCTTCCCGGCGCCAATCGCTATTACGATACGGCCCTTAGCCTGCCGCTTTCCGCCGCCATGAGCGAAAGCGATGCGGAATATGTCGCCGCAACCTTGGCGCGCCATCTCAAACGCTGATCTTAAAAACATACGGGCGGAGAAACCTCTCCGCCCGCTGCTTTTTTTTGTAATACCCACCGCTGCACCCCGCCTCGGGGCGCAGCCGTCACACTCACATTTCGCAAAGCGACGGCGGAGCGTTGCGCCCCGCCGTCTAAAGCGCTTAGCGGAACAGCGAGAGCGTGATCGACGGCGCCTGGTTGGCGATCGACAGAGCCTGCACGCCAAGCTGCTGCTTGACCTGCAAGGACTGCAGCATGGCGCTTTCCTGCGCCATGTTCGCGTCAACGAGGTTGCCGATGCCGGCGGTCAGTGTGTCCGACAGCTTCTGAACGAAGTCGGCCTGGATCGAGAACTTCTTCGCACCGCTCGACAGGCGTGCCAGAGACGCGTCGACATTGGTGAGAGAGGTTTCGATGGTCGACACCATGGTGGAAGCGGTGGCTTGCGTGGAGATGCTGCCAGCGGCGGCAATCGTCACGACCGAGCCGGACAGGCTCATGTTTTCGGCGCTGACCGTCAGGCGGCGCTGGCCGTCCGCGGACGCCAAAGCCGTGATCTGCGTGGTCGAACCGTTGACCAGGTTGAAGCCGTTGAACTCGGCGTTGTTGACGACCGACGTGATCTGGTCGCGCAGCGCCTTGAAGTCTTCGTTCAACGCCGAGCGGCTGGCGGTATCCAGCGAAGAGTCGGACGCGGCAAGCGCCTTGCCCTTCATCTGGATCAGCAGGTCGGAGATCGACTGGCCGGCAGACAACGCAACATCAACCGCCGAAGTACCGCGGCTGAGGCTGTTGCCAACCGCTGCATAACCGGCGACATCGCCGCGCATGCCCTGGGCGATTGCGAAGGTGGCGCCGTCGTCTTTGGCGGACGCGACCTTCAAGCCCGTGTTGATGGCGCTTTGCACGGTCTGAAGCTGTGCATTGGTGTGATTCAGAGTCTGGAGCGCAACCATGGCGCCCACATTGGTATTTACGCTAAGCATTCTAGCCTCCTTTATGACGAGCATTTTGCTCAAGGGGCGTTTTGCCCCACACGCCTGAAGGCAATGCTCGTGCCGGAAGCGATTCAGGATTGCTTAACGCTGGTTTTCGCGAGGCCGCGGAAAATATGTTCCGGTGCATATCTGCGCGCTGCAGATTTTGCCGGGAAGTTATTGCCGCAAGCCGGTAATTCTTGCCGCGCGCGTGCGGCAGATTTTGCCGGGTGCATTCAAAAAATAAGGCGGCACGGGAGTTTTCCCGCGCCGCCTTTTTGTAACCGGGATGGTGCCCGATTCTTACTTGAACAGCGACAGCACGATCTGCGGCGCCTGGTTGGCGATCGACAGAGCCTGCACGCCAAGCTGCTGCTTGACCTGCAAGGACTGCAGCATGGCGCTTTCCTGCGCCATGTTCGCGTCAACGAGGTTGCCGATACCGGCAGTCAGTGTGTCCGACAGCTTCTGAACGAAATCCGCCTGGATCGACAGCTTTTTCTCGCCACTGGAAAGGCGGGCGAGTGAACTGTCGACATTGGTCAGCGATGTTTCGATGGTGGAGATCATCGTTGATGCGGCGGTTTGGGTCGAGATCGATGCGGCGGAAGTGATCGTCACGATCGAACCGCTCAGGCTCATGTTTTCCGCACCCACCGTCACCTTGCGCGCGCCATCCGAAGATGCCAGCGCGGTGATCTGTGTGGTGGTTCCGTTCACCAGGTTGAAGCCGTTGAAGACCGCATTGCTGACGATCGAGGAGATCTGATCGCGAAGCGCCTTGAAGTCTTCGTTCAGCGCCTGACGGCTCGCGGTATCCATCGAGGCATCAGAAGCCGACAAAGCCTTCTGCTTCATTTGGATCAGAAGATCCGAGATCGACTGCCCGGCGGAAAGCGCAACATCGACAGCAGAGCTGGCGCGATGCAGGCTGTCCGTCACCGAAGAATAGCCGGCAACATCGCCACGCATGTCCTGCGCGATGGCGAATGTGGCGCCGTCATCCTTTGCGGAAGAAACCTTCAGGCCGGTGTTGATGGCGTTCTGCGTGGTCTGAAGTTGGGAGTTGGTGTGGTTGAGGTTTTGCAGCGCCACCATGGCGCCGACATTGGTGTTGACTGAAAGCATGGTTTTTCTCCGTCACATTCTGTGGACCGACGGCGTTCTGCCCGTCTCGGGGCACAATGCCCCGCACCCAGCAACGCAACGGCTGTGCCAGATATTTCGCTCGCGATGGCGCGCTAATACGTTGATATAGTTGCGGTATTTCTATTTTTGTCGAAGCTGGAAACCGGCATTTTCTGCCGCCCGGCAAAAGCCGCTCTGCAATCCGCATTGCGCGAAAAGAAAAACGCCGGCCCCGCGAAGGACCGGCGTTTCTGTTCCAACGAATTTGAATTCAGGCCGCGCCCTGCAAACCCTGCATGATGGTGCGATTGATTTCGATCAGCGGAGTGACAGGCGCGCCCTCGCGCGTCACCTGCTTGGAATATTTGTTGATCCAGAGCGACAGCGAAATGATTTTCGCGCGCACGTCTTTGGGCAATTGATTGCGGTCGTCCATGCAATCGGCGGCGAGCGTGCGCCACAGCTTGCCGTTCCAGTCCAGCACTTCGGCCAGCGGACCGCCCGTGGCGCCGTTGGTCTGCACGTCGATCAGCGCGCCGGTGACTTGCCCGAAAAGGCGGTATTCCGTGGCGCGGGGATCTTCAGTAACCCGCTGCGTGTTCTTGTAGGCCTGATGGCTCATAAACCAAGCGCTCCCCTTCAAAGGCGAAAAGTTTCTTGCAAAGCATCAGCGCGCGATAATAAGCGCCGCTCATCACATCCCGGCTGATCTCGATGCAGGCGGCCAGTGCCGCCTTGTTATGGATGGCGCCCATGAACTCAGTCATGCGCAGCGCAAAATCATTGTAATGCTGCTCGCTGTCGTCGGGTTCGAGATACATCATCATGATGGGGAAATAGATGCGCCGCGCCGGCGTATCGGCCGCGTCGGGCTGCATGATGTCCTTTTCGCGCAGGATGCAGGCGCGGTTTTGCAGCACCAGGCTCGTGCGCTTGTCACCGTTTGTCAGCACCGCGCCGTTAAGCACGAATTTCTCGCCGGGCTTCAACGACAATTTCAGCGGCATCTCGAAAACCCCTTGAAACGCTGAGCGGAAGCGCTTTGCCCCAAGCTGCTCAAGCATCCTTCACGCCAGACGCTACCCCACATTCCTTAACAAAACGCTTTCGAATCGAATGCTTTACGTTCACCTAAAATTAGGCATGACGGGCTTTCATGGCGCCCGGCACGAAGGGGAATTCGCAACCATGGCAGCGCTGGCGTTCGCACCGGGAATTGAATCGCTTGCAGGCAGAGGCGCGCAGAATCAGGCGCTGGCCCGGTTGGAAATGCTGGCCGAGGAAATGGATGCCGCCCTCGCCCGGCGCAAATCCAACGGCCTCGTGCGGCGCGCGATCAAGGCCTGGAAGCGCGGCGATGTCGTGCGTGCGGGCCAGCTCACGCTGCAAGCCACAAACATCGATGAAACAAATCCGCAGGCCTTCCATGTGCTCGCCATGGCGCTGGAGAAGATGGGGCATCTGCACAAGGCGCTGGTGACGTATGAACGCGCCTTCGCGCTCGATCCCGAAGATCCCGATCTGCTGCTCAATCTCGGATTGACGGCGTGGAATCTGAAAATGACCGACGGCGCGGCCAAGATGTTCCGCCATTACATCGAGGCCTGCCCGAATTCGCCACTCGGCTACAACAATCTCGGCTCCATCCAATGCGATATGGGTCAGGCCTCCGTCGCGATCGAAACGCTGCGCAATGCGATCTATCGCATGCCCACCGAAGCGATGCTGTGGAATTCGCTGGCGACGGTTCTGGCCGAAGAGGGCCGTGTCGAAGAAAGCGTGACGTTTTACAATGAGGCCGTGCGCCTCGATCCCGGTTTCTCGCGGCCGTGGCACAATCTGGGTTACGCCTATTCGCATCTGGGCCAACTCGAATCCGCACTCGCAGCTTATGATTCCTCGCTGGAGCGAGCCGTTGACGAGAGCGACCGCATCGAAAGCCGCCATTCGCGCAGCGTCTGTCTGATGGGGATGGGGCGGCTGGAAGAAGGTTTCCGCGAATATGAAATCCGCAATTCGCCGCGCTTCCGCGCCTATGTGCATCACATGCTCGAAGCGCCGAAATGGAATGGCGAGGACCTTGCCGGCAAACGCATTCTGGTCATCGGCGAGCAGGGTTTGGGCGACGAATTCATGTTTGCCAATGTGCTGCCGGATCTGGCGCGCGCTGTGGGCCCGTCCGGCAAATTGCTGATCGCCGTCGACCCGCGTCTGGTGGCGCTGTTCCAGCGTTCGTTTCCGGATGCGGAAGTGGGCACCTATGACGACCGCAAGCTCACCGATCCCGATGGCGTGAAGGAATTGCGCTTTATCCCGTGGGCGAAGGAACTGGATTTCTACGCGCCGATGGGAACCGCGCTGCAATTCTATCGCAAGCGCATTGAAGATTTCCGCGGCGAATCGTTCCTGGAGCCCGATGCGGCCCGCGTCGGCGAATTCCGCAAGCGCCTCGAAGCGCTGGGACCCGGGCCTTATGTGGGCGTGTGCTGGCGTTCGATGATGCTGAGCGTGAAGCGGCGCAAATATTACAGCGCGCTCGATATGTGGGGACCGATTCTCAAAACGCCCGGTGTCACCTTCGTCAATGTGCAATATGGCGATTGCCGCGAAGAACTGGCGCGCGCCCGCGAAATGCACGGCGTGAAAATCCATGAGTCCGACGATTTGAACCTGAAAGACGACATCGACGGCGCCGCCGCACTGTGCGCCGCACTCGATCTGCTGATTTCAGCGCCAACCGCGGCGGCGGCAACGGCCGCCGGTGTCGGCACCGAAGTCTGGTTCCTCACCGCCGGGCGCACCTGGCCGCAACTCGGCACCGATCATTATCCCTGGTATCGCGCCAGCCGCGTGATGAGCCCGGCCGCGTTCGGTGACTGGAATGCGCTGATGCCGCAAGTGGGCGCGGCGCTCAGCGCGTTCGCGTCTAAGGCGCCGTAAGAAACGCGCGCACATCCGCCGCCGATTTGTCGGCCACTTCCTCCTGCGGGATGTGGCCGGTATCGGGATAGGTGATCAGCTTCGAGCCCGCGATCACCTTGTTGAATTCATGCGCCGCCTCGACCGGGATCAGATGATCTTCCTCGCCCCACAATATGAGCGTGGGCACGTGAATAGCGCCCGTATGATCCTGCACATATGTATCCCATGGTATGCTGAAGCGCTTGAGGCTCGCCGCGCGGGTATCTGCCATACGCGCGAAATCCCAATATTCATCGATCATCTTGTCGTTGATGATCTCCTTGTGGATGATGGCGTCGTTCAGCCCTTCCACCACAATCGAGCGCGGCGTGATGTATAACATCACATTGTTGAGCACAGGCGTGCGCGCAATCTGAAATGCGAGCGGAATCTTCTCGCCCTGCTGCACCTTCATGCCGCCCGCATCGACCAGAATGAGATGCGTGACGCTACCGGGATATTCCTCCGCAAAGCGCGCCGCGATTCCGCCGCCCATGGAATTGCCGCCGATGGCGAATTTGGTAAGGCCGATCTTGTCAGCGAATTCCTTGGTGAATTTCACCATGCCGCCTTGCGAATAATCGCCATTGGGCACCGCACCCGTGAGGCCATGGCCCGGCATATCCACGCTTACCACGCGGAATGTATCGCTCAGGCGTTTCGCCCACGGCTCCCAGGTAAATAGCGACGCATTCGAACCATGCACCAGCAGCAGCACCGGCGCATTGCGCGGGCCGGCATCGCGGTAATGCGCGCGCGCACCATCCGCCAGCACGACGAATTGCGATGGCGCCGACGCGTATTTGGCTTCCAGGATGCTGCGCGGAATGCTCGGTTCACTGAAATAATAGAATGCGCCCGCCAGTACCGCGACCAGCAGCACAAGCCCCGTCAAAAACCTGCTCATGAAATTCCTCCCCGCCCTGCCGGTTTCTTCGGCTCGAAATCATAACCATCCGGGCCGGGATCGTCAGGGGGGCGCGGCAGCACGACAAAGCCGCCGGTGGGCTCCGCGGGCACACGCTTTTTCACACTGCGCGCCATGGCCGCTTCTTCTTCGGCAGCCAATTCCTCTTCGCGAACAGATGCTTCCTGCAAATAAGGCGCGTCGAGTTCGGCCGCCGGGCCGCTGTCGAAATGCTCGCCTTCGAAATTCTCCACGAGATCTGCGCCGGGCGCAGACCACTCCAGCGTATCGAACGCACCGCATTTTTTGCAGACGGCTTGCCATTCCGCAGCACCCCATTTGCAATTGGTGCAGCGCCATTCCGCATCATGCGGCGCGCGCACGGCACGCGCGAGCCAGGCATGGGCTGCGGCCGCATCGTGGCGCTGGCCCTGCTCGATCTCGGCCATCAAGGCGCAAACACGCGCGCTCGCAAAACCATGCGCCAGCGGCGCCAGCACGCGGCGCCCCTCCGCCCATTCGGCAAGATTGACGGCCTGCTCGGCTTCCAGCATCCGGCTTTCGAAATGATCGCGTTTGAGATGCGCAAGACCGATGAGCCTCCGCGCGCGCGCCTCCGCCGATTCCGCGGGCTTGATCGCTGCATAGGCCGCGGCCAGATCGGGATGCGGAGTTTGCGCCCACGCGGCCTCGATAATGTCTTGCGCGCGCCATGAGCGCCCCGTTGCCCCGAGCTTGCGTGCGGCCAGTGAAGCAGCAGGCGCAAGTGCGGGCGAAAGATCGAGCGCGTCGAGCGCCAGCTTCAGCGCGCGATCGCCCTCGCCGCGGGCTTCGGCATCGAGCGCTTCGGCCGTCAGCAGCACGGCGCGTCTGCGGCGCGCGACATTGGCATCGATCAGCTTGGCGCGCGTGGCATTTTCCAGCACCGCTTTCGCATCGCCCCATTCGTGATGCGCCGATTTGAGATCGAACAATGCGTTTGCCGCCCAAGCTGCGCGCGGCTTCAGCGCATGGGCGCGCTCCGCAAGCTGCATGGCTTCGCTATTCTCGTTCTGGCGCATGGCTTTCATGAACAGACCGCGCAAGCCTAGAAATTCGGTTTCGGGATGGGCAAGCATGGCGCGATAGGCATTGTCCTGCGCCTCTTCATCGCCGTCGAGTTGGGCCGCCTGCGCCGTCAGCAGCAACGACAAGGGCGGGGTGCCGAGCAACGCTTGCGCCTTCTTCGCGAGCTTGCGCGCTTCCGCGACATCGCCCGCCGCTGCCGCCACAAGCCCGCGCGACAAGGCTTCATGGCCGCGCCGCGTGCGCCGTGACGCATTCCAGCGGCCGAACGCGCCGGGACCGGACAGCACGATCGCCACAATCCGCGTGAGTGTGGCGATGATTGCGGCGAAGGCAATCGCAAGTCCGATGGCGCCGCCCGCACTGGTGCGCAATTGATAATTCTCGATCACATAGACAAGCTCGCCCTGACGATCCGCGATCCACGCTACGCAAAGCGCGATGAGTGCGGCGCCGATCAGGATGGCGAGCAAACGGATCATTGCGGCAGACCGGCGATGAGGCGGTTGGTGATGGCCTCAGTATCGCGCGTGATGGTGAGCCGAGCTTTGGCTTCAGCCAGCCACGGCGCTGCCGCATTGCGCGCGGGCCCGACAAGTCCGTTCACTTCCATCACCGCATGATCCAGATCGCCGGATTTCAGATCGAATTCGGCACGCGCGATGCGGCTTTCGGTATCGTTACCCTTCACATTGCCAATGCGGCGCACCGAGACAAGATCGACAAAACTCGCCCATAATTTCTTCGGCCAGGTATCGGCTTTGCTGCGCCGCTCGGCGGCGAGAATGGAATCGGCCTGTGCGGAGAATTGCTCGGCCAGCATCGCGCGCGTAGGCACGCCTTTGGCGTAATGCGCCAGATCGCCAAGCTCGGAAGACGGCGCCAATGTTCCCAACGTCTTCAACTCGCTTGCGAACGGCGCATCGCTTTCGCTGGCGCGCACCAGATCGGCGAGCGCTAGAACCGCTGCGGCGCGGCGCAACGTACCGGCGGGATCCTGACTTTCGAGTTTTGCGATGCGCGCATCGAAGGTGGCGCTGTCGCTTTTCAAAGCGAAACTGTCGAGACGCGCGGCCAGATCGGCAGGCGGCGCAGATTTCTCCAGCGCCGCAACGCGATTGCCGAGATCGGTTACTGCTTTCGCATGATCCTGCGAATCCTTCGTCAGTTGCGCGAGTGTTTTCTGGATTGCATCCGATCCGGGCTGTATCGTGCCCCCGCCCGATTTTTCGAGTTCGGTCAAACGCGCCTCATCGGCATCGACACGATTCTTGAGTGCTGCCAGATCGCGCCGTTCGGCCTCGAAGGCGGAGGCCGCCGCTTTCGGCGCCTGTCCTGCCGCCATCTGGCCCACGCGCGTCTCAAGCGCCGAGAGTCTGTCGCTGGCGTCGGCTGCATCCTGTCCGCCGCGCATCCACGGCCAATAGGTCGCGATCAATCCGCCCGCCAGCGATGCCAAAATGACCAGAAGGAAAATCCCGAAGGCCCCATCGGTGAAGCCGCGGCGCGTGCGCGGCTCCTTCGCCGGAGCCTCGTCGGGCTCGGGCTTGGGCAGCGCCGTGAAAGGCCGGTCTGTTTCACTCATGCGCCCGATTCTCCTTCGACAAGCCGCAAATTACAGACCGCCTGACACAAGGGCAAACATCGCCTCCTGATCCGGGCGCGCGGCAATGCGGATTTCGCGGAATTTCAGGGGCGCCAGCGCCTCGGCTGCAGCCTTGCTGATGCAGAGCGCGGTGAGCGGCTGGATTGTGTGCGTCAGGCCCGCGCGCGCGACACATTCGGCAAAGACCCGCGCGCTGCGGGGCGAAAAATGAAACACCGCATCCAGTGCACCCGCCTTCAGCGCATCGACAGCTTGTTGCGGTAGTGCTGATGCAGCGACTGCCTCGTACAAAATTTCGATGCGAATCTCGAAGCCGCGCGCGGCAAGCGACTTCGCAAGACCGCCCTTCGTCTGCTCGCCTTGCGCGTGAAACAATGCGCCTGCGCCTGATTTCGCCCATTTGGCAGTAGCTTCCACGAGCGCATCCGCATCGCCGTCGGCGCTTTTCACATCCGCGAAACCTGCCAGGCGCGCAGCCTCGCTTGTCTGCGGCCCCACGGCGAAAACCGGAATGTCGCGGCGCGTGGTCCGCCGCGCCAGCGCGCGCACGCCATTGGCACTGGTGGCGAGAATGGCCTGCACATTTTCCAGATTTAATTCCGCCCCATCGCGAAAACGGATTTCGAGAAGCGGTGCAATGATCGCCTCATGTCCGAGCGCTTTTAGTTTCGCCGCCGTCTCGCGCGCATCATCCAAGGGCCGCGTGATGAGAATGCGCATTCACACGAGCCAGCTTTTCGCGCGGGGACGCAGCCCTTCGCCCGCTTCACGGCCCAGACGTGCTGCTTCCTTTTCCGCATTGTCACCGAGCACGGCTTCGAATTGCGTTTCGACGTGATCGCTTCCGTCCGGCGCGATCACTTCGCCATGGAACGACAGGCGATTGTTCTTGAATGTCGCCAAGCCGCCAATCGGCGTGCGGCAGGAACCGTCGAGCGCGGATTGAAAAGCGCGCTCGCAGGCCAGCACGACAGCGGTTGTTTTGTCGTTTAGCTTTGAAACAAACGAACCGGTATATGAATCGCTCTCGCGGATTTCGATTCCGATTACGCCTTGCCCCAGAGCGGGCAACCAGTTTTCCGCATCGAACAAGGATGTCGCGCGCGCTTCCAGTCCGAGCCGTTTCAGGCCCGCATAGGCGAGCAGGATCGCATCCAACGAACCGGAATCCAGTTTCGCCAATCGCGTATCGACATTGCCGCGCAACAGCACGATCTCCAGATCGGGTCGTGCGCGTGCCACTTGCGCATGGCGCCGCACAGAGCTTGTGCCTATGCGCAAATCCTTCGGCAGATCGGCCAGCATTTTTGCCTTGTGCGAAATAAAGGCGTCGCGCGGATCTTCGCGCGGGAGCAGCGCCCCGATGACAAATCCCGGCGGCAGCGGCACCGGCACATCCTTCATCGAATGAACGGCGAGATCGATTGTGTTGGAAGAAAGCGCCTCTTCCAGTTCCTTGACGAAAAGCCCCTTGCCGCCTGCATCGGCGAGCGGGCGATCCTGAATGCGGTCGCCCGTCGTCTTCACGATCACGATTTCGCACTCAGCACCCTCGCGCTTCAGAGCCGCGGCCACCATATTGGCCTGTACAAGCGCGAGCTTGGAGCCTCTCGTACCAAGGCGTAAGGGTGAGCGGCTTTGCGGCATGGTGCTGTTCTTGTTAGAGGCTGTTCGAACTTACACGAGGCAATCTGCTTTTGCGCAATTTCACCGTTCTGGGCATCGAGACAAGCTGCGACGAAACCGCGGCCGCGGTGGTGTGCGGGCGCGGCCCCGGGCCGGGCGAGATTCTCTCCAATGTGGTGCTGAGCCAGCTTGCCGAACACGCCCCCTATGGCGGCGTGGTGCCGGAGATCGCCGCCCGCGCCCATGTAGAAGCCGTGGATGCAATCATTGAGCGCGCGCTGGACGAGGCAAAAATCGGGCTCGATGAACTGGACGCCATCGCCGCCACCGCCGGCCCCGGCCTGATCGGCGGGGTGATGGTGGGGCTGACGACAGCCAAGGCGCTGGCGCTGGCAGCGGGAAAACCGCTGATCGCCATCAATCACCTCGAGGCCCATGCGCTGACGGCGCGGCTGACGGAAGGCGCGGACTTTCCCTTCCTGCTGCTGCTGATTTCCGGCGGGCATTGCCAGTTGCTGGGCGTTGAGGGCGTGGGCCGGTTCCGGCTCTACGGTACCACCATCGACGATGCCGTAGGCGAGGCCTTCGACAAGACCGCCAAGCTGATGGGTCTTGCCTATCCGGGCGGGCCGAACATCGAAAAGCTTGCCCGCGAAGGAAATCCCAAGCGCTTTACTCTTCCCCGGCCGATGACGGGCCGCGAGGGCGCAGATTTCTCATTCTCTGGGCTGAAAACAGCGGTGCGATTGATCGCGCGCACCCAAGGGTTTACGCAAAAGTCCGATCTGGCAGCTTCGTTTCAGTTGGCGGTGGTGGAAAGCCTGATAGACCGCACACGCGCCGGGATGGCAATGTTCCGCAGGGATTTTCCCGGCGGCGACACTTTCGTGGTGGCGGGCGGCGTCGCGTCCAACTCCGCCATCCGCTCCGCACTGACAAATCTATGCGCGGCGGAAGGCTTCCAGATAAAAATACCCCCGCCCGGGCTGTGCACCGACAATGCGGCGATGGTCGCCTGGGCGGGGGTTGAACATGGCCAATTGGGCTATCTCGACGGATTGGGGGTGGCGCCGAGGGCCCGTTGGCCGCTTCAGGACGCGCCGGCTGGGGGGAGCCAAACCATTGGCGCGTCCGGGAAGCTTTGAGGCGGCGGTCTTAGACCGTCGCGAACTGGGCCAGCGACAGGAGCCCTGCGAGCACAACCACCGCAGTCGTCAGCACGCTGACAACGATATGATTGACCCGAGAATTTTCCGTCACATGCGAGAAGTGTGTCATGGCAGCCTCTCCTTCTTTCTTCGTTTGCCCGGGCGGTCTGGCCTCGGGGCTGGTTTCAAATCTGGGGGCCTGTCGTCGGCCTCACGAGTGGAAGATAGGTGAGGGGTGAGGGGATTGCAATGAATGTTTTGAGAAGTATTCAGTATTTATCATTTCTTATGCGGTGCAACATGGTGGACTATTATATACTAAGTACTTGATTTCACGAATACATTTTCTGTCTGACAGAATGTCATGCGAATCTCGCATAGGAGAGATGCGAATCCAATGAAGCTCATCACCTGGAATATCAACTCCGTCCGCCTGCGGTTGGACCTCGTTTTGAGGCTCCTGAAGGAACAGAAGCCCGATGTCCTGTGCCTGCAGGAAACCAAGGTGATGAACCCGCTGTTCCCGGCGGAGGCCTTCGCCAAAGCGGGCTATGTCCATCAGGCGATCAATGGCCAGAAGGGCTATCACGGGGTGGCGATCCTCTCCCGCCTGCCCTTCGCCAAGACGGCACCCCAGCAATTCTGCGGCAAGGAGGATTCCCGCCATATGTGCGTGACCTTCGAGGACGGGCTGGAGCTGCATAATTTCTATGTGCCGGCGGGCGGCGACATCCCAGATCCCGAGGTCAACGAGAAATTCGCCCACAAGCTCGATTTCCTGCGCGAGATGGCCGGCATCTTCGAAAAGCGCCGCAACAAGAAGACCGCCCGCGTGGTTCTGGTGGGCGATCTCAATGTGGCCCCGCTGGAACACGACGTCTGGAGCCACAAGCAATTGCTGGATGTGGTGAGCCATACGCCGGTGGAGGTCGATCTGCTCGCCAAGGCCAAGGCCGCGCTGGACTGGATCGACGTGACGCGCGAATTCGTGCCCCATGATGAAAAAATCTATTCCTGGTGGAGCTATCGCGCCGCCGACTGGCTGGCATCGGATCGCGGCCGCAGGCTCGATCATATCTGGGTGAGTCAGGGCCTGAAGGGCGCCGCGAGCAAACACGCAATCCTGAAGGATGTTCGCGGCTGGACGCAGCCATCCGACCATGTGCCGGTGGTGGTGACGCTGGAGCCATAGTTGCAAGCCGGTACCGTCACGTTACTCTAACAGCAGGCGGGGGCGCTGAGGCTTGATCATGCTGCACAGATTTGCGGTTGCTTTCGTTTTCACTCTTTTCATCGCCGC
Source organism: Rhizomicrobium sp. (assembly GCA_035944195.1). GTDB lineage: Bacteria > Pseudomonadota > Alphaproteobacteria > Micropepsales > Micropepsaceae > Rhizomicrobium. Next base: position 21,001 of record DASZBL010000036.1, on the reverse strand, counting down.
TGAAGCCCATGCCAATCCGCCCGTGGAAGCGTTCGGCGAGTTGCCGCTGATCTCGCGCCCGCATCTTTCGCCGGACGGAAAACATTTCGTCGCCATCCAGTCGCTGAACGGCAAGCCGACCGTTGCGATCTATACCGTGGGCGCACCGCCGGGCACGCTGCCCAATGTAGTGCCCACCGAAGACGGCTATATCGAAGATGTCGTGTGGGTGAAGAACAACCGCCTCGTCCTCACGCTGAAGAAAAGCCAGCAGCAATTTCTCGACAATCGCATGCGCACCTGGGTGCGCGCGGTTTCGGTGGCGGAAGATGGTTCCGGCGCGGTCGTGTTGTTGCGCAACAATGTCACCTTCGACAGCAACACCTATGCGGGCGTGATCGCGGACATCGATCTGGACGATCCGAGCTACATCTATGTGCCGCTGTTCGTGGCGCGCATTCAGCCGCAGCGCATGCCGTTCGAGGATCTTCAGAAATACAATGAGGGCAAAGCCGAATATGATCTGTTGAAAGTGGACACGGCCACCGGCGACGGGCATCAATTCGAACGCGGCGGGCCTTACACGATCCTCTGGCTGATGGACGGCCATGGCCATATCGCAGCACGGCTCGATGAATCCATGCGCCCGCTGCGCGACCAGATTTATGTTTACGAAAACGGCGATTGGCGGCAGGCCAGCGATTTCGATGCCAATGCCGATGAAGGTGCGCATGTCATCGGTCTCACCGAAGATGCCAAGGCCATCGTGCGGCAGGTGACGGACAGCAATGGCAGACAGGTTCTGATCCGCACGCCGCTGGCAGCGGGCGGCGCCGAAACGCCGCTGTTCTCCAATCCGGATTATGACGTGCTGGGCACGATGCAGGATGAATGGACGCATGCGGTGATCGGCGCCTCTTTCGCCGCCGACAAGATGGAATACGCCTATTTCGATCCCAAGCGCGAAGCGCTGCAAAAGGAACTGGAGCGGCGCTTTCCGAACCTCACGGTGCACATCGTGTCGGCCGATCTGACGCAAGACGAAATCATCGTTTCCACCGAAGGCCCGCGACAGCCGACCGCTTATTATTATCTCGACCGCGCCGCAGACAACCTCATCCAGATCGCATCGACCTATCCTTCGCTGAAGCAAAGCGATCTCGGCGAAGTGAAGCCTTATCCTTATAAAGCGCGCGACGGACTCGACATTCATTCCTATCTGACGCTGCCGCCAGGCAAATCGGCGCGCAATCTTCCCGTGGTGGTGATGCCCCATGGCGGCCCCGACGAACGCGACACGATAAAATTCGATTGGTGGGTGCAATTCCTCGCCAATCGCGGCTACGCCGTTCTGCAGCCGAACTTCCGCGGCTCCAGCGGCTATGGCCGCAAATTCACCGAGGCAGGCTTCAAGCAATGGGGCCTGAAAATGCAGGACGACATTTCCGATGGTGTGCAGAAACTGATCGCTGACGGCATCGCCGATCCCAAGCGCATCTGCATCGTGGGCGCCAGTTACGGCGGCTATGCAGCACTGGCGGGCGCTACGTTCACGCCCAATCTTTATGCCTGTGCGGCAAGCTTTGCGGGCGTCTCCGATCTGCGCGGCCAATTGCACAATGAGAATCTCGATACCGGCAAGGATTCCAAGACGATGTCGTTTTGGTATTCACGCATCGGCTCCATCTTCGATGACCCCGATAAGCTCGACAACACATCGCCCGCCCGCCACGCCGACCAGATCAAATGCCCCGTGCTGCTGATGCATGGCGAAGGCGACACCACGGTGCGCATCGACCAGAGCGAGCTGATGGAGAAGGCTCTGAAGGACGCGCACAAGGATGTGAAATTCGTGCGTTTCCCCGGCGAGGACCATTACCTCACCACCGCCACCACGCGCATCGCGATGCTGAAGGAACTGGAAAAATTCCTGGCGGCGCATATCGGGACGTAGGCGCTATTCTTTCTTCTTCATCGGCGCAATCATGATGGTGGCGGAAGAGGTGGCGATTACTTTGCCGGCCTCCGTCGCCAATGTCGCTTCCAGAAAATTGATCTGCCGCCCGCGTTTGATGACGCGCGCTTCGGCGATGTGCTTGCCCGCAGCACCTTGCGCCAGATAGCTCACTTTCATTTCCAGCGTCGGCGCGATCTCGCCCCATTGCAAAATCAGTCCCGCCGCAATCGCCAACACGTCATCCATCACGCAGGCAATCGCACCGCCATGCAGCGCGCCGAAGCGGTTGAAATGCGGCTCCCCGAGCTCATAGGCGATCTTCACCCAGCCTTCATCGGAATCGATTTCCAGCACGTCCTGATTGAGCCATGCGGAACACGGCGCGCGGCGCTTGAGGATGGCCTGAATGTTGGGCGGATAGTCTTCGGGCTTGGCGGGATCGATGGCGCGGCGCATTTGCAAATCTAATGCGATTCTATCTGAAGAATAAAACTCACTGCTCCGTTGCCCAGAATGGCTCGGTCTTCGCGAATTTCTTCCAGCGCTTCACCGCATCTTCCCAGGTACGCGCGGCGCGGTCCAGATGCCAGCCATAGACGATGCCCGCCGCGAAAGAGAGATCCTCGCGGCTGGCGAGCGGGCCGGCGCCACCTTCGCCCACCAGATGCTCCAGCGTGTTGCGCGCCACCACCACATCGTTCAGCGCGCCGAGAATATCCTGCATCTTCGAAAGGCGCTTCTGGAATTTCTGCACCGGTTTTTTGTCGTAAAGCGGGGCAAAGAAATCGGCCGAATAGCGCAGCTTCTTGAGCGTGATGCGAAGCTTGTGGCGCTCGATATCGTCAAGCTGCTCCAGTTTGCGCGCGCGCTTGCAGGCTTGCGCCATGCGATGTTTCAGCATGCGGTTGGCGAGCGACTTTGCGGGCGCATCGAACGCCACCAATCCGCGCGCGGGCGATCTGCCGCGTGTGGAATGATACCAGACGCGCTCGTCAATCGCCTGGTTGAGATCGGTGACGAAATCCATGAAGGCGCGGCTGGAAACGCGCTCCACCGCATCGTCCCATGCCGTGCGGCGGGCTTGCTGCGCGCGCTCGCGCAACACCGCGAAGGCTTCCACAGCGCCATTGGCGCGCGCGGCAGGCTTGAACAATTCATCCACGAAGACATCGAGGTCGCGGGCGGGTGCGAGAAATTGCGCCAGAATTTTCGCGCGCGCGCGCAAATTCTCCAATGCAGGCGTGCGGAATTCCTCGCCGAACGACGCCAGCGCCACGCGTAAGCGGCGCAATGCCACTCGCATCTGATGCACGCCTTCGATTTCGCGCGCCTCGATGACGGAGGGAATGTTCGCCGCGATATGCCATTTGCATTGCATCAGCGTGAAGCGGAATGCGTCTTCGGCAATCGAATCTTTTGGCAGCAGCGCGGGTGCAGCTTTCACCGCATGGATATTGCCGTTCAATCGCGGCAATTCGGCGGTGAGCACCGCTGGCAGAGCATGCTCCAGCGCCGCGCGCGCTTTGGCGATTGCCGGTTTGGGCGTGAATTGCAGCTCATCCGCCAGCGTGAATTCGTATTGTTGACCCATGCGCAATGGCTCGCCGGTGAACTTGCGAGCATCTTCCCTTGGTTGGCCTGCCCCGTAAGGGCATCATCCATGAATCCGGGCGGCCTTCAATTGACCGGGATCAAACCACGAACAGGCAGGCCCGCTTGCGTCATTTTGGCCTTGGCCTCAGCAATTGTGGCCTCGCCGAAGTGGAAAATGGAGGCGGCCAGCACCGCGCTGGCATGCCCGTCGCGCACGCCTTCGACCAGATGATCCAGATTACCCACGCCGCCGCTGGCAATCACCGGCACGGAAACCGCATCGGCGACGGCCCGCGTGAGCGCTATATTATAACCCACTCTGGTGCCGTCGCGATCCATGGAGGTGAGCAGGATTTCGCCAGCGCCGAAGCCAACCAGCTTCCTCGCATGCTCCACCGCGTCGATGCCGGTGGCATTGCGCCCGCCATGCGTGAACACTTCGAATTTCCCCGGAGAGGTTTGTTTGGCGTCGATGGCGGCAACAATGCATTGGCTGCCGAATTTCTGCGCCGCCTCGCGCACGAATTCCGGGCGCCTCACTGCTTCGGTATTGATCGAGACTTTATCGGCGCCTGCCAGCAGCAGCGCGCGAATATCTTCCAGCGTACGCACGCCGCCGCCCACCGTGAGCGGCATGAAACAGGCTTCCGCCGTGCGCCGCACGACATCGAGCAGGATACCGCGTTTTTCGTGAGACGCAGTGATATCGAGAAAGCAAAGCTCATCCGCGCCCGCCTGGTCATAGAGCATCGCCTGCTCCACGGGATCGCCCGCATCGCGCAGATTGACGAAATTCACGCCCTTGACGACGCGGCCGTCCTTCACATCCAAACAGGGAATGATGCGGATTTTCAGCATGATCAGTTCCGCGCTCGCGCCATGGCGGCGATGTTGAACAATGCGCGCCCGCATACCGCTTCTGCCGGAACGCCAGTGGTTTTGCAGAGCGTTTCGGTTTCCAGCAGCAGATCCAGCGCGTCGCCAAGCCGCGCATCGCTCCAGCGCGAAGCCTGCGCCTTGAACGATGACGTTCGCATGAAATGCACCGGCGGGCGCAAGCGGCGCATGGCGGAATCGATCCCGTCGCGCGCACTCTCGGATTTGGCGAGCGCCAGGCGCTGGAAATGGCTCATGGCAATGCGCAGGATCGCCATCGGCGACATGTCCTCCGCCCACAACCGCGACAGCGCCAGATCGAGGCGCTTGAGATCGCCTTCGCCCGCCGCATCGCAGACTTCTTCCACGCGCGCTTCGGCCTCATCGCCCATCGCCGCGCGCACATCCTCGATGGTCACGCGTTCCTTGCCGCGTGCATAAAGCGCCAGCTTCTCAAGCTCGCGCCGCGTGACGCCGCGATCCGAGCCCAGCCGCGACACCGCATCGTCCAGCGCCTCGGCGGAGATCGAAAGCCCTTCGCCCTTCAGCGCATTGCGCACGACATCGGCAAGATCGCGGTCATTGTCGGCATAACAGGCAATCGCTGCGGCATTTTCCGCTTCCTCGAAAACCTTGCGCAAAGACGCACCCTTGGCGAGGTCGCCCGCTTCCACCACCACAAGCGCGTCGCCTTTGGGATCGTCCAGAAATGAATCGAAAAGTTTCGAAAGACTATTGCCCGCGCCGCGCACGCGCACCACGCGACGGCCGCCCAGCATGGAAATCGAGGCCGCTTCATCGGCAAGCCGCGCGCCGTCGGACGCCAGTGTTGCGTCGTCCAGCTCCGACACGCGGAATGCATCGTTCAAATCGGGCACGATGGTTTTGGCGAGTGTTTCCGCGCGTTCGCGCACCAATCCCTGATCGGGGCCGAAGATCAGCGCCGCCACCAGCCCGGCAGGCGGCCGCGCGATATAGCGTTCCGCGTCGGAAGCCTTGACGATCATTGGCCGCCGCGCGCGCGCCGCGCGAAATAGATGCCGAGATCGATCCGCAAATGCTGGGCAATGTCGTCGGCGGCGCGCTTCTGCGCATCCTGCTGTGCCACGAGCGTGGCATAGGGCGAGGTGACGACGTTATAGGCCGACAGCGTGCTTTCATCTCCTTTGATGATCACAGTGCCTTTTCTCGCATCGATTAATTCGTAATTCGCCAGCAGCGTGTAATTGTAACGCGTGACCGAGGCGGTGGCGTTGAGCGCAATGCCTTCGCTGTGTTCCTTGAGCTTCACATTGAGCTGATAGATCGCGCCTTGCGGGTTGCCGCTTGCTTCCAGTGCATCGATCAGCGAATTGCGCAACTCGTAACCCACGCGCTCAAGCTCGATGGGTGCCACATAAATGGACGCAAACACGCGCTGCCCGCCGGGGCTGGCGCCATAGGTCCCGTAAAGCGGCCGGAAGCCGCATGCCGAAAGCATGAGCGCCAGACCCAGTGCTGCCAGCCGCGCCATCATGCGACGATGTTCACAATGCGCTCGGGCACCACGATCACGCGGCGCGGGGCTTTGCCTTCCAACGCGCGCACAATCGCATCCAGCGCGAGGGCTGCTTGTTCCACCGATTTGTTGTCGGCGCCGCGGGCGATTTTGATTTCGCCGCGGCGTTTGCCGTTCACCTGCACGGCGATGGTGATCGTATCCGAACGGGTAAGCGCTGCATCCGCTTGCGGCCACGGCGTTTCCACGATGAGAGATGTGTGGCCCAGCGCTTCCCAGCAAGTCTCCGCCAGATGCGGCATCATCGGGCCGATCAACAACACCATCGCTTCCAGCGCTTCGCGGCGAACCGCGCCGGGCACCGATGCATCCGCTGCGCCGATGGCGTTGGCAAGCGTGTAGATCTGCGCCACCGCGCGATTGAACCGCAAGCCATCCAGATCGTCCGTCACCGCGGCGATGGCGCGATGCGTGGCGCGGCGCAGTTCGAGCGCAGCGCCTTCCGCGCCATCCGCAATCTTCGTACCCGGCGGCGGCAGATTTTCCGTTTCGGTCACGAGGCGATGTATGCGCTGCACGAAACGCCAGCAGCCTTCCGCGCCCGCATCCGTCCACTCGATGTCGCGCTCCGGCGGCGTATCCGACAGCATAAACCAGCGGATCGTATCGGCGCCGAAAACATCGATGATGGCTTCGGGCGCGATCACATTCTTCTTGGATTTCGACATCTTCTCCGAAGCGCCGATGACAACCGGCGTCGTGGAGTTCTTCAGGAACGCCTTGCCGTCGCGCTTTTCGATTTCGCCGGGCTCGACCCATTCGCCATTCGAGTTCTTGTAAGTCTCGTGGCAGACCATGCCCTGCGTGAACAATCCGGCAAATGGCTCGTCGATGTTCGTGTAACCGAGCCTGTGAAGCCCGCGCGTAAAAAAGCGCGAATAAAGCAGATGCAGGATCGCATGCTCGATGCCGCCGATATATTGATCGACCGGCAACCAGTAATCCGCAGCCTCGCGGTTCACCGGCGATTGCGATTTCGTATCGGCGAAACGCGCGAAATACCACGACGAATCCACGAAGGTGTCGCAGGTATCCGTCTCGCGCGTGGCACTTCCGCCGCATTGCGGGCACGACACATGCTTCCAGGTCGGATGATGATCCAGCGGATTGCCGCTGCCCTTGAATTGCAGATCGTCGGGCAGCAGTATCGGCAGGTCGCTTTCCTTCACCGGTTGAAGCCCGCAAGTCCTGCAGCGGATCATCGGGATGGGGCAGCCCCAAGGGCGCTGACGCGATACCAGCCAGTCGCGCAAACGATAATTCACCGTGCGTGTGCCGCGGCCTTCCGCTTCGAGCCGCTTTGCGACTTCGTTCTTTGCCGCATCTACGTCCAGCCCGTCGAGGAAGCGCGAATTGGCGAGCTTGCCGGGCCCGGTATAGGCCTCTTCGCCCACCACAAATGTTTTCGGATCGGCGCCCTCGGGAATCACGACCGGCAAAACCGGCAAACCATATTTGCGCGCGAAATCCAGATCGCGCTGGTCATGCGCCGGGCAGCCGAAGATCGCGCCGGTGCCGTAACCCATCAGCACGAAATTGGCGACATAGACCGGAAGCTTCCAGTTTGCATCGAAAGGATGCGCCGCCGTCACGCCCGTATCGAAGCCCATCTTCTCGGCAGTCTCGACGGCCGCTTCGGACGTGCCGATGCGGTGGCATTCATCGATAAACGCCGCGAGCTTTGCATCGCCCTTCGCCAATTCCGTGGCCAGCGGATGATCGGGCGAAATTGCCACGAAGCTTGCGCCGAACAATGTGTCGGGCCGTGTGGTGAAGACATCGAGGCCGCCGCCATTCGACAGATCGAATTTGAATCGTAGCCCTTCCGAACGCCCGATCCAGTTCTTCTGCATCAGGCGCACTTTTTCTGGCCAGCGCTCCAGGCCATCGAGCGCCTTCAACAGATCATCCGAATAAGCCGTGATCTTGAAGAACCATTGCGAGAGCTTGCGCCGCTCCACAGCCGCGCCCGAGCGCCAGCCGCGCCCGTCGATCACCTGCTCATTGGCGAGCACGGTTTGATCGACCGGATCCCAGTTCACATCGGCTTCGGCGCGATACACCAATCCCGCTTTATAGAAATCCAGAAACAGCTTTTGCTGATGGGCATAATATTCCGGATCGCAGGTGGCGAATTCGCGCGACCAATCGATCGACAATCCCATCAGCTTCAGCTGCTCGCGCATCGCGGCGATGTTCGCATATGTCCAGTCGCGCGGGTTCACGCCCTTTTCGCGCGCCGCATTCTCGGCCGGCAATCCGAACGCGTCCCAGCCCATGGGATGCAGCACGTTGAACCCTTGCGCGCGCCGAAACCGCGCGATCACATCGCCCATCGTGTAATTGCGCACATGGCCCATATGGATGCGCCCCGACGGATAGGGGAACATCTCCAGCACGTAGCATTTGGGCCGGGCGGGATCGTTGCGCGTGAGGAAAGCCTGGCGCGAATTCCATTCGCCCTGCCAGCGTGTTTCGGATTCCTTGGCGTTATATCGCGCCATTGCCGTCCTCTGCCGCCGCGTTTCGCTTGGCTATAAGCGGCGGCGCAGTGAAGCTTATAGCGTGTATGGACTAGCTGCCGGAATCGCCGCTCGCAAGCCTGAGTTCGCGCGCGCGCGTCAGAATGGCATCTTCGAGCTTGGTGGCGGTGTCGGGATTGACGGCGGCATCCACCCAGGCGCCATTAGCTTGCGTCTGGCGGAACACCGTCAGCTTCAGCCCATCGGCGCGCAACCGGCGGTCGAGGATGTAAACCGTCACCTTCAGCCGCTCGGCCGGCGTTTCAGGGGCCGAATACCAATCGGTGATGATCACGCCGCCGAACGGATCGGCCGATTGCAGCGGCATGAAGGACAGCGTGTCCAGCGAGGCGTGCCAGAGATAGGAATTCACCCCCAGCGTCACATGGCTGGAACTGCTGGAGATCGCCGTGGAGCCGGAGGTATCGACCGTTTCATCCGAGGAAGAACCGCAACCGGCAAGCAGAACGGCGCAAAAGGCGAGGGTCAAAACGCGCATGTGTTATTTGCATCCTGAAATAATCCGGCGCCGGTATTCCGCGACCCCAGCGGGCTTATACTGGTCCCGAAGCGGGCGCGCAACGGCGGGCGGCGCTCAGCCGCGGGGGAGGTTACGCTTATGTTAGAAGGGGTTAATGGGGTAAGCAGGCTTGTGGCCATCGCCGCGGTGATTCTGTGCATCGCGGCACCGGCCGGTGCCGATATCGCGGATTGGAACATTTCGCCGCTGTCCCTCGATATGGGCGACTGGACGGCAAGCCTTGGTGGCGAGGCCGGTGCGGCACTTTATTCGGCGCATCAGGCGGGTGGCATCGACGGTGCGGGAATCACGGCGGCAGCGTCGCTCGACGCCAAACTCGAACGCATGCTCGACAATGGCTGGACGATTGGCGCGCGTAGCGTGGTCGAGCCCTATCACGACAGGCTTTCCGGCGACAATTACGGCGATCATTTCTTCCAGAAAGTCTATGGCTTCGCGCAGACCCAATATGGCCGCGTGGAACTGGGCCAGCAGGATGGCGCGGCTTACAAGATGGCAGAGACCGGCCCGCTGGTGGTCGGTCCTCCGGCAATCGACGATTCCAATGTCGGCTTCTTCAAGGATCCAACAACCGGCGAAAATTTCCTGAGTTTCTTCAGTGTGCGCACCGGCGTGTTCGCATCGCAGAATTTCGCCAAGATTTCCTATTATTCGCCGCGGCTGTTCGGCATCCAGATCGGCGGCTCCTACACGCCGCATGAAGCGCGGGATGTTTTGCCCTTCGTCTCCGCAGGCCCGCATGGCGCGAACCGGTCGGATAATATTTTCGAGGGTGCTGCCAATTACGAAGGCCATTTCGGCGCGCTGACGCTGGGCGCTTATGGAGGGATGGCGCTTGCACACAATGCCGAGCGTTTGCCGGGTTACACCGATCTGGTGGATTGGGCGTTTGGTGGCGAGGCCGATTACGATCTGGGCGACGCGACGCTGGCGTTGGGCGGGGCCTATCATCAATCGAACGGTTACGGCTTCGATACCGATCAGGCGTTTTCACGGGGCAACACGCATGCGGTGCATTTAAGCTCCACGCTGACGAAGGGCTCGTGGATTTTCGGACTGGAATATTCCGACGGCATCGCGGGCGCAGAAGCCGCACAACCGCGCTTCGATGCGGGCGGTTATGAGGCGGAGGTGGGATACGTCGTCAACACGAATCTGCAAGTCACCGCCGGTTACCAGCACCTTGATAACAGCCGCAGCTCAGGTGTCTTTTACAACGCTCAACGCGATGCGCAAATGAATGCGGAGTTTCTGTATTTCTACTTTCACGTTTGAGCCAGCGCACCGATTGCAGCAATTCCGGCAAGGTGCGCGCCATTCAAAAGCATTGCTGTGTGTGCACCCACACCACCCAGCGCATAGACCGGCGTTCGAATCGCGGAGGCAATCGACCGCGTTCGTATAGCTCCAAGCACCGCTGCGTCGGGATGGCTTTGGGTCGCAAACACCGGACCCAGCAGAATCGCGTCCGCATATCGCACGCGCGCGCAAGCCTGCAGCGAATGCGCCGCGCAGGTGATGAGCCAGTGCGGGCGCCGCGCGCGCCAATGGGCCGCTTGCGCCGCATGTGCTTCGGGAAGATGGATGCCATGCGCACGGATGTGAATCGCCAGTTCAGGATCGTCGGCAATCAGCAGCACCAGATCGCGCTCATGCACAATCCGCGAAAGCGTCTGCGCCAATCTCGCGCGATGGGCTTTTTGCCGCGCCCTGAGGATCACCGTGCTGCCTTTCGGAAGCGCGCGGGCCGCAGCGGCCGGATCGGGCAGGCGCTCGTCATCCGTCAACAGGACAAGTGCCGGCAGCCCACATCCTGCGTTGAGCCGCAAAGCCTGTCTTGCTAGTTTCGCGCGTGACAAACGATCCGCCATCCGAAGCACTCGCCACTATCCTTGCGCGCATCGCCGCGGCAAGAAAGAGCGCAATCGCGCCCGCGCCCTCCACCACGCTCATTGCCGTATCGAAAACCCATGGCGATGAGGCGATCCGGCCATTGCTCGAGGCCGGTCATCGCGTCTTCGGCGAAAGCCGCGTGCAGGAGGCCCGTGCCAAATGGACAGGGCTGAGGCGCGAATATCCCGGCATCGAACTGCATCTGATCGGCCTACTGCAATCCAATAAGGTGCCCGAGGCGGTGGAGTTCTTCGACGCCATCCATTCGCTGGATCGACCCAAACTCGCCCACGCGCTCGCCGCTGAGATTGCGCGCACGGGCAGGAAGCTCCTGCTTTTCATCCAAGTGAACACCGGCGAAGAACCGCAAAAGGCGGGTATCGCCCCGCAGGACGCGTCCGCCTTCATCACGCTTTGCCGCGATGAATTGAAATTGCCGGTACAAGGTCTGATGTGCATCCCACCTGCAGACGAAAACCCCGCGCCCCATTTCGCGCTGCTGCAGAAACTAGCGCGCGAACATGATCTGCCGCTTCTCAGCATGGGCATGAGCGCAGATTTCGAAACCGCTATCCGCTTCGGTGCCACGCATGTGCGGGTGGGCAGCGCTTTGTTCGGTGAGCGCTAACCGATACGGATCGTGTCGCCCGGTGAAAGATTTTCCAGCGCCGCCAGAAGATCGTTCAGCGCCAGCGCCACGCATCCCTCCGTGGGTCCGTAATCGGGGCGCGCCACATGCAGGAAGATTGCGCTGCCTTTGCCCGCGATCACCGGCGCATCGTTGAAGCCCAGCACCACCACCACATCGTAGAGATGATCGTCGCGCCACATGCGCTCATGGCTTGCGGCATAGGGCAATTTCACCGGCTGATTATAGGCCGCATCGCCCGGCGCATCGCACCAGCCATCGTCCTCAGCAATCGCTTCGACCTGAAGATGGGTGCGCGGCCGCGCGACACGATCAGGCCGGTAAAGGACGCGGCGGATGGGAAAGGTGCCAATCGGCGTCACGCCATCGCCCTCGCCAATTTTCGCGCCGATGCCGCCGCGGCCGATGGCGCAAACCCGCGCGCCCGCGCCCCAATCGAGCGTGGCGCCAGATGCGTTGCGTGTGACGACGAGTTCCATATCGCAAGACTACGCGAAACTCAGCGCTATTGTGTAGCGGCGTCTGCGATCCTGGCCGGAACGCCCAGCGATTTCTGATAGGCAGACAGCGCGCGCAAGGCGAGATCGGAGCTTATGCCTTCGCGTCTGGCCGCTGCCATCAGCACATCCGTGCTTTTGTCCGCCGCGGTCTGGACGGATGGAATTTGCATCGCACCCAGCAGGGGCGTCGGCGCCCTGGTCGCAAGGGCCGCTTGCGCATTCGCTGGCGGCGTTGCAGCGGCAACACCGGTCGCTGGCTTGTCATCACCCAGAACGAAGGCAAGCACGGTATCGCCCAGATTCTTGCCGGTGATTTTCTGGAACGCGAAATCGGCTACAGACGAACCGAGCCCGGTCAATCCGCCATACAGCGTGTCGCCCGCAATCTTCTCCAGCGGCTTGATCGTATCGCCGGTGATGTGGCGATAGAGCGTGGAAACGATAGGAATATGCTGCAGCGGATTGACGATATCGATGAGATCATCGAACGAGAACCCGCTATCGGAAGAAGACGCGGTGTTGTCCGTTGCGGCAGGCGCAACCGCCGGTTTGGCTTTGGCATGATTCATCGTCGCCAGAAACGACGTCTGAATCCCATGCGCGAAATCGGCAACCATGCGTGCGCCCTCCAACCCTGCACAAAGCAAGCAACCTGCCAGCGCGAAGATCGCGCGCAGCCTCGGTTTTTATTCATGTGCAAACAGACGGCGGCAAAAATTGCCGGGGTGGTTACAACAAATGCCCGCCCTTTTCGGCCTTGGTGCGCAGATAGTCGCGATTGTGTTCATTGTCGGGGAAGGCGTGCGGCACGCGCTCCACAACCTTCACACCGGCGGCTTCGAGTGCTGCCATCTTGTCGGGATTGTTGGTGAGCAGGCGCACGGATTTGTAGCCCAGCAGCGTCAGCATCCGCGCTGCGATGCCATAGAGCCGCTCATCGGCCTCGAAGCCAAGCCGCTCATTGGCCTCCATCGTGTCGAAGCCCTGATCCTGCAGCCGGTAGGCGCGCAGCTTGTTGATGAGGCCGATGCCGCGGCCCTCCTGCGCGAGATAGAGCAGCACGCCGCCGCCCGCCTTCGAGATCGTCTCGATGGCGCCGCGAAGCTGCGCGCCGCAATCACATTTTAGCGAGCCCAGAAGATCGCCGGTGAAGCATTCCGAATGCAGCCGCGCCAGAACCGGTTGATCCGTAGGCGGAGAATTGATGAGAATCGCGTAGTGCTCCGGGCCGCCATCGCCGGGGCGAAACGCTGCAAGCTCGGCATGTTCCGCATCTTCCAGCGGCACGCGCGCGCGGGTGACGAGCTTCAGTGTGCGTACCGATTCTTCGTCGTAATCGCGAATGTCGGACGCTGCGATTTCAAATGCATCGGCTGCCGCAGCGCGCGAAACAATCGCGGCCGGCAAAAGTCCCGCCAGTTTGGCGAGCTTGACGGCGGCTGCAAAACTTTCCGGCAATTTCTCGCGAACCGCATCAAATGGGCCTTTTAGCGGTTCGGCGAGATCGGCGGTGGGATCGGCAATCGCGCGCAAGACGCTCGCACGCGCGCCCGGCTCCAATGCAATCGCAATCACGTCCGGTGTGTACAATCTGATCTTCAGCGTGCGCGCGCGTGCATACGTCAGCACCAATTGCGCAGCACCTTGCGCCTGCAATCGCGCAATTGCTTCATCGCTCGCGGTTTCCACCGCCAACGCCACGCTCATGCCCGACGCATCGCGGATCGCCACCGCGGCACCGCGGCGAAAGGCGTCCACGGCCTTCGCCACGCGCAGGGTCAGCGGGGCGGGTTCAAGGGCTTGTCTGCCCTGCTGCGGCATGTCTTCTGGCGGCATGTCCCCCACATACACCCGCATCCGGAATCCGGGTAGAGTCCCCGTCCGAACAAGGTTTTGGAGAGCCCATGCCGAGTGCCAAGCGCGTTTTGCTGGTCGATGACGACACGATGCTGCGATCTTCCCTGGCCGAGCAGCTCGCCGCCGAGGGCGATTATGCCCCCATCGAGGCCGGAACCTGCGCCGAAGCCCGCGCCAAGGCCCGCGAGGGGCTCTATGAATTCATGATTCTGGACGTGGGCCTGCCGGACGGCGACGGGCGCAAGCTCTGCCGGGAGCTGCGCGACGAAGGCGCCACCTGCCCGATCATCCTTCTCACCGCGATGGATTCGGACGCCGACACCATCGAGGGGCTTGGCTCGGGCGCCAATGACTACATCACCAAGCCTTTCCGCTTCGCCGTGCTGATGGCGCGCATCCATGCGCATCTGAGAAGCCATGAGCAGAGCGAGGAGGCTGTCTACCGCATCGGGCCCTATACCTTCCGGCCCAGCGCCAAGGTGCTGGTGGACCCGTCGGGCAAGAAAATCCGGCTGACGGAGAAGGAGACCAACATCCTCAAATTCCTCTACCGCTCGGGGGACACCGTGGCGCGGGAGACTTTGCTGCATGAGGTCTGGGGCTATAATCCCGCCGTCACCACGCACACTCTGGAAACCCATATTTACCGCCTTCGCCAGAAAATCGAGGCAAACCCCGGCCAGGCGCAGATATTGGTGACGGAAAGCGGCGGCTACCGGCTGGTGGCCTGAACCCGCCTGTCGCTAGTTTGTTCCCCTTCTCACGTGGCGGACCTGCGCTGCAAAATCAGCGTGTTACGCTTAAGAGTGGGAACACCCTATGTGAGGGCGAACCAATAAGGGGCGCGACCCATGACCAGCAGGATGAAATCGTTTTTGGGCGGTGCTGCCGTGGCAACCCTTCTGATCGTGCCAGCGGCGGCGGACACCAACTGGCTGACGCTGCCTCAGAAGAGCTTCGGCGGCAATTCGGTGAAGGTCGAGGATCTGGTCGGCAGCCTGATCGTCAATGTGAAGGATTCCGGGCCGATCACGGTGGATGTCTCCGGCGTCAAGGAACGGGTCAACGCGCTCGAAATCTCCAATCATGACGGCAGGGTCGTCATCGAAGGCTCCAATGAGGGCCAGAAGGTCTGGGATTGGCATTCCTGGTTGGATTTCTCCGTTCATGACCACGCCAAGCCATCCAATCTCACCGTGAAGATCATGGTGCCGAAGGGCACCGAGTTGAACGTCGAGGATCTGGTCGGCGACGCCAATATCGGCGACACGCAAGGCCCGCTGCATTTCGAAGCCGCCGCCACCAGGGCCAAGATCGGCAAGGTGAGCAAGGCGAGCGTTTCGATGGACGGCTCGGGCCGCGTCGATATTGCGGAAGTCGCAGGGCCCCTCGATCTCGACATCGCGGGTTCGGGCAAGGTGACGGTCGGGCGCACGGCGAAAGTTCATGCCGATATCGCAGGTGCTGGCGACGCAGCGCTGGGCGCAGTCGCGGGCGGGCTCGATCTCGACATCGCGGGTTCGGGCGATGTGTCGGCAGAGAGCGTCAACGGACCGGTGAGCGTGGACATCGCAGGCTCGGGCTCGGTGAAGATCGCAACCGGCACCGCCAATCCGCTGCATGTCGATATCATGGGCTCGGGCAATTTCACCTTCGGCGGCGAGGCGGTGGACCCGCATATCAGCGCGCTGGGCTCGGGCAGCGTGAAACTCAAATCCTATCGCGGCAAGCTTTCCAGCGACGGCATGGCGAATGTAAGGATCGGCGAGTAGTCACTTGCACGAGCCTTGCGGCAGCAGAATGAAATTCATGCGGTCGCGGCGGTTTTTGGTGGTGAGCAATGTCGCCTCCACATCGCCGCGCAGCGCATTGTCGGACAACTTCGCGCCGAGTGCATCGGTGAGATAAGTTTTCGTTTCATCCGGCAAGGGCCTGTCGCCTTCCCAAACGACCAGACACGGTCCGGCAATTGGCGGCCCGAAACCCGCAACCGGATAGCCGGGCGTCAGAATGCGTGAATCGGGAAACACATAACGCAGGTTGCCTGCCAGATCGTAATCCGCAGCCAATATGGTGCCGCGATCGAAGCCGGAGCGGCGAAATACGTCCGCGTAGCGCTGCATCGGCCAATATTCGCGGCAGCCTTTGCAATGCTCGCCATGCGTCTGGAAAACCACCACGCGCGCGATGACGGCGAGTATCGCAAAACCAAGCGCGATACCCGCAAAAATTTTGTTGGATCGCTCGCTCGCACCCGCAAGCTTCACGCGCAAAAAGAAATAGATCGGCAGCGGCATCAAAACCTGATGCATCCAGCGCGGCTTGAAAAATTCCGCGCCGACGAAGAACACAGCGCCCAGCATGACGAACGCACCCACCAGCATGGTGATTTCATAAACCCGCAGCCAGGCGCGGTCGTCTTCACCGCCGAGTCCGGCAAGCGGTTTGCAGGCGCGCCAATAGAGCAGCGGCAGAATGAGACCGGCGGGAATGACGAATTCGATCAGCGCCAGCCCAAGATTGCCCACGCCCTTGAGCCAGCCGAGCGGATCGATTGCGGGGCCCGCGCTGCGCGAGGCTTTTACCGCCAACCCGAACAGAGAATATTCATGCGCGCTCGCCCACCACGCGTAAGGTGCAACGATGGCAATGGCGAGCAACACCGCGCCGATCAAGGGCCGCCATTTGATCCGCGCGCGGAAATGCGGCGTCAGCGCGATGGCGATGGCAAAGGCGATCGGCAATACAATGAAAATGTATTTCGACAGGATGCCGAAGCCGGTCACCAGCCCCAGCAGCAGATAATCATTGTGCGTCGCGCGAGTGAGCACGCGCCCCATCGCCCACAAGAATGCCGCCAGCATGCTGGCGAGCAGGACCGTGTGCATCAGATCGGTATGCGGCAGATAGCCGATGACGTAAGTCGTCAGCAGCGCAAAGGTGGAAAGGGCTGCCAGCCGCACATCGCGAATGACTACGCGCGAAGCCGCGAAATAGGCGATGAGCCCCGATCCCATCAGCACATATTTCAAAAGAAAAAACGCCATGCGGCTGTTGCCGGTGCCGCTCAGCGCCGCCCATGTCAGCCAGGTGATCAGCGGCGGGTGGCGAAAGCGATAGCCCCATTGCAGCGACTGGCTGAACAGCATCTGCTCGGATTCATCCAGCGTGAAATTCGGCGTCACCGCGAGGCGCACCAGAAAATGCACGGCGCAATAGAGAATGAGGATGGCGGCCACGCTTTGCGGATCGGCCAGCGCTTCCCATATGCTTTGCGGCTTGGCTGTTTTGGTATTCATTCGCCGCGCGGTACTTCATCGGCCTCGGCCAACGTTCCGCGCTGCATCAGCCAGAACACGCCGAAGAGATCGAAAATGCCTGCCCCCAACCGTCCGAAGAACCCGTATTTCGAAACGCCGGCCATGCGCGCGCGATCCTCGATGCGCACCTGCATGATCTCGTAACCGCAGCGCCGCGTGAGCGCGGGCAGGAAACGATGCATGCCGTCGAAGAAGGGAAATTTCAGCGCGATCTCGCGGCGAATCAGCTTGAAGCCGCAGCCCGTATCGGCGGTGTCGTCGCGCAAAAGATTCCGCCGCACGAAATTGGCGATGCGCGAGGATGCCCATTTGACGGCGCCATCATTGCGCTTCTTGCGAATGCCCGCAACGATTCCCAGACGCGGCGAAGGCTCCGCATGGATCATCTTCCACACGCGCGCCACATCGGCGGGATCGTTCTGCCGGTCACCGTCGAGCGTTTGAATCCAGGGTGCGCGCGCAGCCCAAAAGCCGGTCACCAGCCCGGCACTTTTGCCGGAGCGCTTGCGATGGCGCAGCACGCGTACCAGCGGGCTCGAGGCTTGCGCCTGTCTCAATTCGGCGGGCGTGGCGTCCGATGAACCATCATCCACAAACACGACCTCATAGCGGCAAACCCCCGTCAGCGCCGCATGCACTTCCTCCAGCAAAGGCAGGATATTGCCCGCCTCGTTGAAGACGGGCACCAGCACCGTAAGCTCCGGGGCCTCCATGAAAACCTCTATTCCCGCCGGAGGCGTGAGTAGCGCGCCCCGCTTTACCCGGCAAGGAGCCGTCAAGAATGTTTAACGCCCGTTAACGCTTACAGGATAGAAACCATTCGGGTTTCGCGAAAAACCAGCATGCCGTCAAAAAACACCCCGAAGGCACGCCAGCGCACCGATGCTGTCGCGGAAAGCCGTCCGCCGCCCCGCAAAAAGCGCAAGCGCACCTGGCCCTATGTGCTGATGCTGCTGGCGGCGTGGGGGCTGATTTTCGGGGCGGTGGCCTATTCGCGCTGGATTTCCACCCTGCCCGATACCAAGGATCTGCTGAGCAAAGGCCTTTCGCGCGACATCACGCTGCTGGATGTGCATGGCCGCATGATCGCCCGGCGCGGGCTGACGCAAAGCGCCATGGTGCCGGTGGCCGATCTGCCCGCTTACGTGCCCAACGCCTTTCTCGCCATCGAGGACCGCCGCTTCCATTATCATTTCGGGCTCGATCCCATCGGGCTCGGCCGCGCCGCATTTCAGAACATGATAGTTGGCCATGTGGTGCAGGGCGGCTCGACCATCACCCAGCAGCTTGCAAAGAATCTCTTCCTCGATCCCAGCCGCACCTTCGACCGCAAGATGCAGGAGGCGATGCTCGCGCTCTATCTGGAGTCGCGATACACCAAGGACCAGATCCTCACGCTCTATCTGAACCGCGTCTATTTCGGCGCGGGCGTTTACGGCATCGAGGCGGCGGCCGAGCGCTTCTTCGGCAAGCCTGCAACGCAACTCACTTTGACCGAAGCAGCCATGTTGGCGGGCAGCGTGAAGGCGCCCGCGCGTTACAATCCGCTGGCCGACGCGGATGCGTCCGCTGCGCGTGGCGCCGTCGTTCTGCGCGCGATGGAGGATGCGGGCTTCATCGACGACCACGCCCGCGCCGATGCACAGACCACACGCGCACGCATTGTACGCGGATCGGCCACGCCGAACGCTGGCTATTTCGTGGATTGGGTGATCAGCCGTGTCGCCGGTTATGTGGGCGATGTGAATGAGCCCGTCATCGTGCAGACGACGCTCGATTTGAATACGCAGACCGAAGCCGAACATGCGGTTGCACTCGGCCTCGCGCAGGAGGGGCACAAATTGCGTGCACACGAAGCGGCGCTCGTGGCGCTTTCGCCCGAAGGTGCTGTGCGCGCGATGGTGGGCGGGCGCTCCTACACCGCGAGCCCTTACAACCGCGCCACCGATGCCGAACGCCAGCCCGGTTCGGCGTTCAAACCCTTCGTTTATCTGACCGCGTTCGAGCATGGTCACAAACCCGACGATGTGATGAATGACGGTCCTATCGATATCCATGGCTGGAAGCCCAGCGATTACGAAGGCGAATTCGAAGGCCAGATCACGCTGACGCGCGCCTTCGCCAAATCCTCCAATGTCGTGGCCGCGCAATTGACCGCGGAGGTGGGTGCGGCTGCGGTCGCGAAAACCGCGCACCGGCTTGGCATTGCATCGCCGCTGGCTGCATTGCCGTCATTGGCGCTGGGAACTTCCGTGGTGACGCCGCTGGAATTGACGTCTGCCTATACGCCCTTCGCCAATGGGGGCGAAGGCGTGATTGCCTACGGCATCGTGAGCATTAAAACCAAATCGGGCAATGTGCTTTACACGCGCAAAAGCTCCGGCGTCGGTCGCGTGATGTCGCCGGAGAATGCGGCCGCGATGACGCAATTGATGGTGGAAACCGTGACCACCGGCACCGGCAAGGGCGCGCGGCTGGCAACCCATCCCACCGCCGGCAAAACCGGCACGACCCAGGATTTTCACGATGCGTGGTTCGTGGGCTTCACCGCCGATCTCGTCTGCGGCGTGTGGATCGGCAATGACGACAATTCGCCGATGCATCACGCCACCGGCGGCACGCTGCCCGCGCACATCTTCAAATCCTTCATGGAAGATGCAGAAAGCAATTTGCCGCCGCGCCCGCTTGCAGCAACCACGCTTGCGCAAACCGCGCCGCAGGCCGCGCCCACAGAAGAGAAGCCCGAAACCATAGACGACATTCTCAACAAATTGTTCGGCAGCGGAACTTAGACCCGTTTGAATCGCAGGAAACTCGGCACGCCGTGAAGCTGCTTGGCTTCGTAGCGCGTTTGCGGCCAATCATCGGTGCGCGTTTTCCAATCCTGCGCGCGCGTCGCCGTCCATTCGAATGCCGGATGCGCCATCAACCGTTCCAGAGTCCAATCGAGATAAGGCGCATCGTCGCTGGCAAAGCGCAATTCCGCACCGGGCTTCATCACGCGCGCGAGCGAATCGAGCATCGCCGTTTGTATGAAGCGACGCTTGTGATGCCGCGTCTTCGGCCAAGGATCGGGAAAAAGAATGAACACACGCCCCAAACTCGCATCGGGCAACGCCTCGATGACATCGCGCGCATCGCCCATGTGAATTTTCAGATTCCCTCTCTCCCTTTGAGGGGGAGAGGGCAAGGGTGAGGGGGCGGTTGGAACCACACTCGTTTTTACCACCCCCTCACCCCGACCCTCTCCCCCGATGGGGGAGAGGGAGAGTTTGGAGAGCAACTTCGCCACACCATTGACGAACGGCTCGGCCCCGATCATTCCGACATTCGGATTGTGCTCAGCCTGCCAGTGAAGATGTTCACCGCCGCCGAATCCGATTTCGAGCCAGACATCGCTCATTGGCGCGTCGAAATACGCGCGCGGATCGCGCCCCGCCTCGATGTTCAGCGAAAGTTTCGGCAGCAGCGTTTCGAGCAGGCCCGATTGATGCGCGGAAAGCGCAGGCCCTTTGCGGCGGCCGTAGAGCTGCCCGCGGCGGCGCTCTGCCAACTCAGAACGCGCGCTTGAGCTCGTCTGCGAGATCGGTCCGCTCCCAGGAGAAGCCGCCGTCTGCGTCCGGCTCGCGGCCGAAATGGCCATAGGCCGAAGTGCGCGCATAGATCGGCTGATTGAGCTTCAGATGTTCGCGGATACCACGCGGCTTCAAGCTCATCATTTCCGGCAACGCGCTTTCGAGCTTGGCTTCATCGACT
>DASZBL010000035.1:0-57473 GCA_035944195.1 Rhizomicrobium sp. | reverse complement strand
AGGCGCTGAATTTGTCGTAAATGAAGTCAAAGCGCAAACATACAGCGCTGCCAAGGGCGGACTGATGGCCCGTCGAAGAGTGGGGACGCCGCGGACAGCTTGAATAAATCTTCGTCTTGCTTGGAGACTCTATCGCGCGGCGGCCTGTTTTTTGATGAGCGGGCATCGGCTGACACCTTGGAACTCGTTATCATTCGTTAGTGGTATGCGGGAAAGCAGAAACTTTCGATACCAAAAGTGACGATTCGTCACTTTTTTTTCAAAAGGATGCCACTGCGATTGACTGGCACTCTTGGCACACTTGAAATTATTCACATGCTATCAACGCCTTAGTTGAAGGATGCCAAGAGGGCCACGCTTTCGGATTGGCACTCTTGCGGGCATTCTTTGGCGCGCTTCGGCAATTCCCACGTCCAGCCGAATGCACACTTCGCGGAGATGGCCCCTAGCTTGGCCTTGGCCCGTTTTACGGTTCGCATGGATCGGTCGCTCACTTTAGCGAGTCGTTCTATTTCGGCGGCTGCCACGGGGCCGTCAGCAAGCAGACTTTCGAGCCAGCGTTGGGCTTCGTCTCGCGCTGGCGCATCGCTTTCAGATTCCGGCGACTCAACTTCTGCCAAAAGCTCGCGCGCCGTACCGTCAAGCGGTTCGCCCCAGCGGATTGCCTGCCCACTGATGTCGCGATCCGCGTCTATGATCGTCTGAGATAGGCTGTACTCGAACCCTCCGCCGTCCGGGCCGATGTTCGATTTGGCGCGAACCATGCGCCAAGCACCGCCATCCTCTTGTGGCTTGGCAGTCGCCATGACAACACGCGGTATTGCGCCGAATGCAAGGGAGCCGGTAATCCGCTCGATAGGATCGCGGCCGGAAGTTCCTTTCGTAAAATGCGTAATGCCCAGCACTGCGACGCCAGCCTGCGCAGCAAAGTCCGCAAGCGGCTGCAATGAGCGGCGCACTTCGGCATTCTTGTGGCTGTCACCATTTACGGCGGACACAATGGGATCGACGATAAGCAATTTTAGATCTGGTATTTGGCTTGCTCTGGCGGCGAGCGCCAAAAAGTCTGTTGCGGGATCGAATGGCCGCGCTTTTTCACCATCCTTGATGCCTTTAATGAAATAAAGCCGTTGCCGATTGCCGCCATTCGCCATGAAACGCGGAAGAAGGGAATCGCCAAAATCATCCTCGCCGCTCCACATGAGCGTCGTTCCCATCGGTGCGCGCGAGCCATCGGGAAACTGAGCCGCGTTTGTAATCTTTGCTGCAATGGCAAGAGCAAGCGTTGTCTTGCCGGTTCCCGCCTGACCGCCAAGCAGATGCAGTTTCCCGCAGGCGAGCCAGCCCCGCCATAGCCATCTGATAGGTTCAAGTCGAACTGAATCGGCCCGCACGATTTCGACTCCGGCGTTGCTGGCGCGCTCTGCGTCCACACATTGTGCCCTTTCAATGCAAACCTTCACTGCCCGACCATCGAGATGATTGGCCAGGTCGTTGAAGTCCGTCGCGCCTTCGGGCCGGGCCGAGCCGAAATCCGGGATCGCTAAGAGCGCGTCGCTCGCGCGGGCCGCAATTGTTGCATTTCGCATTCCAGGATTTCCTTCTGTGCTACAATCATCATCGGCGCAAACGATCAACTGTTTGCCGGGGAATTTCTCTCGAAGTGCCGTGGCGACGGAGTCGAGGTTGCCAGCGTTGAATGCAACAGCAACGGCTTGGCCGGTAGCTTCATGGATGCTCGCGCCTGTGGCGAATCCTTCCACAATACAGACAGGGTCCTTGCCGCTAATGCTATAGTAGCCGCCCTTCACAGTGCCGCCGCTCAGAAAGCGTTTCGCGCCATTCGGTGAGATGAATTGCAGCGAGCGGATGCCCCCGCTATAGTCACGCAACGGCATGATCAACTCGCCTCCGATTTGCCGCAGCCCATGCGCACCGATTTTCTTGTGGACCAGATAGGCATGATCCGCTTTCGCCGGTTGTGCGGCGCTCCACATCAATGCCGCTTTTTGCGCAGATTCTTTGGCGGCTTTGGTCCGTTCGGCTTCGCGCTTTCGCCGCACTTCATCCATACGGCGGCGAAACTCGTTCTTTTCGCCCGCCGTGAGTTCGCGGCTGGTATTCGCCCGCCACGTCCGATCCATCCCGGAGCGCCAGTCGCCATAAGCACCGGCTGGCACGTCACCGTCGAAAAGCACGTACCAACCCGAGTCATCGTTCGGCCTGCCGTTAGTCGGAAAACGGCGTAGCGTTCCATCGGCAAACATACGTAGGGGCGGCGCAATGCCGTCCGAGCACATGGCTTCGGCAAAAGCCCCGATGTGGTCAGTCATAGGCCAACCCCGCGCGTTGCAGAATCCCGGCGCTGATCCATGCGGGAACGCCAACGGCGTTGGCGAGCCAGACAATCGCTTCCTTGGCTTCAGTAGGCGCTGACTGTGTGGAATGCTTGGCAAGACTAGGACGCTGTATTGAATGAGTGACAAATTTTGTTTGAGCCTCCGCTGCGCTGGCGCGCAACCGGGGCCGTTTCTTTTGGGGCCTCATCGCGCAGTTCCCGTGTCGGACGTTGAGCGACGGACGTTGGAGGCGATGAACGACTCGATTTCCCGACGCTCATATCTCACGCACCGGCCAACACGCACAAAGCGAAGACGGCCCCCGGTCACGCGATCCTTGTTCAAGAATCCGGCATGGACACCGAGGATTTGTTCGGCCTCCGCGGTGGTGAGCAGCCTTTCGAGTTTCTCTGATGCAATCTGGTTCATGGAAAGTTCCTTTGGGTTACGCGCAAAAGGGCCGCGGGACGTCAGAATGGCCAGATTCCAATGTTCAGAAAAACAGGTTTTTCAATCCGAACACGCACAAACGTGTTCGAGAAATTCGGCGAATTATTTGAACACGAATTATTTGTGCGTGTCGTGAAGCTTGCCTCTGGCAAGGGCGGCCAAAAGCTTTGTGTCTGCGCCTACTTGTCCCACGACGATCTCACGAATTGTCTCGATCCGAAGCTGCTTGAGTGCGTTTGAACCGCCGCCGAGGTCTTTCGCAAAGGCGTCCTTCCCGCGATTATAGCGGCTGCGAATTGCCCCAAATTTCGCCGTCGGGCTTTGCATTACGATCTTCTCAGCAATCCGTTTCATAACATTGTTCGCATTGAGCTTCCGTGTTTGCGGATCGCCAACGACGTAGCAGTACAAGAGCACGGCCTGCCATTCCTTCGGGGTTATACCCTGGCTCTTGCGTCGCCCCCGGCCGGGCCTAAACCCTGGCTCATGCTTCCGAGCCATCGCATGGATTAATTCTTTCAGTGCTGATTCCTCATCGCGAGGCGCAATTCCGTAGCGGCGAAAGAGGGGATCAAACAGATGAGGATTCCGCTCCCAAGGTGCGGCAAGCAGGTCACCGAAAAGTGCGATCAACGCATCAGGCGACGTTGCAGGTCGCTTGGGGGGCGATTTCCGCAATGCCGCAAATAACGCATTCTGTATTCGAGGGGATGGCGCGTACGGCATGGGCGACTCGGTGCATTTCCACACACGATAAGGAAGCGGCGGGAATGCCAGATTGCCAGCGCAATCCGGTCTGATGCACAGGTTTTGAGAGGCGCTACGCCCGCGCGAGAGGCACCACGTTGTCCACAGGACGGCCGCTCATTGCAGACTCGATGCGCGCGCCGATGACGTTGACCGCCTTTTGCATCGGGTCCGCGTCAAGGTGGCTGTACCGCGCTGTCGTGGCGGGTTGGGAGTGACCTAAGAGCTTGCCAATGATCGGAAGCCCCAAGGATGCACCAGCGCCCACAGAGGCAAAGCTGTGCCGCAGATCATGGATGCGCACACCTTTGAGGTTGGCGGCTCTCCTGATGGCGCTCCAAGGCTTCTTAAGGTCCGCGCGTGGCGCGCCCTGCTTTGCACCCGGAATAAGATACGGATTGCCTTGTTGGCGCGGTACGCTCGCCAGCACAGTGAGGGCGGGGGCAGACAGGTAGATCGTTTTGCGGCCCGTTTTTGAGTCCGGGAGCAGCATGACACACCGCTGGAAATCGACGTGCTCCCATTTGGCGTCTAAAATCTCACGAAGCCGGGCACCGGTGAGCACTAGCAGCCGGATCGCGGCGGTGGCATAGGGGTCCAGTCTTTGCCGCCTGTCGCCCTTCGGAATGTGCTTGACTTTCTTGCTAACGCGATCCGTTTCCCAAGCAATGCCCTTCGTTTCTCCTTCGCGTAACGCATCGCCCAGTCGCGCGAGTTCATCGTTGGTCAGATAACATTCGCGCTTCGGTTCGGCGTAGCGTTCGATGCCCTTTGCCGGATTGTCAATAAAGGCCACTTCCTCGCGCTTCGCCGCCCAGTTCCAAATTGCGGATATCAGGGCGAGGCAGCGGTTCGCTTCATATGGCCACTCGGAAAGGCGTGAATGAAGGCGGCTTACGTCCACGCGCTTAAGATTGTCCATGCGGGTTGAGCCGAGTGCGGGCATGACATGGCGATCAAGTAGCCCGCGATAGTCAGCCCCCGTACTCTCCTTGCGCTTCTGAGTCACATGCAAGCGCATGAATTCTTCGGCCAGTTGTTTGAATGTCCGCGTAGCAAGTTCGGCCTTACGCTTTGCCTCGCGCGTGGCAATCGGCTCCCTGCCGGATTGCATCTCGCTTAGTACGCGCTGCGCCTCTTTGCGCGCCTGTTCCGGCGTGAAGCGTCCATGCGCGCCAATTGCGAAGCGGTGAGACCTGCCGTTAAAGCGGTATTGAACGATGTAGCTTTTGCTTCCAGAGGCGTGGGCGACGACGCCAAAGCCGCTGAGCGCGTTATCCCAAAGGATGCTGCGATCCTTGCCGCGCCTGCATTTGAGCGCGTCCACGGCGCGCTTTGTGATGCGCTTCGCATTCGGGTTCTTCCACATGACGGCCCTTCCCCGGTAAGCATCAGGTAAGCATCATGGGGACACGGCAAGGAAAGTCAAGGAACGTCATTGCTAGAGGAACATCGAGTTTGCTGGCATTTTTAGCATTACGCGAATGTGCAGGAAGCCTCAAGAATATCAGCCCACAGAACTCTTAATCACCGGGTCGCAGGTTCGAGTCCTGCATCGCCCACCAACCTACGCTGCTTAGCAGCGGAGGTTGGTGTATCTGCCGAAGCCTTGGCGTAGGCAGACCACTGGATATCAAGCAGCTTCAGTTGGCGCGCCACCCTAGGTTTCTCTACCTCAAAATTTTTCAAACACCCCCCCTTTTGCGGGATAAGTTTTCGAAAAATCGAGGCTCCGCTTGGCCTCAAGCGTGGATAGGCGCGCAAACTTATCCATCAACGCTGTGTCATTTTTCCGGTCATAAAAACGCAAATCCCACATTCCTTCCTTTGAAGAAGAAATGTGGGATTTTGAATCGGCGTTTCAAGTCCAGCGTTGCGCTGCGCGTTACTGTTTCAGATAGGGCAAGGTATCGGTATGGTGGCCGATCATTTTCCACACGCCGTTTTCCAGGCGGAAAATGCTGGTGGCGCGCAATGAAACGGCGCTGACCTTGCCATCGGCATTGGTGTTTTTGCCGCGCTCGTAATCGCTGACGATTGCAACGTCAGAGCCTGCGGTGATCAACATCTCTTCGCCGTCGACCTTGCCGCCGAGCTTCATATCGGCCTGTTTCTGGAACTCGGCTTGAACGGCGGGCCAGCCCTTCTGGAAGCCGCCGCCGGGGCCCATATAGGTCACATCATCGGCGTGGGACCATATGGCGTTCATTGCCGTCAAATCGCCGGTGAACATCTGATTGAGAGCGGCGTAAAAACCGTTTGCCGCCGCGGTGACACCCTGAATGTCCGGTTTGCTCGTCATCATCGTGCATCCTGCTGTGGTGGGTTGCGCAAACGTCAAGCTCGCCGCGCATGACAGCGCGGCGATTCCCAGAATTTTCCCGAAGTGGTTCATAATTCCTCCCAGCGTTTATGTTCTTCGTCCGTCAATTCGCCGACATTACGCCCAATTGCAGTGGAATGCTTGGCCGATCCCGAATTCCCGAAAAGAAACAGGCGCCCTCCATTTTGGGGAAGACGCCTGCGCTTATTCGAAAACGATGGTGTTTAGGCCGCGTAGCCCAGTACGGCCTTCACTTCGAGGAATTCTTCGAAGCCGAATTCGCCCCATTCGCGACCTGTTC
The DNA here is from genome assembly GCA_035944195.1 of Rhizomicrobium sp. Lineage (GTDB taxonomy): Bacteria > Pseudomonadota > Alphaproteobacteria > Micropepsales > Micropepsaceae > Rhizomicrobium. The sequence continues at coordinate 51,313 of DASZBL010000035.1, read as the reverse complement.
CGGATTGCTTGTAGCCGCCGAAGGGCGCGTTGAGGTCGATGCCTGCGCCGTTCAGATGCACATTGCCGGTGCGAAGCTGGCTCGCCACCTTGCGCGCATGTTCGATGCTGCCGGATTGCACATAGCCCGAGAGGCCATACACCGTATCGTTCGCCTGCTTGATGGCGTCGGCTTCGGTTTCGTAAGGCAGGATTGCGAGCACCGGCCCAAAGATTTCCTCGCGCGCGATGGTCATGTCGTTCGTCACATTCGCGAACACGGTGGGGCGCACATAATAGCCGCGGTTCAGGCCTTCGGGGCGTCCGAGCCCGCCTGTCATCAATGTGGCGCCTTCGTCGATGCCTTTTTTGATGAGGCCCTGAATTTTATTGTACTGAACTTCGCTCACCACCGGGCCCATCGTCGTGCCTTCGGCAAACGGATCGCCAACTTTCGCCTTTTCGGCTGCGGCCTTGGCGATCATCGCGGCTTCATCATGCATCGCCTTGGGCACGAACATGCGGCTCGGCGCATTGCAGGACTGGCCCGAATTGGAAAACATATTCATCACGCCGCCGACGACCGCTTTTTTCAAGTCGGCATCTTCCAGAATGATGTTGGCGGATTTGCCGCCCAGTTCCTGCGCCACGCGCTTGACCGTATCGGCGGACGCTTTCGCCACCGCAATGCCTGCGCGCGTCGAGCCCGTGAACGACATCATGTCGATGCCCGGATGTGAGGACATTGCTTCGCCCACGCCCGGCCCGTCGCCATTGATGAGATTGAACACGCCGGGCGGAACGCCCGCTTCATCCATCACCTGCGCGAACAGCAGCGCGTTCATGGGTGCGACTTCGCTCGGCTTGAGGATCATCGTGCAGCCCGCTGCAATCGCAGGCGCCACCTTGCAGGCGATCTGGTTGATCGGCCAGTTCCACGGCGTGATCATGCCGACGACGCCGACGGGCTCGTAGCAGATCGCGGTCGAGCCCTGCACCTTCTGGAATTCGAAATCCTTCAGCACATTCATCGCCTGCGAGAAATGCGCGATGCCCATTGCGGCCTGCGCATTCTTCGACAGGCCGAGCGGCGCGCCCATCTCGGTGCTGATCGCCTGAACGATCTCGCCGTAATGTTTTTGATAGACCTCGACGATTTTCGCCATCAGCGCGAGGCGTTCTTCCTTCGTGGTGCGGGAGAAGGTTTCGAAGGCACGGCGTGCGGCGGCCACGGCCTTGTCCACGTCGGCTTTGGAGCCCAGCGAGATGCGCGCGAAGGGTTCCTCATTGGCCGGGTTGATGACTTCCAGCGTTTTGGGCGTCACGGGATCAACCCATTTGCCGTCGATGTAGAATTGCAGCTTGTCGAGCATGTTCCTCTCCGTTTCTGGGGATAGCGTTGGCCTATTATAGAGGCATCGGCGCGCAAGGCGAGGGGCCGTGATATAGAGGTGCGGCGCAAAACGGCGGATTTCACATGGAGCTGCAAGGGAAAGTCTGCATCGTCACGGGCGGTTTTGGCGCGCTGGGCGCGAAAGTGGCGTCCGCGCTGATCGCGGAAGGCGCGAAAGTGGCGCTTGTGGACCGCGCACCCGCAGCGCCCGCGGGATTACTCGAAGGATTTGGCGCGAACGCCGCGGGCTTTGCGGGGCGCGATCTTTCCGATCCCGCGGACGCCAAACGCACCGTGGATGAAGCCGCGGCGAAATTTGGCGGGCTCTACGGGCTGGTGAATATCGCGGGCGGTTTCCGCTGGGAAACGCTGAAGGATGGCGATCTGGCCACCTGGGATTTCATGTATGCGGTCAATCTGAAAAGTGCGGTGGCCACCTGCAAGGCGGCGTTGCCGCATTTGTCCAAGGGCGGGCGCATCATCAATATCGGTGCAGGTGCTGCGGCCAAAGCGGGCGCAGGCATGGGTGCTTACGCGGCGTCAAAGGCCGGTGTGGCGCGGCTGACCGAAGCGCTGTCCGAAGAAGTGAAAGGGCAGGGGATTACGGTGAACGCGATCTTACCTTCGATCATCGACACGCCCGCCAATCGCCGCGACATGCCCGATGCCGATTTCAAGAAATGGGTGACGCCGGAAGCGATTGCGGATGTGATTGTGTTCCTGCTGTCGGAGAAATCCCGCGCAATCACCGGCGCGTCGATACCTGTGCCGGGATTGATGTAATCACCACGCATCAATCCATGGCAGCTTCTTGCCCGCGCGCTTTTGCGGCGCTGGCACCGCCCGCAACCCCGCCATGATCCAGCGGCGCGTTTCGGCGGGATCGATCACTTCGTCGAATTCGAAGAGCGTTGCCGCACTCAGCGCCTTGCCGCGTTCATACATGCGCGCGACCATCTCGTCATATTTGGCTTTGCGTTCTGCAGGGTCCGTGATGGCCGTGAGTTCGTTGCGATAACCGAGTTTCACCGCACCTTCCAATCCCATGCCGCCGAATTCTCCGGTGGGCCATGAGATGGTGAAGAAGGGGGCGACGAAACTCGCGCCCGCCATGCCTTGCGCGCCGAGGCCGTAACCTTTGCGCAAGATCACCGTGAACAACGGCACCGAAACATTCGCGCCGATCACGAACAGGCGCGAATTGTGGCGCACGAGCGCGGTCTTCTCCGCTTCCGGCCCCACCATATTACCTGGCGTGTCGCAGAGCATGAGGATGGGAATGTCGAAGGCATCGCAAAGCTGCATGAAGCGCGCGGCTTTGTCCGAACCGTCGCGGTCGATGGCGCCGCCGAGATGTTTGGGGTTGTTCGCAATCACGCCGACGGCGCGGCCTTCGATGCGCACGAACGCGGTGACCATGCCCAATCCGAATTCGCGGCGCAGTTCCAGCACCGAGCCGGTGTCGGCAAGATTTTCGATCACCGTGCGAACATCATAAACGCGCAGGCGATTTTCCGGAATGAGACGGCGCAACACGCGCTGATCGGCGCATTCCCATTTGGGCAGCGCGCCCTGGAAATAAGAGAGATATTTTTTGGCGACGCGCACGCCTTCTTCTTCGTCTTCCACAACGATGTCGATCACGCCATTGGGCGATTGCACCGACACGGGGCCCACTTCATCGGGATGAAACACGCCTAGGCCACCGCCTTCGATCATCGCAGGCCCGCCCATGCCGATGGAGGAATTTTTCGTGGCGATGATGACGTCGCAGCAGCCGAGCAGCGCCGCATTGCCTGCAAAGCATCGGCCGGAATTGATGCCGACCAGCGGCACAAGCCCGCTCAGTTTCGCATATTGCTGGAAGGTGGTGACGTTGAGCCCGCCCGCACTCATCGCGTCGGTATCGCCGGGCCGCCCGCCGCCGCCCTCGGTGAAGAACACAACCGGCAGCCGCCATTTTTCGGCCAGATGCAGCATGCGGTCTTTCTTCTGGTGATTGCGCAGGCCCTGCGTGCCCGCAAGCACGGTGTAGTCATAGGCCATCGCGATGATGCGCGATTGTTCGTCGGGGAACACATCGCCATTGACGCGGCCAAGGCCCATCACTAGGCCATCGCCCGGTGTGCGCTCGATCAATTCATTCATCGTGTTGCGGCGCAGGCGGCCAGCAACGACAAGGCTCGCATATTCCACAAACGAACTGGGGTCGCAGAGATCCTCGACATTCTCGCGCACGGTGCGCTGCCCGGTCCTGCGCCGGCGCGCGACGGCCTCGGGGCGAGCTTCATCGGTAGTGAAGCGGCGGCGGGCATACAATTCCGCGAGATCTGGGCGGATGGAATCGAGATTTATGTCTTCTTCTTTCGCGGCGGTGCTGCCGCCGACATCGGATTCTTCGATAAACGCGAGCGGGGCGCCTTCGAACACTGTGTCGCCCGGCGCTATTGCAAACGCGCGCAAAATGCCGCCGACATTGGCTTCGATGACATGCTCCATCTTCATCGCTTCCATCACAAGGATGGATTGACCGGCGCGAACCTTGTCGCCGGTTGCGACTGAAAGGCTGACAATTGTTCCCTGAAGCGGCGCACGAAGCGTTGTCGTGCCATCCGGGCCTGCGGCTTCTGCTGCGGCTTCGTTTTTGCCGGACGCCGATTCCTTGCCATGGCTGAGAACGGCCAAGGGATCGGCGCTGTTCAGTTTAACGCCTGCATGTTGCGCATTCGCTTGTGGTTCGAAATATAGACGTTGATGCGTTTCGGCTTTCGGGAGCAATTCGGCGATATGTTCTTCGACAAAATGCGTGTGCAATCTGTCTGCCGTGAGTGCAGGATGAGTCAAAAGATTCTGCAGGAACGGAGTGTTGGTCGGCACGCCGGAGATCTTGAATTCGCACAGAGCGCGATGCGCCTTGCGCGCGGCATCGCTCAGCGAATCCGATGGTGTGTGAACGATCAGCTTCGCCAGCAAAGAGTCATAGCGCGCGCTTGTCTGATAGCCTGCATAGCCGAAACCATCGACACGAACGCCGGGGCCGGATGGGAGATCGTAGGCAGTGAGAGTGCCCCCCGCGGGCTTTGGCGTTCCGTCCTCTGCCATGGTTTCCATATTGATGCGGGCCTGAACGGCAGTGCCGCGCGATTTTGCTTGATCCAGATTAAGGTCGGATAATTTTCGTCCGGCTGCGATTTCGAGTTGCAGGCGGACGAGATCGAGGCCGGTGATTTCTTCGGTGACTGTGTGTTCCACCTGCAATCGCGGATTGGCTTCGATGAAGGCGTATTGTCCGTTGGCATCGACGAGGAATTCGATTGTGCCGAGATTGCGATAATGTGCCGCTTTGGCGAGCGTGGTTGCGGCTGCGAACAATTTCTGCCGCATTTTTTCTGGCAGGCCGATGGCTGGCGCTATTTCGATGATCTTCTGATGGCGGCGCTGGATCGAGCATTCGCGGTCCCATAGATGTGTGACCTGCTCGCTGTCGCCCACGATTTGCACTTCGATGTGGCGGGCTTGCGGGAAGAATTGTTCGGCGTAGACATCGCCGTTGCCGAAGGCCAGTTTTGCTTCGGATTGGCAGCGCGCATAAGCTGCTTCCAACTCGCTGGCGTTGCGCACCAGCCGCATGCCGCGTCCGCCGCCGCCTGCGACTGCCTTGAGCATGATGGCGGCGTTATTGCCCAGACCTGAAAAGAATTTTTGGATTTCTTCCAGAGTTGCGGCGTCCGTTCCCGGCAGAACCGGCACGCCGTTCTTCTTTGCGAATTCGCGGGCGCGGGATTTGTTGCCGAAGAGTTCGAGCGTTTCGGGCGTGGGGCCGATGAATGTCAGGCCCACTTCGGCGCAGGCTGCAGCAAACGCCGCGTTCTCGCTCAAAAATCCGCAGCCGGGATGGATGGCATCGCAGCCTGCCTCTTGCGCCATCGCGATGATCTGTTGGCCATCCAGATAGGCGGCGACGCCTGTGCCGCGTAGCAGCAAGGCTTCGTCGCACTTGCGCGTATGCAGCGAAGCCGCGTCGTCTTGCGGATAGATGGCGGTGCTCGACAATCCCATTTCCGCGGCGGTGCGGGCGATGCGGATGGCGATCTCGCCGCGGTTGGCGATCAGGAGTTTTCTCAAGCGGCGTTCCCCTCGTGGCGGCCAAGCCCATGTTTGCAGAGCAACGCGCGCGCCGCAAACTTGCCTCTCGCCAATTCCGGCAGGATACTCGCCTCAAACAACCGGCCTTCGGGCCCATAAAAACGAACGGGAGGGCCATGCCCTGGAATTATGGGGATATACTGGATGCCGTAGCGGAAGTCATTCCGCCGGATTCGCCGGCCTTTGTGCATGGAGACCGCACAATTTCGTGGCGCGAAGCCAGCCGGCGGATGAACAATCTCGCCCGCGCGATGGCCGAGCGCGGCTCGCGCCCCGGCGATAAGGTGGCGTTCTATCTGCGTAATGGCGTCGAATATAGCGAGGCGACGGGCGCGTGTTTTCGCGGACGTCTCACACATGTGAACATCAATTACCGCTACAAGCCGGAAGAGGTGCGTTACATCCTCGACAATTCCGATGCGCAGACGCTGATCTATGCGAGCGAATTCCGAGACACGGTCGAGCGCATTCGCGAGGCACTGCCGAATATCAAGACTTACATCGAAGTGGGCGGGGGCGAGATCGCGCCGTTTGCCGAGTGCTACGAACCGCTGGCCGAAACCGGCGACGGCGCAAAGCTGGATATCAAACGCTCGCCGGAAGACATGCTTTTCATTTATACCGGCGGCACCACCGGCATGCCCAAAGGCGTGATGTGGCAGCATGGCGAGCTTTGCCGTATCTGGCATGCGCGCATGGAACGCACGCTGAATTATCGCCCCGATACGATTGCCAATTTTGCGCGCGTGGCGGCAACACTGGCGCCCAAAACGCTGCCTGCATGTCCGCTGATGCATGGCACGGGATTCCTCACCGCGATCACGGCGATGGCAAGCGGCGGCTGCGTGGTGACGGTGGACAATCGCTCGCTCGATCCCTATGCGATCTGGCAGGCGGTGGAGAAAAACCACGTGCAGGGCATTGCGATTGTCGGCGATCCTTTCGGCAAGCCGCTGTTGCGCGCGCTGGATGAGGAGCCCGGCCGCTATGATCTTTCCAGCATGATGACGATGACGTCGTCGGGCGCGATGTGGAGCATCGAGGTCAAGCGCGGGCTGCTGAAACATATTCCGCAACTCACCATGACCGACAGTTTTGCCTCCACCGAAGCGATGGGCATGGGAACATCGGTGATGACGAAGGATGGTGAGGCGCGCACTGGCGCGTTCGAGCTATTGGAAAACGCAATCGTCATTGACGAACAGGATCGCCCGATTGCGCCGGGCTCCGGCAAGGCAGGGCTGGTGGCGCTCGGCGGGCCGCTACCGGTTGGCTATTACAAGGACCCGGAGAAAACCGCGCGCACCTTCCGCCTCATCGGCAATCAGCGCTATTCGGTGCCGGGCGATTGGGCGCGCGTGGAGGCGGACGGCACGATTGCGCTGCTGGGCCGCGGCAGCAATTGCATCAACACGGCGGGCGAGAAAGTTTATCCCGAGGAAGTCGAGGAAGCGCTGAAGACCCATCCCGCGGTGGAAGACGCGCTGGTGCTGGGCGTGCCCGACGAGGTGTGGGGACAAGCAGTGACGGGAATTGTACGGATGGCGCCCGGCGCGGAATTCGACGAATTGAATCTGCGCGAGCATGTGCGCGCGCAACTGGCCGGCTACAAAACGCCCAAGCGCATTCTCGTGTCCGGTGTTTCTCTGCGCGCGCCGAACGGCAAGGCGGACTACAAGAGTGTTGCGGAATTTGCGCGTGCAGCACTTGCAGTTTCCGGCTGACCTGCGGCCTTGGTGAATTCGATCCGGCAAAAAAGCCCTTCCGTGCGGTAGTCGATCTTCACGTCGCCCGCTTTTTCGTGTTGCGGCACGAAGCTGATGATGCGTGTGCCGACACCGGGCTTCTCGGGCGGAGTCGTCGCAGGACCGCCGCGCTCGATCCATTCGAAAACCACGCGTTCGCCGTCTTCGACCGGCGTGCACGACCACACAATCGACACGGACCCATCGGGCACCGAAAGCGCGCCATATTTGAGGGCGTTGGTCGCAAGTTCGTGCACCGCCATCGCGAGTGCGGCGCCGGTCTGTTCGGACAGGTGCAATTCGGGGCCGTCGATGTGGAAGCGTGCCGGCTCTCCAAACGGTGAAAGTGTTGCGCGTATCACCGCACCCGTCTCGATCGACACACGGTTGCTGGCCAGCACGATATCGGCAGCGGTTCCCAGCGTGTACAGGCGGCCGAGAAAGCGCTTGAGGAATTCCTCCACTTCGGCGTGTCTGCCGGAGCGCGAAGTTTTCGCGAGCCCGACGATCACCGTCACAAGATTCTTCATGCGGTGGCGCAGATCCTCGACCAGCAATTCGCGCTGCTCGCGTGAAAGGCGAGCTTCGTGAATATCGGTGAGGCTGCCCACCCATTCGCGCACCATGCCGTCATATCCCGTGAGCGGCAGGGCGCGCACGCGATACCAGCGCCATTCTTTCGTGAAGGGGTCCTGAAGGCGCAGTTCGAGATGGATGGATTGCGTGCCGTCCAGCGGTCCCTGCGGCAGGATTGCGGCCTCTTCGGGATGGACGAGATCGCGCCATGAGCGGCCGCGATATTCATCCCAGTTCACACCGGTGACATCGGATAATCCCGGATGAAGTTCCCTTATGTGTCCGGTGCTGTCCGTCGTGAATACGATGCCGGACGAGGCTTCGACCAGGCTGCGCAGCCGCGCCTCGGTCAGCTTCATTTCGACGAGCATGCGCCGCACGAGAATGGCGACGCCGAGCACGACGATCGCGACCGCCGCAAACAAATCCAGACGCAGATCCGTGCCGCGCAGCGGCATCGCCAAAGACCAGGCGACCAGAATGCTGGCGGTGCAGCAGGCAATGCCTGCTTGCCAGCCGGCCAGCAGCGTCACCAGCAATATCGCAGGCAGGTAGAACATGGCCTGCAGCCCGGGCCCGGCGAGGATGTCCAGGCTCGCCGCAACCGTGACGCCAATGGCGGCCACCAGAAAGCGCATGGCGAAACGAAGTTCCGAAGGCAGGGTTGTGCCCGCGGAATTGCCGTCTAATCCAAACACAGCGGATGACAGGACGGTCGTCGCCCGGTTCACGGCGCTTTCAAATATCAGCTTGCTCCTCGACTTCCGCTAAATGCGCACCCCATATGCAAGTATCGATGCACAGATGCGGATTCGGCGCAATAACATCCAATATCGCGCATGCCTGCTTGGCGCTCGGTTGTCATGGCTGCCAGCGGCAATCTATGTACGGATTGGTACAAATAGGCGGAATCAGGCGACTTGCCGGACGAGCCGCGCTTCGGGCACGCGGCGGGGCAAGCGCACCGTCGCCAGCGTGCCGATGCCGGGCGTGCTTTCGAGCAGGATTTCGCCGCCATGCATTTCCACCAGCCCGCGGGTGATGGAAAGGCCCAGCCCCGTTCCCTCATAGCGGCGGCTGACATTGGCATTGCCCTGATGAAAGGCTTCGAACACGGATTTGAGATGTTCGGGCTCGATGCCGATGCCGGTGTCGCGCACGCAAAGCACGACGCCGTCTTCGCTGCCTTTTGCGGTGACGGCAACTTCGCCGCCGGGCGAGGTGAATTTCACGGCATTGGAAAGCAGATTGAGCACGATCTGCTTCAGCGCACGATGATCGGCCTCGATGCGCAGATTGCCGTCCTGCTCGACCGGCAGAACGCGCACATCGCCGCGCTCGGCTTGCGGGCGCACAAAGGCGAGCGAGGCGCGGATCATGTGGCCGATATCCAGCGGCTCCAGATGCAGGGCGTAAGATCCGGATTCGATCTTCGACAGATCGAGAATCTCCGAAATCAGCGCCAGCAAATGCTCGCCGCTTTCATGGATGGAACCGGCATATTCGCGGTAGCGCGCCCACGGCATTTCGCCTGTGCCCAGTACACAATCGCGGATCACTTCGGAAAATCCCAGAATCGCATTCAGCGGCGTGCGCAATTCGTGGCTCATCACCGCCAGGAATTGCGATTTCAGTTTGTTGGCGGATTCCGCGGCGTCGCGCGCCAGGCCAAGCGCTTCCTCGCGCTGCTTGAGTGCGGTGATTTCGGAAAACGCCACCGCGAAACTGCCGTCGCTGAGCGCGCGGGCGGCACCCAGAAACCAGCGCTCGGCGATCCGTATTTCGATGGTCGAGCCCTGAAAAAGCCTCTCCACATCGCCCGCCGCATCCGGTGCCGCACGCAACATGAAATCCATGAAGCGCTCGCCGGGCACGGGCGGCTGCTCCGCGCAAAGCGTGGCCATCGCGGGGTTGACGGTCTGCACCGTCAGTTGCGGATCGAGGAGCGCCACCGCGCAGGGCGCACCGTCGAGCGTTTCGATCAGGCGTTGCTCGCCATGACGGCGGATGCTTTCATTCGCTGCCTGCAATTCTTCTTCCATCAACTTGGCGGCGCGATCGTTCAGCCGGCGCTCGCGGTCGAATTCGTCATAGGTACGCTGCACCAGCGCGATCAGCGCAGCACTGTCCACGCTGCCGTCCGGCCGCGTCACATTGCGAAGCTGATAGGCAAGCAGCTTATGCAACAGGTTTCTCGCTCAGCACGGTGATGGTCATGGTCTGGTTGTGGAGTTCAGCGCAGCCGGTGACGTCATGCGGCGAAACTTCGCCGTAAGAATAAAAGCCTGTGAGATGCGCGGTGCCGAGTACGTCGTGTACGGCTTCCACTTCCTCGCGGATGCGCTGGCCGAGCAGCAATTTGCGCCCGATGCAGCTCACCAGAATGGCCACACGTTCGCCGTCGTGATCGCCATTGGCCTGTTCTGCGGCGGTGGCCGCGCCCTGAATGAGGCGGTCGAAATTCCCCCGCATCAATTGCGCGCGATAGCCTTCCGGCATGTCGCCGGCAAAGATCATGGTGCGGTTGGCTTCATCGATGCCCACTACAGTGCGCACGATGGCTTCATCCGGCTTGTCGGCGGGATAGACGCGCAAGGGAAACAGCAGCGCGCTGCCCGGAAGTCCCGCCGCATCTTCGCCCAGATAGCGCTTGTAAAGATCGAGCGCGGGCTGGCCATCGAGTTCGTGCAGGATATTTGCCTTGGCCTTCGTGATCTTGCGCTCCGGCCCGAACACGTCCCAGCCGCCGCAACTGCCATGTCCGACGCGCAAGCCCGCACCGTAAAGACCGATTGCGGCGATCTTGCCGGGCTGGGGCGGCGCATTGAGGCCGACATAGGTTGTGCCAAAACGGGGACCATCGCCCGCCAGCCCGCCGGTGAGCACCACTTTCTCGCCGACTGCGGCGCGAAGCCCGCGCACCAATTCGCTGCCGTTCACGCGCGTGCCGTCCGACAGCACGAAGAGGGTGGCGAGATCGGAGCGTGCCAGTTGCGCGCCGATCGCTTCGCCCGCCTCATAGGACGAGCCGCCGTAGGAATCCACATCGGCTTGTGCCGCGCCGATTTCGGTGCGCGCGAATTCGATGGCCGTGGCCGACAGCGTCTCGTCCACCACATCGCAGCCATGAATTTCGCCGCCAGTGCTGCAGCCGAGCATCACCGCATTGGGGTGGCGGCGCTGAAGCTCATTCCAATGCGCGGAATCGCAGATCGCATCCGGCGAGCCGAACGCCAGCACCAGCCCGGAATCCTTGTTGGGGGCGCCTTCGCTCCAGCCTGTTTGAGAGTTCCAGTTTGTCTGGGTCGCGCGCATGAATTTCCACTCCCGGTCACGGCGGAAAAGGTTCCGTTCCGGAAAGCTACGCCAAGGGGGTTAATTGCCCGTTGCTCAATGCCCGCAGAAAAGGGCCATTTTTCCCCACGGAACCCGTTGACCGGCAAATAGTTTCATATGAAACTAGTGTGATTTCCCGGGAGAAAAGCCATGGCCGCGCTCTGGGACAACCCAATCGGCACCGACGGTTTCGAATTCGTGGAATACACCGCGCCCGACACCGGCGCGCTCCGCAAATTGTTCGAACAAATGGGCTTTCGCGCCGTGGCGCGGCACCGTTCCAAGGCCGTGACGCTCTACCGGCAGGGCGAGGTGAATTTCGTGGTGAATGCGGAACCCGAAAGCCATGGCAGCCGGTTTGCCAAGGCGCACGGGCCGAGCGCCTGCGCCATGGCATTCCGCGTGAAGGATGCGGGGGCGGCCTATCGCAAGCTGGTTTCGCTGGGCGCCAAGCCGTTCCAGAACCAAGTCGGCCCGATGGAGCTGAATATCCCGGCCATCGAAGGCATCGGCGGCAGCGTGATCTATCTGGTGGACCGCTACGGCCCGCAGACGATCTATGACGTGGATTTCGTGGCGACCGATCCTGCGAAAGGCTTTGCGCATGACGGCGCGGGGCTCTCTTACATCGATCATGTCACCCACAATGTGTTTCGGGGGAACATGAACCAGTGGGCGGGCTTCTATGAGCGCTTCTTCAACTTTCGCGAAATCCGCTATTTCGATATCGAAGGCAAATTGACCGGGCTGAAATCGCGCGCCATGACGAGCCCCGACGGAAAAATCCGCATCCCCATCAACGAATCCTCCGACGACAAATCGCAGATCGAGGAATATCTGCATCTTTATCACGGCGAAGGCATTCAGCACATCGCCCTGGCGACCGGCGATATTTATGAATCGGTGGAGATGCTGAAGGCACGCGGCGTCGCATTCCAGGATACGCCGGATACCTATTACGAGCGGCTGGACAATCGCATCCAGGGACACGGCGAGGATGTCGCGCGGCTGAAACGCGACCGTATCCTGATGGATGGCATGCCTGATGAGAAAACCGGATTGCTACTGCAGATCTTCACCCAGAACGCCATCGGGCCGATCTTTTTCGAGATCATTCAGCGCAAGGGTAATGAAGGTTTCGGCGAAGGCAATTTCCGCGCGCTGTTCGAATCCATCGAGGCTGATCAGGTTCGCCGCGGCGTGCTGCAGGATCGCCCATGAGCACGAAAAACTGGATCGAATTCCCGCGCGTCGAGGGCGAAACATCCAAGCAGGCTCATGCCGATTTGCCGGCTGGCACTTACGAACGTGAAATCGGGCGTGACGGATTTTTCGGGCCTGCTGCCCATCTTTATCACAAGCATATGCCCACAGGCTGGACCTCCTTCGAAGGCCCGCTTCGGCCGCGCGCGTTCGATGCGCTGGCGGCGGCGGAGGATTCGAGCGATCCGTTCGCAGCGGCAATTCTGCTCTCAAACGCGTCGCTGAAATTCCGCATCTGGGCTTGCGGGCGGGCGATGCAGCATCTGGCGCGCAATGCGGATGGCGACGAATTGCTGTTCATCCATCAGGGCAAGGGTGATCTGTTCTGCGATTTCGGGCATCTGACTTATCGCGACGGCGATTACATTCTGCTGCCGCGCGGCACGATGTGGCGGCTGGCGCCTTCTGCCTACACCGTGTCGCTGCTGATCGAAGCAACGAACGGCGCCTACAAATTGCCGGAGCGCGGATTGCTCGGACCGCACGCGTTCTTCGATCCCGCCGCACTCGATACGCCGAAGCTGGACGATGCGTTCCGCGCGCAGGCAAACGAGCATGAATGGAAAGTCGTGGTGAAGCGGCGTGGCGAACTTTCCGCTGTCACTTATCCCTTCAATCCGCTGGATGCCGTGGGCTGGAAGGGCAATCTCGCGCCGGTGCGGCTCAATTGGCGCGACATCCGCCCCATCATCAGCCATCGCTATCACATTCCGCCTTCGGTGCATTCGACATTCGTTGCGGATCGTTTCGTGGTGTGCACCTTCGTGCCGCGGCCCCTCGAAAGCGATCCCGGCGCACTCAAGGTGCCGTTCTTCCATTCGAACGACGATTACGACGAAGTGATCTTCTATCAGCAGGGCGAATTCTTCAGCCGCGACAATATCCGCGCCGGGATGGTGACATTCCATCCCAACGGCTTCACGCATGGGCCGCATCCCAAGGCATTTGCAGCGGGCGCCAAGGCCGCCAAAACCATGACCGATGAAGTGGCCGTGATGATCGATGCGCGCGATCCGCTCGACATGGGCGCTTCCGCAGAGCAGGCAGAGGATAAGCATTACGCCGACAGCTGGAAGCACAAATGAAACTCGCATCACTCAAGCATGGCCGCGATGGAATGCTGGCGGTGGTGTCACGCGATCTCACCCATTACGTCGCTGTGCCGCATATCGCGCCGACCCTGCAACGCGTTATGGACGATTGGGCGCATACGGCACCGCGGCTGATGCGCGTGTATGATTTGCTGAATGAAAATTCGGCCGATGGCGCCAAGCCCTTTCAACCGCAGGAATGCGTCGCTCCTTTGCCGCGCGCCTATCAGTGGGCGGATGGTTCGGCCTATGTCACGCATGTAGAGTTGGTGCGCAAAGCGCGCGGCGCGGAAATGCCAGCGAGCTTCTGGACCGATCCTTTGATGTATCAGGGCGGATCGGATTCGTTCATCGGCCCGATGGATCCCATTCTGGCGGCGGATGAGGCATGGGGCGTGGATTTCGAAGGCGAGATCGCGGCTATCACCGACGATGTGCCGATGGGCGTGAACGCGCATGCAGCCGAGCGGCATATCAAGCTGCTGATGCTGGTAAACGATGTGAGCTTGCGAAATCTGATCCCCGCGGAACTGGCGAAAGGTTTCGGTTTTTTTCAATCCAAGCCCGCGACGGCTTTTTCGCCCATCGCCGTCACGCCGGATGAATTGAGCGAAGCCTGGCATGGCAACAAGGCGCATCTGCCGCTGACGGTGACACTGAACGGCCAGTGCTTCGGCGCACCGAATGCGGGCGAGGATATGACATTCTCGTTTGCCGATCTGGTCGCACATGCGGCAAAGACGCGGTTCCTCGGCGCAGGCTCCATCATTGGTTCCGGGACGATCTCCAATCAGGATCGCAGCCGCGGCTCTGCCTGCATCGCCGAGCGGCGCTCGCTGGAGCAGATCGAACTCGGCAATCCGCGCACACCTTTCCTCAAATTCGGAGATCGCGTGCGCATGGAAATGCTGGATCAGGAAGGCCACTCCATTTTCGGCGCCATCGATCAGAAAGTCGCGCGGTATGAATCCTGAATTCACGCTCTACACCTATTTCCGCTCTTCCGCGGCATTTCGCGTGCGCATCGCGCTCAATCTGAAAGGCATCGAGCCCGAATACAAATTCGTGCATCTGCTGAAGGAGGGCGGCCAGCAATTTCGGGGTGAATATGAGGCGCTCAATCCGCAGCACCTTGTTCCGACACTCGTGAATGATGGAAAAGTAATCGGCCAATCGCTGGCGATCATCGAATATCTGGATGAAATTATCCCCGAACCGCCGCTGCTTCCGAAGGATGCGCTCGGCCGCGCACGCGTGCGTCAGATCGCGTATGCGGTGGCGTGCGACATCCATCCCATCAACAATCTGCGCGTCCGGCGCTATCTGCTGCACGAACTTCATCACAGCGAAGACGAGATTCTCGCATGGCAGGTGCACTGGATGAAAACTGGTTTCGATGCGCTGGAGAAAATGCTGTCGGCCGGAAGTGGAAAATTCTGCCACGGTGATGCGCCGACGCTGGCCGATATCTGCCTGATCCCGCAATTGGCCAATGCGCGCGGCGCGAATATGGATTTGAATCCGTGGCCGACGCTGAAACGCCTCGAGAAAGCTGCTTATGAACTTGCCGCTTTCAGCGATGCTCTGCCGAAGAACCAGCCCGATGCGGAATGATCTGGAACTGGAAACGGCGCTCGATCTCGACAATTTCCTGCCGTATCGTCTTTCGGTGCTAACCAATCGGGTGAGCAGCGCCATCGCGCGGCAATATTCTGAGCGTTTCAATTTAAGCGTTCCCGAATGGCGGGTGATGGCGGTGTTGGGCAACGATGCCGGGCTTTCCGCGCGCGAAGTGGCAGCGCGCACGGCGATGGACAAGGTGCAAGTGAGCCGCGCGGTAGCGAGTCTGATGCGCGCACGCCGCGTGCAGCGGCAGGTGGATGCGCAAGACGCGCGCATCACGCGGTTGTCGCTGACGGAGCGCGGGCGCGCGATCTATGACGAGATCGGGCCGCTGGCGCTGCATCTGGAATCCGTGCTGCTCTCAGCACTTTCGCCAGAGGAGCGCAAGCAGCTTGGCGCGCTCCTCGATAAGCTCGCCCGGCGCGTGAGCGGATTAAGTAGCGTCAGTCTTTGACGGCCCGCGCGGTGCGCGGCGCGGCCGGCGGATGCGCGTTTTTTTCGTCTTCGGCACATCGACGCCAAGCGCATAGGTGAGTTCGCGCAAATGATTCATGAAGGCCTGCCGGTCTTCGATGGTGGCGAGCTGTTCATATGGGATCACATCGCCGATGCGCACATGCAATTCGCTGCCGATACTGTCATGCACTTCCTTGAAGAGCAGCGAAAGGCGCAGCGTCATGCTGACATGACTTGCTATCTGAAAGAGGCGGCTGTTCTGCCCCGCGAAATAGACGGGCGCCACCGGCGCTTTCGCCTGTGAAATCAGCCGCGCCGTGAGATTTTTCCATTCCGCGTCTATCGCGCGGCGATGCCAGACGGTGGGTGTGGTGGAAACGCCGCCCGCAGGAAACACGATCAGGCAGCCGCCATTCATCAGATGATGCTTGGCCGCCGCGCGCGATTTGATATTGGTCTGCAGCGCCTCTTCGGTTTCGGTGAAATCCACGGGCAGAAGATGGCTGCGGATTTCTTCCGCGCGATAAAGCACCGCATTCGTCAATATTCGGAAATCCTCGCGCACCCGCGCGATCAAATGGCCGATCGCCAAACCGTCCAGCACGCCGAAAGGATGATTGGCGACGATGACCAGCGGCCCGGTTTTCGGCAAACGCATCAGCGCTGCCTCATTGCACACCACTTTCAATTCCAGGCGGCGGATCGCCGAATCCCAGAAGCTTTCGCCCGGCTGCGGATCGGCACGGTGCTGCTCGTACAACCATTTCAGATAGGGCTGGCCGGTCGCGCGCTCGATGGCGCGGATGAGAAGCCGCTTCGCCCACGGATCTTCCGGCGTGGCATAGGAGAAAGTATCGACGACTGCTTGGCCCATGCGCCAAGGATCGCAGAATCGCGCGGCGACTTGAAGGCCTATTTCGGGAAACGCCGCTTCAGCCAGTCGATCATGGCGCGGTTGGTTTCTTGGGGCTTTTCCTGCTGGGTCCAGTGGCCGCAATCCTTGATAAGCACGCGCTCCAGATCGGGCACGAAGCGCTCCATGCCGTCGGCCATTTTGGGCGTCAGCACCACGTCGTCCTCCGCCATGATCATCAACCCGGGCACGCGAACCTTCTGCTCCAGTGTGCCGGTGCGCACCCAGTTGCGGGTCAAATTGCGATACCAGTTGATGCCGCCGGTGAAGCCGGTGCGCGTGTAGGTATCAACGAAGACTTTCATTTCGTCGGGCGTGAGCAATGCTTCGCCGGGCCAATTGGCTTCGTCGGTTTGCAGCGCATTGACGAGTTCGAGATTGCGCTCTTCCTTCGGGCGCTTGTCCCAACCCTTGGCGCTCATCGCGCCCTTGCGCAGGAAGAAGCGGAAGGATTTGCCGGCATCCTTTGCCAGCGCCGCATCGGCCACGCCCGGTTTCTGGAAATAGACGATGTACATGTTCTCGCCGTAAAGCGCGCGCAGGCCCATGATGGGATCGAGCGGCGGGCGCGCGAGGAACGGCGTGTTGAGCCCGATCACGCCGGCCACGCGGTCGGGTTGGAACAGCGGCATCGCCCAAACAACGATCCCACCCCAATCGTGACCCACGAACACCGCCTTATCGATGCCGAGCGCATCGAGCATGCCGGCGAGATCGCCGGTGAGATGCTCCATGTCGTAATCTTCGATTTTTTCGGGGCGTGAGGTACGGCCATAGCCGCGCTGATCGGGCGCGATAGCGCGGAAGCCCGCAGCGGCGAGCGCGGGCATTTGATGACGCCACGAATAGGCGAGTTCCGGAAAGCCATGGCACATCACCACCGGCAATCCGTCCTTCGGGCCCATTTCGTAAACGGCCATGTCGATGCCGTTGGTCTTGATCATTGTGGGTTCTGGAAAGTCCGTCACTATTTCCTCCGTATGCTGATTATAGCGCTAGCCCCAGCTTTGCGAGCATTTCGCCGCGGCTGGGGCCAAATTCGGGTGGGTATAAACCGCGCGCTTTTTTCGTCGCCTCCGGCATGACCCAGAATTTCAATATGCGTGCCAGTATGGCCGGGTTTTTCAGCCAGGCGGTCGGGTGGTCGATCATGTGGAAGGCACGCGATAGCGAGCGCGATACCGCGATGTCGCCGCGCGTGGCGGGGACCAGCGCGTCCTCGATGAAGCTTTTGGCGATGCGGGCTTTGAGCCGCGGTTCGTAATAGGGATCGCGCTCATGGCCCGCGCGGCGGATGGATTGCAGGTCCTGTTTCACCATGATGTCGTAATAGGGGCGCAACGCTTTGCGGGTTTCCTGTTCCACGATTTTCGCGCGCTGGCCCGGCGCGAAACTCACATCGAAGGCTGCGCGTAAGATGTGCGCGTGCACAACGCCGGTGGAGCAGCCGCGTCCGTAAAGCGGATTGGTGCGCACGGCCGCATCGCCGATGGCGAAATAATTCAGCGCCTGCGGCTCGCCTTGCCGCAGATATTGCCGCCACACGCTTTTGAGATTGCCCATGGAGAAGATCGGGCTCGCGGGTTCGGCGCGGGCGGGATCGGTCCAGCGCGCAGCACCGGGAATGGCAGCGCAGACGGTTTCGAAAACCTCCGGCTTCAGGATCGCCATGCGCAAACCGGATTCGATTTCCGGAATGGCGAGCGTGATAGAGAAATGCCGGTTGTCGGCCACGAACACACCGAATTTGATATAACCCAGATCGCCCGCGCCCGGCGTGCCGTCGCGCGGCGGTTCATCCGCGCCGTCGCGCAGGCGATAATGCCGCGTGAAATAGAGAATGCCAGCGGGGCTTTCTTCTTCGATGATTTCGCAGCCTTCGGCGCGCAGCCAATCGGGGAACATGGTGTTGCGGCCCGTCGCATCCACGATGGCATCGGCGTGCATGTCTTCGATGTGCTCGCCGCGCTCGACCTGTAGCCCGGTGACAATGAGCATTCCGGCTTCGCGGCGCGAGAGAAATCCGCGCACGCCCGCATCGGTAATGAATGTCACACCGGGAAGCCGCGCCGCATAACGGCGCATGATGAGTTCCAGCGTGGTGCGTCGGCTGAAGAGAAACATCATGTCTTCATCGCCGGGCGCAGGCGTGTAAGCGCCATGCAATGAGGGCGGCAGCGCATCCTGATAAGAGAAGAGGCGCGCGCCTTCGCGCAGCAATTCTTCCAGCAGCGCAGGATAGCGGTCACGGATCAGCGTGGTGAGGCGGCCGAGAAACACATGACTGTGGCGAAGCTGCGTGGCGCCGCGGCGTTCCCAGGTGTGAAAGGCTTCCTCCGGCGAGGCATCCGGCGGCGCGCTATCGCGATCCAGCACGGTGACGCGCCGCTTGCCATCGCCGAATGCAAGTGCGGCGCCAAGGCCCGCAATGCCTGCGCCGGCAATCAGGATATGTTCCTGCGCGCTCATGGCGCGAGCCTTGTTGCGGCCCATGCCAGCACTGCCCAACCTGCGAGGAATGCAAGACCGCCGAACGGTGTGACGATTCCCAGCGCGCGCGTGCCGGTGAAGGCGAGCAGATAAAGCGAACCGGAAAAGAGCACGATGCCGGCGAGGAACAATGCTGCAGCGATTTGCGCGGGCATCGCCGCGTTTCCGCGCATCGCGACCGCTGCCAAACCAATCGCGAGCGCGTGATACATCTGATAGCGCGCCGCCGTCTCGAATATCTGCATCGCATGCGCGTCGAGGCGGCCCTGCAAGCCATGCGCGCCGAACGCACCTGCCGCTACGGCAAGAAAGCCGTTGATCGCGGCGATGAGCAGCCACGCATTCATGCGCGGCGGTCCGGGACGAAATTCCTTAGCGATTTTAAGGGCATAGATGGCTTGCTCAAGAGCGCTCGCACCATCATAGACACTCCGCCAATGCTTTGCGAAGGTCGCGTTCATGACGGCTTTTGCCACAGCCGCAGACGGCACGCGCATCGCTTACGAGAGTGTGGGCGAGGGCGCGCCCGTCGTGCTGATCCACGGATTTGCGGCGAGCCGCGCGCAGAATTGGCGCGTGCCCGGCTGGTACGACACGCTGACGGGCGCTGGCTATCGCGTGGTGGCGATGGATTGCCGGGGACATGGCGAAAGTGGCAAGCCGCATGATCCTGCTGCTTACGATCACGAGATCATGATGGAAGATGTGGTGGCGGCGATGCGCGATGCGGGCACTGGTCCCGCCTTCATCATGGGCTATTCGATGGGCGGATATATTTCCATCCATCTACTGCTGAAACATCCGGAGCTGGTGCGCAAGCTTGTCATCGGCGGCGTGGGCGCAACCTATCTGGCGGGACAATTCGGCTCGCGTGAGGCGATTGCCGATGCGCTACAGGAATCGGACAAAAGCAAAATCGCAAATCCCATTGCGCGGCGCTTCCGCGAATTTGCCGAACAGGATGGCAAGGATATTGTGGCGCTTGCGGCCTGCATGCGGGGAAACCGCAAGCCGCTGAGTGCGGCGGAGCTTGCGCATTCCACGCGGCCGGTGTTGGTGGTGTGCGGCGAGAATGACGATCTCACCGGCCCGCCGGAGCCGCTGGCGGCGGCGTTCGCCGATGGACGCGCAGTCATGGTGCCGCGGCGCGACCACATGACGACGGTGGGCGACAAGGTCTATAAGCAGGCCGTTCTGAAATTCTTTGCGGAATGAGACGATGAGCAAACGCGACGACGCACCTTTCGATTGGGCTGATCCCTTGCTGCTGGAGGCGGAGCTTTCCAGCGAGGAGCGCATGGTGCGGGAGTCCGCGCGCTCATATTGTCAGGGTGATCTCATGCGCCGCGTGCGCGACGGGTTCCGCCACGAGACGTTTGACCGCGCCATCATGACCGAGATGGGCGAGATCGGATTTCTCGGCATCACGCTGCCGGAGGAATATGGCGGCGCGGATATGAATTACGTGTCTTACGGTTTGGTGGCGCGCGAAGTGGAGCGCGTGGATTCCGGCTATCGCTCGGCGATGAGCGTGCAGAATTCGCTCGTGATGTATCCGATCTTCGCTTACGGCAGCGAGGAACAGCGGCGCAAATACCTGCCCAAGCTCGCGAGCGGTGAATTCGTCGGCTGCTTCGGATTGACGGAGCCGGATTTCGGCTCCGATCCGGGCGGCATGATTACGCGCGCCGTGAAGGCGCCGAATGGGTTCATTCTCAATGGCGCCAAAATGTGGATCACCAATTCGCCGATTGCCGATGTGGCGGTGGTGTGGGCGAAGCTGGATGGCACGATCCGCGGATTTATCGTGGAGCGCGGGAGCAAGGGATTTTCCACGCCGAAGATCGAAGGCAAATTCTCTCTGCGCGCCAGCGTGACCGGCGAAATCGCGCTGGCCGATTGCTTCGTTCCGGAAGAGTGCCTGTTGCCGAATGTGCAAGGTTTATCTGGCCCGTTCGGTTGCCTCAATCGTGCGCGATACGGCATTTCCTGGGGTGCAATGGGCGCTGCCGAATTCTGCTGGCACGCCGCGCGGCAATACACGCTTGATCGCAAGCAATTCGGCCGGCCGCTTGCCGCCAATCAATTGATCCAGAAAAAACTCGCCGACATGCAAACCGAAATCACGCTGGGGCTGCTGGGCGCGCTGCGCCTCGGCCGCTTGATGGACGAGCACAAGGCCGCACCGCCCGCGATCTCGCTGATGAAGCGCAACAATTGCGGCAAGGCGCTGGCGATTGCGCGCGAAGCCCGCGACATGCATGGCGGCAATGGCGTGTCGGACGAATATCACGTCATCCGCCATGTGCTGAATCTGGAAGCGGTGAACACCTATGAGGGCACCCATGACGTGCATGCCCTAATCATGGGCCGCGCGCAGACGGGAATTCAGGCGTTCAGTTGAGTTGTATTCCGTAGGCTGAATATCCGGGCAATCCCACCAGTGGAGTCCTTTGGACTCCTGATGGCCTCAAGCAACCCGCCGCCGCGCACTGCGTACGCTTCCGTACGCAGATAGCGATAGGGAATTCTTGCGTTCGGTCTAGATTGATTCGGCGCTTCGGTGGATTCGGGGTCAGAGGAGCGCGCGGGTGGCCAGAACCGGTTCCTGCTTCACAATGTCAAAACGGTTTCACCTTTCGATGAGTGAACATCGCAATCGCCTGTTGGCGGCGCTTTCCGCCGACGATCTGGTGCTGCTCGAACCTCATCTTCAGCATGTTATGCTGGCGCGCCGCGATGTGCTCGAAGTGCCGAACAAGACGGTTGAAAATGTCTATTTCATCGAAGCCGGCGTCGCCTCCGTCGTTGCCGTGAACGGTCGCGGCGAGCGCATCGAAGTGGGGCTGATCGGTTGCGAAGGCATGTCCGGCGTTACCATCGTGATGGGCAATCATCGTTCCCCGCATTCGACATACATGCAGATTTCCGGTGAGGGCTTGCGCATCGGCGCCGCGCAACTTCGCAAGGCACTTTCCAAAAGCGCCACGCTGCAAACCCTTCTGCTGCATTTTGCGCAAGTGTTCATGACGCAGGCCGCACAGACCGCGGTGGCCAATGGCCGCGCGAAGCTGGAGCAGCGGCTGGCGCGCTGGGTATTGATGGCGCATGACCGTTCGGCGGATAACAACGTGTCGCTGACGCATGAATTTCTTTCGGTGATGCTGGGTGTGCGCCGCGCGAGCGTGACGGTAGCGCTGGACGGATTCAAAAAGCGCGGACTGATCGAAGCGCGGCGCGGCGGCATCACGGTTCTCGATCGCAAGGCCATCGAGAAAATCGCAGGCAGTTTCTATGGCGTGCCGGAAGCCGAATTCCGCCGCCTGATCGGCTGACCTCGTCAAATACTTGAAAAGAAAGCAGCAAATCGAACACCGCTTATCTTAAGTTGTCTCAAGATCAGGCGGATTTCGTACGGAATCGTACTCTGAATCCGCTTTTTTTCGGGGGGGGGGAGAATAGATTCAGCCGTGTCCTTAGTGTGGGGACCGGCCATGCAGACATATGAACTACGGTTGCTGAACCGCGACGGCGGAATGACGCTGTTCTATATCGCGCAATGTGCGAGCGACGACGATGCGAAGGATCATCTCCAGCGCATCAAGGACAAACGCTATCATCGCTATGAATTATGGCAGGGCCAACGCAAAATTTGCGAAGGCCTGCGCCCGAATAGCGCAGACGCGGCAGCCTAAACGGCGCGCTGCGCCTTGTCCTTCTCGTTCGCGGATTTCACTTCGCTGCGGATGCGCTCCCAATCCTCATCGCCCAGCCGCGCGAGTGCCGCGAAATTGCCGCCCGATGCCAGATGCATCGCGCCGTCGATGGCGATGGTCTGGCCGGTGAGATAATCGCAGCCATCGGCCATCAAAAACACGGCGAGGTTTGCAAGCTCGTCCATTTCGCCGTTGCGGCCCATGGGAATGGCGTTCGCGGATTCGCCGCGGTTGGAGGATTGCGGATTGAGCCGCTCCCATGCGCCTTTGGTGGGGAAGGGGCCGGACGCAATCGCATTCAAACGGATGCCGTACGGCCCCCATTCGGTGGCGAGCGATTTGGTCATGATGTTCAGCCCCGCCTTCGACATGGCGGACGGCACGGTGAACGGCCCGCCATTCCAGATCCAGGTGGTGAGGATGGAAATGACGTTGGCTTTCTTCTTCTCATCGATCCAGCGCTTGCCGCAGGCCAGTGTCACGTAAAAGGACCCGCGAAAAACGATATCGGCGATGGCGTTGAAGCCGCGCGGGGAAAGGTCTTTCGTGCGGCTGATGAAATTGCCTGCCGCATTGTTCACAAGGCCCGTGAGCGCGCCGCCATCGGCCCAGATTTGCGCGATCATGTCTTCCACCGCTTCGGCCACGCGGATATCGCAGGCGATGCCTTTTACGTTCGCGCCGGTTTCGCCCGACATTTTCTTCGCGGTTTCATCGAGCACCGCACCGCGCCGGCCACAGATGTAAACATCTGCACCGAGTTTGGCGTAACCCGTCGCCATCACTTCGCCCAGCCCCGTGCCGCCGCCCGTCACCAGAATGCGCTTTCCCTTCAGCAATCCGTCTTTGAACATGTTCATTGTCGTCTCCGTTTTTGGTTTGGCGGCTTCAGCGCGCCCACATGCGATGCAGGCTGGCGCTGATGAATTGCAGGCGCGTGCGGTTTTCCCACGAGATGTTGAAGCCTTCCAGCGCGTTCACTTCGTTCACCGTGTAAAGAAGTTCGCGCTGGATTTGATCGGGGATCACGCTTTCGATGAAGGTGATCATCACAAGGCGCTGGCCTTTGGTGACGGGCACCACTTCATGCAACGTGGTGGACGGATAAACCACCATCGCGCCCGCATCGCCCTTGATGCGAATCTGCTCGGAGCCCAGATGAATGACCAGCTCGCCGCCATCATAACTTTCCGGATCGGCGATGAAGAGCGTGCCGGAAATATCGGAGCGCAGCGGCGATGTCGGCAGCGGCAAATAAGCGGCATCCGAATGCACGCCATATTTCATGCCGGGCTCATAGCGCGCCAGCAATGGCGAGGCCATGCGCTTGGTGAACGTGAAATTACGAAGCTGTTCATTGCGATTGATGGCGGCGCCCGCGATGTTGGCGGCCTTCACCGCGTCGGGCTGTGTGGTGTCCACCTGCAGATTGTTTTTGGCGAGATTGTGCGGATTGGAAACCTTGCCGTCGACAAAGCGCAAGCCTGCCGCGAGTTTGCGGATTTCGCCGAGTTCGGCAGGTGTCAGCACATCCTTCACAAGCAGGAACATGGGCGGCCTTCGGCAGAAACGCGCCTGAGGCTAGCAATGCCGCGCCCGCTTGGCGAGGCGGTCTGGCCTGATAGTCTTCGCCCATGTTGACCCCGGCATCTGATCTGCCACCGCTGTTTTTGAACTGGTTCGCCGGGCGCGGCTGGGCTCCGCGCGCGCATCAATTGGCGCTGGTTGCCCGCGCGGCAAGGGGCGAATCCGTGCTGCTGGTGGCGCCCACCGGCGGCGGCAAGACGCTGGCGGGATTCCTGCCCAGCCTTGTGGAATTGGCGGCCGCACCCGCGCGGCGTCCGAAGCGGCTGCACACGCTTTACATCTCGCCGCTGAAGGCGCTGGCGGTGGATGTGGCGCGCAATCTGGAAATTCCGGTGGCGGAAATGGGCTTGGCCGTCCGCATCGAAACGCGCACGGGCGATACGCCACCGGGCCGCCGCCAGCGGCAGAAATATGCGCCGCCGGATTTTCTGCTGACGACGCCGGAGCAATTCGCGCTGCTGCTGGCCTCGCGCGAGGCGGCGCGGTTGTTCGCGAGTGTGCGCGCTGTGGTGCTGGATGAATTGCACGCCATCCACAATTCCAAGCGCGGCGATCTGCTGGCGCTGGGATTATCGCGATTGGAAAAACTCGCGCCCGGCCATCGACGCATTGGATTGTCGGCAACCGTGGCGGACCCTGCACCCTTGCAGCGCTTTCTCGTGCCGCAACCTGAAGCGGGCGAGGCATTATCTGCGCTGGTGATTGCGGCGGGCGGTGCGCGCCCCGAAATTTCCATTCTGGCGTCGGATGCGCATGTGCCATGGGCAGGGCATCTGGCGCGCCACACCATGCCCGAAGTGATGAATGCGATACGGGCCTCGCGCACGGCGCTGGTTTTCGTGAACACGCGTTCGCAGGCCGAGCGCACCTTTCAGGATTTGTGGCGGGTGAATGACGACAATCTGGCGATTGCGCTGCATCACGGCTCGCTCGCGCCGGCGCAGCGCCGCAAAGTGGAAGCCGCGATGACGCGGGGCGCGTTGCGCGCGGTGGTGTGCACATCGACGCTGGACCTCGGCATCGATTGGGGCGCGGTGGATCGCGTCATCTGCATCGGCGCGCCGAAGGGAGCGGCGCGTCTGGTGCAGCGTATTGGGCGCGCCAATCACCGGCTGGATGAGCCGTCGCGCGCGCTGTTGGTGCCTGCGAACCGTTTCGAGGTGCTGGAATGCGAAGCCGCGCGCGATGCGGTGATGGCGGGAGAACTCGATGGCGAGCGGCTGAAGCAGGGCGGGCTGGATGTTCTGGCGCAGCATGTTTTGGGTGTTGCGTGCGGCGCGCCGTTCGATGCCGACGCTTTATTTAAAGAAGTGAAATCCGCCTCACCCTATCGCGCTCTTTCGCGTGACGATTTTGATCGCGTGGTGGATTTCGTGGCGACTGGCGGCTATGCGCTGAAACGCTATGATCGCTATGCGCGCCTGCGCAAGACGCCGGAAGGGTTGTGGCGCGTGTCTCATCCGCGCGTCGCGCAGCAATACCGGCTCAATGTCGGCGTCATCATCGAAGACCCGATGCTGGATGTGCGCCTGCAGGCAAAGGGACGGCCCGCGGGCGCGGGTGGGCGCGTGCTGGGGCGCATGGAAGAATATTTTCTGGAAGGGCTGACGCCGGGCGACACCTTTGTGTTCGCAGGCGATGTGCTGCGCTTCGAAGGCATTCGCGAGGACGCAGCCTATGTAACGCGCACCCATGATCCGCAGGCGCAGGTGCCGTCCTATATGGGCGGGAAATTTCCGCTTTCGACATTCCTTGCCATGCGCGTGCGCGAAATGCTGTCGAATCCGAAACAATGGACCGCACTTCCGCATCCCGTCGGCGAATGGCTGCGCATCCAGCAATTACGCTCTGTGATACCGAAGCCCGGACAATTGCTGGTGGAATGTTTTCCGCGTGGTTCGAAGGAATATCTTGTCTGCTATCCTTTTGAAGGACGGCTTGCGCATCAGACCCTCGGCATGCTGCTGACGCGGCGGCTGGAGCGTTTGCGCATGCGTCCGCTCGGATTTGTCGCCAACGAATATGCGCTGGCCGTTTGGGGCCTGCGCGATATGAGCGGCGTGAACATGGATGCGCTGTTCAATGAGGATATGCTGGGCGATGATCTGGATGCGTGGCTCGCCGAATCCGCGCTCTACAAGCGCACGTTCAGGAATTGCGCGATCATTTCCGGGCTGATCGAACGGCGCAATCCGGGGCAGGAAAAAACCGGGCGGCAGGTGACGTTTTCGTCAGACTTGATCTATGACGTGCTGCGCGCCCACGAACCCGATCACATCCTGTTGCGTGCGACATACGAGGATGCGAGCACGGGATTGCTGGACGTGGCGCGGCTTGGCGATATGCTGGCGCGCATCAAGGGGCGAATCGTGGTGAAGAAACTGGAGCGCGTGTCGCCGCTGGCGGTGCCCGCATTGCTGGAGATTTCGAAGGAAATGGTCGCGGGCGAGGCGCATGAGGATATATTGCGCGAGGCAGAGGACGATCTGGTGGCGGAGGCGATGCGCCTTGGATGAAACGCGCTTGACGGTGAATGGCGAGGCGCTGGTGCTGGACGCCGCGGGCGCGCTTTACTGGCCGGGCGAGCGTATGCTGGTGTTCGCCGATCTGCATTTCGAGAAAGGCTCGTCCTATGCGCGGCGCGGCGCGTTGCTGCCGCCTTACGACACGCGCACCACGCTTGCGCGGATCGTGGCGCTGCAGACGCGCTATGAGCCCGCCTGTGTCATTGCGCTGGGGGACTCCTTTCATGATCGCGAAGCGCATGAACGGCTGGACGATTACGAACGCGACACGCTTTCGCGCCTTGGCGATGGCGCGGACTGGATCTGGATCGCGGGCAATCACGATCCGGCACCGCCGTCATGGCTGAACGGGCGTGTGGCGGAAGAAGTGGCGATTGGCGGATTGATTTTCCGCCACGAGCCATCGGCCGCACCTGCTGCCGGCGAGATTGCAGGCCATCTGCACCCTTGCGCCAGCGTCACGCGGCGCGGGCGAACGCTCAGGCGAAGATGTTTTGTGTCCGACGGTTTGCGGCTGCTGCTGCCGGCATTCGGTGCCTATGCAGGCGGGCTCGATGTGCGCGATGCGGCGGTGCGCTCGCTGTTTGGCGATGAGTTTCTCACTTATGTGCTGGGTGCGCGGCGCGTGTATGCGATAGCGGCCTAGCGCTGCCGGAACAGCACGGACGACAGCCATCCCAGAAATACCGCCAGCAGCACGGTCGAGAGGCCGTAGGAGAGCGGCCATGTGTGCGCGTAATTGTAGAGGCGGCGCTCCAGCCCGATCTGGTTGACGAAAAGCGGCGTGGATTGCGCGCTGATCACGGCGCCGTCGCGGAAGAGATAGACTTCGGCGGTATATTGTCCGCGCGGCACGGAAGCCGGTATCGGCACGCGCACGCGAAAGAGTGAATAGCTTAGAAACTCCACACCCATCGGCACTTCTGCATAAAGCTGATCATGCGCCCGCTCGCGCACGGCAGCCTGGATGAATGGCACGGCCTTGGGCGGGCGATGCGTGCTCACTTTCGTGGGTTGCAGATTGCCGAGCCCTATCTGGTAGCGCTGCAGCGTCTGCTTCGATGCGATCTGCGACAGCGGGCGGCTGCTCGCCACGAAGCAATAGGATGGCATGCCCGACAGCGACATCTCATCGCGATTGATCCAGATGCCGGCGATGCGGACCTTGCGCCGCACGCTCATATTCGCCGCCGGCCCGCGCACGACGACGACGACATCGCGCGCGGCGTTCGCGCTGTCCATGGATTCGATGGCGCCGAACACCACCATGTCGGTGCCGGTGTAATTCGAGGTGATTTCGATCTGATCCTGCGACAGGCCTGAGACAAGATCGTCGGCGCGCGCGGCGGCGCAGAAGCAAACGAGAAACAGGAGCGCCAGCCGCTTCATGTCGCGCTCACCGCGAGGCTGTAGAGATCGGGCGGCGTCGCCACGAGGTCGTAGAGCAGGCGCAGCGCCATGGCTAGTGCGAGCAGCGCCAGCAGCATGCGCAATTGCTCGCCGCGCAAACGCGCCGCCATCCGCACGCCGAACTGCACGCCCACCACGCCGCCCAGAATGAGCAGCAACGCCAGCATGATATCGACGGTGTAATTGTCCACCGCATGCAGCACCGTGGACGCCGCGGTCACGAACAGGACCTGAAACAGCGATGTGCCAACCGTCACATTCGTGGGCACGCGCAGCACATAGATCATCACCGGCACCATGATGAAGCCGCCGCCCACACCCATGATCGCGGAGAGAATGCCGACGGTGAACCCGAGCAAGGCGGGGGGTATCACGCTGATATAGAGCCGCGAGCGGCGGAAGCGCATCTTGAAGGGCAGGCCATGCACCCAATTGTGTTGGCCCGGTTTGCGCCCGCCTGCCGGTTGGCCTGCGCGCACCGCCCGCAATGTGCGCACGCTTTCATTCAGCATTAATCCGCCGACAGCGCCCAGCAAAATCACATAGCTTGCGGAGACGGTGAGTTCGGCTTGTCCAACGCGCCGCAAAATGCCGAAGAGATAAACGCCGAATGCCGTGCCCGCCAATCCGCCGGCCAGCATCACGCCGCCCATTTTCAGATCGACGGTTTTCTGCCGCCAATGCGAGATCATGCCGGAGAAGGTGGAAGCGGTGACCTGGCTCGCGGTAGTCGCCACCGCCACGCCCGGCGGTATGCCGTAGAAGATCAGAAGCGGCGTCAGCAGGAAGCCGCCGCCGATGCCGAACATGCCGGACAGAAATCCCACCGCCAGGCCCATGCCGAGAATGACGATCCAATGGACCGACATTTGCGCAATAGGCAGATAGATTTCCATCGGCCGGTGAAAGCTCCCCGCGAATTCGCGATTCAGCGAACGCGCGAAAAGTTTGCGCGCCGCGGCTTCGAACGGCAAGGCTTAAAGCGCGGAAATGTCCGGTGGCGTGTTGGATGCGGCGGGAGGCGGCGATGGTTTGAACATATCGGCCGAGCGCTGGGCCGCGGCACGATCGTCGGGGCTCAGTTGAGTCGCCAGTGCATTGATGCGTGTTTTGGATTCGGTATCGCCATTCGCGGCTGCCACCGCGTACCACTTATACGCATCCACCAAGTTCTGCGGCACGCCCATGCCACGTTCGTACAGCACGGCGAGATTGAATTGCGAATCCGATAATCCGAGATTGGCCGCTTTGGAGAACCATTGGGCGGCCTGCGTGTAATCCTTCGTCACGCCGGAGCCTTGCGCGAAAGCGACCGCAAGATTGTGCATCGCCTTGCGGTTTCCAGCCTTGGCCGCAGCCGCATACCATTGTGCGGCTTTCCTTGCGTCTGCAGGAACGCCGCGACCGCGCTCATAGAGCGTGCCGAGGCGATATTCCGAAATCGGTTCGCCTTGCTTGGCCGCGCGTTCGAACCAGCGCGCCGCTTCGGCTTCGTTCACCGGCGCGCCCGTACCATCGAGATAGCGAAGGCCCATCAGCAATTGCGCTTTGGCATTGCCGCTGTTGGCCAATGTCGTCACGCGATCGGCCGGCGTGAGGGCTGCGGTTTGCGTGGGCGCAGGTTTTGCCGGTGCCGTCTGCAACGGTTTGACGGGTGCAGGTTTCACGTCGATGCGCGCCATTGTTTTCGGTGGAACCACCACGGGGCTGCCGGGCGTTGGCGCAGTGCTGACGACCGAAGGCTTGACCGGCGCCGTCTGAGGTTTGGCAAACATCGTGCCGACATTGCGTGGCGTGGTGACGGTGTGCTGGCTGCGGCTCAACAAAATGCCCGCCAGCGCCGCGCCAATGGCGATCAAGGCGATACCGGCGATCAGCGCCCAGCGTGTGCCGGTTTTCTTTTCCGTCGGTTCGCCGGTGTCGCGCAGAATACCCCAGGAAAAACCCGAATGTGCAGTATCGGCGGTCTCGGCAGCGGCGGCAGTGCGCGCCGCGCGGCGTGCAGCGGCGAGATAGGATTCATTGCTGTCAGGCTGTTCCGGTCCGAAGGCTTCGCCGGCAAAGGGCGGTGGTGCCGCGAAGGCAGGTTCGCCGCCAAAGCCGCTTTCGAACGGCGGCGGGGTTGGCGCGAATGGTTCGGGCTGCTGGAAAGCCGGTTGCTGGGGCTGATGATCGGGGAAAGGCGGCAGATCGAATGAGATCGGCGCTGCGACAGGCGGGGCCATTTGCGGCGTCGCCATTTGCGGTGCCGCCATTTGCGGTGCTGCCATTTGCGGCGCGGGCTGCGGGACCGGCTCCGGTCTGGTCGCAGCTTCCTTGATAGCGGCCTGCAATTCGGCGGCGGACTCACGCTGGCGCTTTTCGGCAGCTTCAAGCCGCGCGGCCAGCACGTGCAGATTGTCCTCGAGCCCGGCGGTGCCGCTGTTGCGCCGCTCGGCATTGTCGAGGCGGGCGGCGACGTCGGAAAGCGCGTGTTCGATGGTTTGCAGGCGGCGATCCGATGCCGGATCCTGCGCGCGTGCTTCCAGTCTGGCGAGCTGTTCTTCCAGCCGTGCGATGGTGCCCTGATTTTGTGCGTCACTGGCGGAGAAGCGTGCGGTCAGCCGGTCGAGCGTGTCGCTCACTTGCGTCAGCGCTGCGGATTGGCCTTCGTTTTGTTCGACGTGGCGCAGCCGCGTTTCAACGGTGGCGAGGCGCCCGCCCATCGTGTGCGAAGCGGTGTCCGTATCGAGCCGCACCTGCGAGAGCTTGTTTGCGAGCGCTTCGACATTGTCCACCAGTGCCGCGATCTGCGTGGTGGATTGCGTGGCGGTCGACGACATCTGATCGGCAAGCCGCGAAAGGCCCAGATGCAGCGCCTTGATGGCTTCGCGCACGCCGTCATGGGTCGCATGCTGCTCGACGCGGCTCAGCCGCTCCGACAGCGCCACGATGTGGCCGCTCAGCTGATCGAAAGCCTGCGCCTGCTCGCGGGATGCGATGTTGATTTCGGTGGCTGCTTTCGTCATCGCGCGGTTGTTTTCCGACTGGCTGCGTTCGGTGGTTTCCAGACGGCGGGCCACGGCGCGCAGCTGATCTTCGATGCGACGATAGGCGTTCTGGGTTTCCGATTCGCTACGAGAGACATGCGCCAGCATGTCTTCCGTGTCACGCGCGGTGGCCGCAACGGCCTCGGCCGCCGGGGGGCGATAGGCGGAAGGCGCGGACGCCGCCCGCCATGCCTCGGCATTGGCCTCGAAATTCTCGGGATTGTCGGAGAAACTGCGCAAGATTCGCCTCGTCAGCCATTCCCCTACCGACAGGCCTTCGCGGCGTGCAGCTGCCCTGGCGGCTTCCCTCGCTTCTGGAGGAATCCCTGCCACATTCCAGGGGAGTTCAGGCTGCATTTCGAATCGCCACACACTGCACCCGCAACGGAGGGTATCGGCGCCAAGATATTGTGTAAAGAAATGAACAACCTCCAAGCCGCAGGGCACCACGAGTGCGGCTTTTCATGCACAGATTGTTGGCTACTAGAGTTAATGGGCCGTTAGCGTGAATCGATTCTCACCCGGTCGGCCAAATGGCCACTATTGGGTCAGTGACGGCCTTGGATCGGGTGGCACGGCAGGTTTGTCGTCCGTTTTGGGATGCGCGAGTTCTGTGATTTCCCGCTTTTGGGCATGTTGCTGGTCGGGCGGCGGCAGGGCGAGGTCGCTGGCAAAGAGCTGGGTGACATAGACCGTGTCGCCGTTCACGGCAGCACCCACGCCGGTGCGGTTGTAGTCCTTGAAGGCAAGGTTTTCCTTGTGGGCGGGGCTGGCCAGCCATGAATCCACGAAGCGGCGCGCGAACACGTCGACGTCCACGCCATAGCGCGGGAGATAGTGCTGGGCCGCGATGTTCTCGCCGAGCAGGCCCTGAAAATTGGCGTCCTCGTCCATGATCAGCGTGGCGGAGCTTTTGCCGTCCGGCGCCTTGTTCGCGAGATATTTCTTCGCCGCCATGTCGGCGCTGTGCTCGCGCGCGATGCCGATGAGTTCCTTGTCCACAGCAAGCGGCTTGGCAGCGGGATCAATCTTCTGCCGCTCATACTGAATGAGTGTGGTGATGCGCTGTTCCAGCGCCGCCATTTGGGTGTGGGGATCGGGTGGAGGCGGCGGCGGTTTCGTTACGAACAACGAACCGCCGCTACTCGCACACCCGGTGCAGATCAGCAGGAGCGCTGAAATGCAGATCAAGGTTTTCACCCTCGCCCGAAGGGAAGGGTAGGCGGGGTGCATGTTCATCTACACCCCGTTTTTCATTATTGAACGAACTCGAACAGGCCCGCCGCACCCATGCCGCCGCCGATGCACATCGTGACGACGCCGTATTTCGCCTTGCGGCGGCGGCCTTCGAGCAAGATGTGGCCCGTCATGCGCGCGCCCGACATGCCATAGGGATGGCCGATCGAGATGGCGCCGCCATCGACATTCAGCTTCGCATGGTCGATGCCGAGCCGGTCGGCGCAATAGAGAACCTGACAGGCGAACGCTTCGTTGAGTTCCCACAGATCGATGTCCTGAACTTTCAGGCCATGACGCTCCAGCAGACGCGGAACCGCGAACACGGGTCCGATGCCCATTTCATCGGGCTCGCAACCGGCAACCGCGAAGCCGCGGAAAATGCCGAGCGGCTTGAGACCCTTCTTTGCGGCGGTGGCGGCTTCCATCACCACGCAGGCCGCGGCACCGTCGGAGAATTGCGAGGCATTGCCCGCGGTGATGTATTTGCCTTCGCGGATTTCCATGCCGCCGCGGAACACCGGCTGAAGTGCTGCCAAGCCCTCCAGCGTCGTGTCAGGGCGATTGCTCTCGTCCTTGTCGACCGTGACATCGACGATGGTTTCGGCACCCGTCGCCTTGTCCACCTTCTTCATCTTGGTCTGCATGGGGACGATTTCGTCCTTGAACTTCTGCGCCTGCTGGGCGGCCGCGGTGCGGCGCTGGCTTTCGAGTGCGTAGGCATCCTGCCGTTCGCGCGGAATATTGTAGCGCGCGGAAACCACTTCAGCGGTTTCGATCATGCTCATCCACAGCGCGGGCTTGACCTGCATGAGATGTTCTTCGGTGATGTTCTTGAGGTTCATCCCGCCCATCTGCACAAGCGAAATGGATTCGACGCCGGAGCCGATGGCAACCGGGGTTTGCTCGGTCATCACCTGCTGGGCCGCCATCGCGATGGCCTGAAGGCCGGAGGAGCAGAAGCGGTTGACGGTTGTACCCGCCGTCGTCACGGGGCAACCGGCCCACACGGCCGCATTGCGCGCGACGTTCATGCCAGTGGCACCTTCCGGCTGCGCGCAGCCCATGATGACGTCTTCGACTTCGCCCGGATCGATGCCCGCCCGCGCAATGGCGTGCTTGATGGCGTGGCCGCCCATGGCGGCGCCGTGGGTCATGTTGAACCCACCGCGAACGGATTTCGCGAGCCCAGTGCGCGCGGTCGAGACGATAACGGCTTCCCTCATGGCATCCTCCAGTTTCAGCTTAAGAACCTAGCCGCTTGGGTAGACGCGCGGAAGCCCTTCAGGAAGTGCGGCGGATTGCCCGGCCTTAGCCGTTTTGGCTCAATTCGGCGGCGTGGGCGCGCACATAGACGGGATAGCGCACCGTGAAAACGATGGCACAGGCCATCGCGCAGAGCCCTAACGCGACGTCAAGCGCAAGCGGGATATGGGGCGTGAAAGTGGTGATGGCGTCGGCCCCCGTCGTCACGGCAAAGGCCGCGGTCCATACCGCTGTGATGATGTAATTGGTGCGCAGAAAAAGCGGGTGCTCCTGTAACTCCTTGGGCACCTGCTCGCGCGCATATTGCAGCGTGAAGGGATTGCGCAGCGCCATGGAGGCCGCCGCGATCGCGAACAGCCCGCAATCGATGACAAGCCGTACGGCTTGAATGGAGAGGCCCGGCTGGATGAACCCTGCATAGAGCGCCAGAAGCCCGAACAGCACCACGCTGCCGATGTCGAGCAGGCGCAAGGTCGGCGACTGGACGAAATCGCGGATGGTGATGACGAAACCCGCAGCGAAAGCCATCCACAACGCCAGACTGACCGAAACGCTCGTCAGAAGAGCGAATACGATGAAGGGCGCGAAACCGAGCAGAATACCCATCTGGCGTCTCCCGGTAGCGATTTAGGAAGCCGGCGCTGCTGGGGCGTTGCGATGAACGCCCCAGCAGGCGGTGAGCTAATGTGCCGGTGGCTGTGCCGGGGCTGGTGCCGGTGTTGCCGGCGCCTCTGCGCTGGATGGCGGCTTGTCCTGACCCATCTGCTTGGCACGCGCCTTGGCAAAAAGGGCCCACAGATGACCCGCCTTTTCCCGCGCGGCCGAACCATCGACCTTGCCGAGCGGCGTCCCTGCCTCGACGTTCTTGTTCTGGGCGACAAGCGAGATGCCGAGGATGAAATTGCCTTCGCTCGAATCCTTCATGCCACCCTTGCTGATGGCGCTGTGGGCGGCGGCTTCGGCATCGGCGTAGCGGCCATAGCCCCAGTAATCTTCGGCGAGCTTGGCATCCTGTTCGCCGCTTTTGCTTTTGGCTGCCGACGACGCGATGGTCGAAAGCGTGCGCTCATCGGTTGCCGCTGCTGCACGCGATTGCGCCAGCAGATTGGCTGCGTCGCCCACGCCGCTGACTTTGCCGGCGCTGATGCCCTGCTGCATCACTTCGCGGGCTTCCGCCGGATAGCCGAGCTGCAGCGCGATGCGCGCCATGATCGTGTAGTCTTCTGCATTCTTCATCGCGCCCGCCATGAAGCGCATGCGATAGAGATAGAGCGCATCGAGATCGCGAATGCCTTTGGTGCCCAGCGCCACATCGATGAGCTGACCCCATTCGCCGGGCGAATTGTTGGCGACGGCGATCTGCTCCAGCGTATCGACGGCGCCGGCATGATTGTTCGCCTTGGCCTGCGCGCTCATGAGGATCTCGAGCACGACGGGATCGGGATCCTTGTTCGCCGCCTTGGCCGCATCGACAGATTTTTGCGCGTAGATACCCGCATCGTTGGGATCGTTGTTCAGGTAATAGGCCTGCGACAGCATCGCCAGTGACTTGTCATCGAGGGGTTTGATCGCTTCGAGCTTGGTGCCGTATTCGATTTCCTTGGCATAGTTCTTGGAGATGCCGTTGAGCACCATGGCGTTCAGATAGGTGGCGGTCTTGTCGGCATCGGTCAGCATGGGGGATTCGGCCATCGCATCGAACGCCGCACGGGCGGTATCGTTGTCCTTCAGGTTGATGGCGATGTAGCCGACGAATTTGTTGATGTTGTAATCGTCGTAGGGGGTGCGGTCCGGGACGGCCTGCGCTTCCTTGGCCTTGGCCATGGCGCCTGCGTAATCGCCGGCTTCCATCAGCTTCTGCGCTTCGTAGAGCGGCACGGCGACGGCCTTGCTCACAGTCGGGCCTTCGGGCTTCTTGTCCGCGGCAAGGACCGCAGATGCGGAAACCGCAACCATCGCGCCTGCCGCACTACCCAACAGCGACGCAGCGAAAGCGGCGCGCACAAACTTTTTCATCATGGCTTCCTCTTTGATATCGAACCAAGGCGACTGGAGGGGCGGGAATTTCCCTCATTTTCTTGAATGACGCCACCATAGTGTGGCCAATCTGTGTTTTCCAATGGACGGCAATGGGAGCGGTAAATGCGCCAACAGCCTTATATTGCGCCGCAAAGCCAAAGCGCTTATCAGGGCGGCGCGCAATTCACTGATAGTTGAACATGGGCGATCTTCCAGATGGCCTGCCGGAAGGGGCGGAGCTTGCCTCCATCGGCGGATTTAATCTTTTCGTGGGGCCGCTTTACCGGCTTCCCGATTCGCACGAAGGGGCCGTAAAACGCTTTGCTTTCGTGGCCGCCGAGAAGCACATGAACGCGGCCGGAAGCGTGCATGGCGGCATGCTGATGACGTTCATGGATGTCGCCATGAGCCGCACGTCCAGGTTGGTATCGGGCGCCCCCACCTGCAGCACTGTGTCGCTGACCTGCGACTTCGTCGGACCGGGCCGGCTGGGGGAATTGATCGAGGCCCGCGTGGCCGTGACGCGCCAGACCCGCACCATGGTTTTCATGTCGGGGGAGCTGGTGGTGGCCGGGCGCACGCTGATGGTGGGCACCGGCCTCTGGAAGATCGCGGAACCGGCATGAGCGTCGTGCCCGCCGGGTTCGTGGAGACCAAGCTCGTCGATCCCTTCGAAATCTATGTGGGACCGATCTTCGATTCCGGCGCGCTGGGTTCGCGCCGCTTCGCATTCCTCGCCGATGAGCGCCATGTCAACATGCGCGGCATCGTGCATGGCGGCATGCTGATGACGTTTGCCGATCTCACGCTGGGTCAGGCGGTGTGGGACATGACGAACAATGCGCCATCCGTGACGCTGAACATGCAAACCCAATTCCTGAAAGCCGCGAAGGCGGGCGATCTTGTGGAAGTTCTGCCGCAGATCGTGCGGCGCACGCGTGCGCTGATTTTCGCGCGCGGCGATTTCACGGTGCAGGGCGAGATCGTGTTCACCGCTGCCAGCGTATGGAAATTGTTAGGTCAAGATTGAACTTAGCGCTGCCGTAAGACCTTATTTACCATGCCATGCGAGGCTTGCTCATCCAAGCGGCCAATCTAACGGGAGCATCGCATGCGCAAGCCACATCCTGCAGAGCTTGTGCTCGGCTCGGTTCAGTTGGGCCTTTCCTACGGAGCCGCCAACAAAACCGGCAAGCCGTCGCGCGCGGCCGCACTCAAGATGGTCAAGCGCGCCGTGGATGCCGGCATCGGCAAGATCGATACCGCACGCGCCTATGGCGAAAGCGAAGACCGGCTGGGCGAAGCGCTGCGCGCGCGCCATGCCGTCCGCACGATCACCAAACTCAGCCCGCTGAACGATCTTGCTTCCGATGCCTCGCGCGACGATGTGCGCGCAGCGGTGGATGCGAGCATCGCGGAATCGCTGGCCGCCCTTCAGCGCGATAAGCTCGATTGCCTGCTGCTGCATCGCGCCTCGCATATGAGCGCGTTCGATGGCGCTGTGTGGGAGCGCCTGGTCGAAAGGCTGGAAGACGGTACGGTGATGGCGCTGGGCGTTTCCGTGCAATCGCCGGAAGAGGCCGCGACCGCGCTCGATTGCGCCGATGTGCATCACATTCAATTGCCGTTCAATCTGCTCGACTGGCGCTGGCGCGAGGCCGGTGTGATCGACCGCATCCGCGCGCGCGAGCACATCACCGTGCATGTGCGCAGCGTCTTCCTGCAGGGGTTGCTCGCAGCGAACGAGCCCGCCATCTGGCCGCCGATCCGTGGCGTCGATGCCAAAGCAATCGTGAAAACGCTGGCGACGCTCGCCAAGGAATATGGCCGCGAGAGCGCCGCCGATCTCTGCGTGGCTTATGCGCGCGGACAGGATTGGGTGGATGGCGTTGTCGTCGGTATGGAAACCGAAGATCAGCTCGACGCGAATCTGCGCATGTTCCTGCGCAATCCGCTGTCGCCTGTCGATTGCGCCAAGGTGGAGAAGAAAATGCCGCGCGTGCCCGCGCAGCTTCTCGATCCCGCGCAATGGCCGAGAATGTTCTCGT
The DNA here is from genome assembly GCA_035944195.1 of Rhizomicrobium sp. Classification (GTDB taxonomy): domain Bacteria; phylum Pseudomonadota; class Alphaproteobacteria; order Micropepsales; family Micropepsaceae; genus Rhizomicrobium. The sequence goes on along the minus strand of DASZBL010000035.1, from coordinate 13,467 downwards.
GAATGAAGCGCGCGACATCGCCTCGTCGTTCCGGCTCGATGGACGCGTTGCATTTGTCTCGGGCGCCGGGGGCCATCTTGGCCGCGCGATGACGCTTGCGCTGGCGCAAGCCGGCGCGCATGTCATCCTCAACGGCCGCGATGAATCCCGCCTCAAGGATTTCGAAGGCGAGTTGAAAGCGAGCGGTCATGAGGCCGAACGCGCGGCCTTCGATATGTGCGATTTCGAACGGGTGCGTGCTTTCTTCGCCGCGCGCCCCCGGCTCGACATCCTCGTCAACAACGCCATCTCCATGACACCCCAGCCCTTCGAGGCGCTGGAACCTTCGGCCTTCGAACAGACTTACAGAAGCTGCGTCACCGCCGCGTTCGAAGCCACACGAGCGGCGCGTGTCGCGCTACGAGCGAGCGGGGAGGGCAGTGTGATCAATGTGGCGTCGATGTATGGGATGGTTGCGCCCGATTCCCGGATTTATTCGAGCCCCCGCCAGGCGAGCCCCTTTCACTACGGCCCCGCCAAGGCGGCCCTGATCCAGCTCACCCGCCATCTGGCAGCCGAATTGGGGCTGGAGCGCATCCGCGTCAACGCATTGGTGCCGGGCCCATTCCCGCGCCCCGCCGTCATGGCCGCCGACCCGGTCTTTGCCCGCCAATTGGCCAACCGCACGATGCTCGGCCGCAATGGCGGGCCGGAGGAGATTGCCGGGCCGGTGCTGTTTCTGGCTTCCCCCGCTTCCAGCTTCATGACCGGGGCCGCCCTCACAGTCGATGGCGGCTGGACGGCGTGGTGAGCTACAAGGGGGACGGGCGATAATGAACATGGCATTCCTCTCTTCCTTCCGCACCGGACGCGACACGGTTTATCCGGATGAGCTGCGCGAACGTCTGCGCAGTTTTCCGCTGCTGGCCGATGTGGGCGATGCCGCATTGGTGCGGCTGCTGTCGGAAGCCAACTGGTTCGGGCTTCCCGGCGGCACGCTGCTCAAGCGCGACGGCGAGAACAATCACGCGCTGTTTCTGGTGGTGACGGGATCGCTGGGCGTTTTCGTGGAGGACGACAACGGCGTGCGCCGCATGGTGGCGCATATTCCGGCCGGCGAAACGGTCGGCGAGATGTCGCTCATTTCCGGCGAGCCGCATTCCGCACAATTGGTGGCGCTGCGCGACAGCGAGCTTCTGCGCGTGCAGCCGCAGGCTTTCGATGCGCTGATCACGCGCCATCCCCGCGTGATGCTCAACCTGATGCGCATTCTCGTGCGCCGGTTGCACAACACCACGCGCAAGCAGACGGATCGCGCGCAACCCAAAACCTTCGCCATCGTGCCGCTGCAGGAAGGGCTGATCGGCGAATCCATCGCGCGGCGCCTTGCGGCAGCGCTGGTGGAAATGGGATCGAAAGCCGCGGTGCTGGATTCCAGTTCGGCCGACCAATCGGCGGAATGGTTCAACGCTTTCGAGGCGGCGCATGACGTCGTGTTCTATCGCGGCGATGCGCCCGACAGCCCGTGGACTCATCTGTGCCTGAGACAAGCCGACCGCGTGTTTCTGCTCGCAAGTTCGGATCGTCCGCTGCCGCTGCGCCCGCTCGATATGCCGGCGTTCAAGGAGCGCGCGACGGGCCTGCCGGAATTGCTGCTGCTGCATCCCGAGGGCAGTGCGCAAGGCTTGCCGGAGCACTTCGCGCTGCGGAGTGGATTGTTCGAATCGCATCATCATGTGCGCGTGGGCCGTACGGCGGATATCCGCAGGCTGGCGCGATTCGTCTCTGGCCGCGCCGTGGGCCTTGTGCTCGCCGGCGGCGGCGCGCGCGGCTTTGCGCATATCGGCGTCATCAAGGCGCTGATGGAAGCCAATGTACCGTTCGATCAACTGGGCGGCACATCGATGGGCGCGATCATCGCCGCAGGGCTTGCCTCGGAATGGTCGCTCGAAGAACTGACCGAGCGCATGCGCGATGCCTTCGTCAAAGCCAATCCGCTGTCGGATTTCACCTTCCCGCTGATCGCGCTGGTGCGCGGCAGGAAGGTGTCGAGCCTGCTGCAGGATAATTTCGGCGAAATGCGCATCGAGGAAATGGCCAAGCCGTTCTTTTGCGTATCGTCGGACCTTACGTCCGGGCGCATTCATGTGCATCGCTCCGGCGCGCTGTGGCGTGCGTTGCGCGCCAGCGTTGCGTTGCCGGGAATCCTGCCGCCTGTGACGCATCACGGCCATCTCTTGGTCGATGGCGGCGTGATGAACAATCTGCCGGTGGATGTGATGGCGCAGAATGCACACGGCCCGATCATCGCATCGGACGTGACCGGCGAACTCGACCTGCATGCAACCGATGACCGCTATGGCGAGCGTCCGTTCTGGTGGCTGATCGCGCAGCGCATGCGCGGCACGCCTTCGATAATTTCCATCCTGATGCGCTCGGGAACGGTCGGCTCGGAAGCGCAGCGCCGCGTCGTGCGCGAACAGGCCGATTATCTCTTCGAACCGCCGCTGGAAGATGTGGGCCTGCGCGACTGGAAAGCCTTCGACCGCGCGATTGCGGAAGGCTATGCGCACGCCACGATGATGATCGAACAGCACGGCGTGCCGCTGACGGATGTGTGGACGGAAGGCCCTGCAGTCGCGATCCCGCATCAAGAGGCGGTGGGTTGATCTTCCCCCTCCCTTTGCGGGAGGGGGCGAATGATTTGAGCAGCGCGAAAATCATTCGGGGGAGGGGTTGATGCGCGCTTACCCCTCCCCCGCGTCGCTTCCGCCTTCGCTCTTCGAGCTTCGGCGGACAAGTCGTTCCGCGCCCCCTCCTGCAAGGGGAGGGGGAAACGTGCTTTCGCATTTGTCAGATTAAATGGAACCCAAACCCTTCCGCACCGGCAGCAGATCCGCGAATTGCGCGGCGCGTTTTTCCGATTTCGACACGAAGCTCTCGCGCATATCGGTTTCGGGGTTGAACATGCCCGCCTGCCATGTCGCGATGTAATCCAGACCATCCGCGATGGAATGATCGCGGGCATAATTGATCATCACCTTGGAGCCGTACACTGCGAGCGGGGATTTTTCCGCGATCTCTTTCGCCAGCGCCATCACATGAATCAGCATCGCTTCCTGCGTCGGGAAGATTTCATTGACGAGGCCCATCTCCAGTGCCTTCTTTGCGGGCATACGGCGCCCGGCATAAGCAAGCTCGCGCACCATGCCTTCGGGCATCAGATGGCAGAGGCGCGGGAATGTGCCGACATCCGCCGTCATGCCGAGATTGATTTCCTGAATGACGAAGAACGCATCCTCCGTCGCATAGCGGCAATCACACGCACTCGCGAAATCCACCGCACCGCCCACGCAGCCGCCCTGAATGGCGATCAGCACCGGCAGGCGTGCGCGCTCCAGCACGTTGAACGTCTCCTGAATGTGCAGCACGCTGGTGCGCAGATTGGCGCGCACGCGGCCGCGTTCCTCCGACGAAATCACGCTGCTAGCCGAATTGCCGGAGGTGAACACCGACAAATCCATCCCCGCCGAAAAATGCTTGCCCGTGGACGACACCACGATCACCCGCGCCTTGGCCTTCTCGTCGATGTCGCGGACGATCTCCGGCAATTCGCGCCAGAATTCCGGCACCATGGTGTTGAATTCGCTGCCGCGGCTGAGCTGCAGATGGGCGACATTATTGGCGATCTCGACGTTGAAACAGCGGTAGGTCATTGGGCTCTCCATAGCTATCGGCCCCTCAATAGCACGACGCGGGTGCGGCCGGGAGCGCCCTTGCCGAAGCCCGGTCTTCGGGGCTACTTCTCGGCCCGCTATTCGGGAGAACGCCATGGCCATCAATTACGAACAGATCATGCAGCTGAAATCGGAAGGCGAGACCTACAGCTATTCCGACCGCGACACGATGCTCTATGCGCTGGGCGTGGGCTTCGGGCGCGATCCCATGAATCTGGAAGAATTGCCCTTCGTCTATGAGAACGGGCTCAAGGCCGTACCGACACAGGCCACAGTGATCGCCTGGGGCAGCTCCATCATGGGCAAGACGGGCATCAATTACATGATGGTGGTTCATGGCGAGCAGCGCGTGACGCTGCACCGCCCGCTTCCCACCGCCGCCGATCTGATCGCGGACGAGCGCGTGACGGGCGCTTTCGACAAGGGGCCGAAGGGCGCGGTTGTGCTGACCGAGAAAGTGATCCGCATCGCGGGCACGAATGAAAAGCTTTGCACGCTGAGTTCGACCATCTTCGCGCGCGGCGACGGCAATTTCGGCGGGCCGAAGGACGGCGCGCCGGAACCGCACCAGATTCCGGATCGCGCGCCGGACCTCGTGCATGAATGCGATACGCGTCAGGATCAGGCGTTCATCTATGCGCTGTCGGGCGACCGCAATCCGCTGCACCGCGATCCCAATTTCGCGAAGATGGCGGGCTTCCCGAGCCCGATCCTGCATGGCCTGTGCTCTTACGGTACGGCTTGCCGCGCGGTGATCTCCACCATTTGCAAATATGATCCCACGAAGATCACCAGCTTCGATGTGCGCTTCTCGGCACCCGTGTTTCCGGGCGAGACGATCATCACCGAGATGTGGGTCGATGGTTCGGTGGTGTCGTACCGTTCGAAGCTGAAAGAGCGCGATGTCGTCGTCCTCAACAACGGCAAATGCACGCTTGCAGCCTGACAGCGATCCGGTAGGCGACGCCGAAGCGCTGATCGAACAGGGCCGCGCCGGCGAAGCCGCATCGCTTCTGAGAGAATGGATTGCTGCTGACCGTGGCGGGCTGATGGTCCGGCTCGTACTGGCGCGTGCGCTGATGGAGAGTGGCGACAGCGCGGGCGCGCTGGAAACCGCGCGCGAAACATCGCTGCTCTATTCGAATGCGGTGGCTGCGATTGTGGGGCTGGGCGAGGCGCTGTTGCGGGCGGGGCACCTCACGACCGCAATCCCGGAATTCCAGCGCGCCATGCGGCTTGATCCCGAAAATTCGCGCGCACAATTCCTGCTCGGCTGTGCGTGGCTGGAGGCGGGCGAGGCAGAAAAGGCGCTTGAAGCTTTTGAAGTTCTTGCATCCTCGCCCGAAACCGAAGCGAAGATTTCCGAAGCGCGCGCGATGCTGGCGAGGCTGCGCTCCGATCCGCGCTATGTGCGTCACCTCTTCGATCAGTTCTCCGCCGATTACGATGCGCGCATGATCGGGCAACTCTCCTATCGCGCGCCGCAGATTTTGCATCAGCTTGCTGGATTGGTGATGCCGGGGCGGCAGGAATTGCGCATTCTGGATCTCGGCTGCGGCACGGGCCTCACTGGCGAAGCCTTCGAGGAAATGGCGTCGCAACTCGACGGCATCGATCTCAGTCCGGCGATGATCGAGAAGGCGCATGCGCGGCGAATTTACGATGAACTGGCGGTCAGCGATCTCGAAAGTTTTCTGGTCGAGAGCAACCGGCAATATGATCTCATTCTCGCCGCCGATACGCTGGTCTATCTCGGCGATCTGGCGCGCGTCTTTTCGGGCGCGGCGCGGCAGCTCGCACCCGATGGTTTTTTTCTCTTCACCGTCGAGAAAAAAGATGGCGAAGGTTTCGAACTCGGCCCCAAGCGGCGCTGGCGGCATTCGGAGAATTATCTGACGGCGCTGGCTTTTCAGTCGGGACTCAGCGTCGCCGGGATTCTGGAATGCGTTCCGCGCATGGAAGCCAATCGGCCAGTGGACGGTTTTGCGGTTGCGCTGATGCGGGGCAATGGCTGACAAAGAGCCTACGGAGGCATCCATGAGCAATATCGGCATTCTGATTTTCGACGATGCGGAAGAACTCGATTTCGTCGGCCCGTGGGAAGTGTTCACCATGGCCAATGAGGTTGCCGCGCGCATGGACAAGCCGCGTCCCCATCAGGTGATGCTGATTGCCGAGAAGGATGCACCGGTGCGCTGCGCCAAGGCCATGCGCGTGCTGCCCGATGTCACCACCGCCGATTGTCCGAAGCTGGATGTGCTGCTGATTCCCGGCGGCATGGGCACGCGCCGCGAAGTGGAGAACAAGCCGCTGCTCGAGTGGATCGCAGCCACGGCCGCGCAGTGCCAATGGATCACATCTGTGTGTACGGGTGCGCTGCTGCTGACGGCGGCGGGGCCGGCCAAAGGCAAGCGCGTGACCACCCATTGGCGATTTGTTGAAACGCTGGCGGGCCGGGGCGAGGCCGCGGAAGTACTCAAAAATGTGCGCTACGTGCGCGACGGCAATGTGGTTACGGCAGCGGGCGTGTCGGCCGGGATCGACATGGCGCTGTGGCTGATCGGCCAGATTCACAGTCCGGATTTCGCGCGGACGGTGCAGCGCGCCATGGAATATGACCCCGCACCGCCCTACGCCGCGGAAGTTTAGCCGCAGGCCGCCCGGCCTTTATTCTGCCTCAGAACCTGTGCTTGTATCCCTCCGCCGCGAGAGGGGCGGACAGACTTTTAGAGGGAGTGGAGAGCGTATGTTTCGCAAATTCGGCATGGCGGCTTTGATCCTGACCGCCTCTGCAATACCCGCATTCGCCGCCAGCAGCCAATGCAGCAGTCCCATCGCGCCGGCTGCCGTCGATGGCAGCCTCGCCTCGGAAGCGCAGATGAAAGGCGCTCACGACGACGTGGTGAATTTCATCAAATCGTCCGACGATTATCAGCAATGCCTGGTCAATGATCTGGACGCGCAGAAAGAGGCCGCGGCCAAGGCGAAAGACCCAAAGCCCCTCGATTCTTCCATCGAGGATGCGGTGAACGAGAAGATTGCCGCCAATCAGCGCCTGAAGGAAAAGGTCGGTGGCGAATACAATGCCGCCGTGCAGGCCTTCAAGTCGAAGCACCCTGGCTGATCGGTTTTGGATTTGTTTGCGAGCGGCCCGCCCTCACCGGCGGGCCGTTTGTTTTCAGCGATGGCGGGGCGGCACGACATCCTTGAAATCGTCCATCTTTTTCCAGGCGGGTTCCACGGGCGCGCAATCGGCCAGGGGCGCGTAGATGGAATGCTCCTTCAATTCCAGATTGGGAATGTAGCGCGGGCAATTGGGAAAAATATGGATGGGCGTGACACGGATGAGGATTTGCGCGCCCGGCATGTCCGCGAGTGCTGGATCGTCGAACGATATTTCCACGCTGCCGTTCACGCGCAACCGCCCCGGCTTCTCGCCGATGCGCAGGAAAAGCAGCCCCACTTGCGGGTTCATCTTCAGATTGCCCAGGCTCTTGAACATGCCGTTGCCGTCGTAATCGGGAAACACCAGCAGGTCGGGTGAGGGCACTTTCACAAAACCCGGCAACCCGCCCTTGAAGGAGCAATCGGGCCGGCCTTGCGCATCCGCCGTCGCCATGAAGAAGAAGGGCGCCGATTCGATGAAGACTTTGTCCGAATCGGTGAAGCGGTCGCGATGCAGTTTCTCGTTGAGCCGGTCGGCCAGCGCGCGGCTGCCAAAACGGTCCTGAAGCTCGCGGTTTCCCTCGTGATACATGGCCGGTCTCCCTTTGGGCGGACGATAAGACGGCATGGGCAAGGCGTCGAATCGCGTATCATCGGCCCCATGAACGCTTCGGCTCTTGCAGAAAACCGCGCCCAGCGCCGCGCCAAGGAACGCATCGCCACGCGCGGCGGCATTCTGGAAGCCGCCCGCCGCGTGGCCGCCCGCGAAGGCGCGCGCAATCTTTCGCTGCGGGCGGTGGCGGCGGAAGCGGGCTTCGCGCCGGCCGCACTCTATGGCTATTTCCAGAACAAGGACGATCTGCTGCTGGCGCTGGCGGGCGACGATCTCGGCACCGTTGCGCGCGCCATGCGGGACGCTGCGAACGGGGCGGCATCCGGCAAGCTCGCGGCTGCATCCGGCGCGGCATTCGATCTTTTGCAGAAGATGGAAACGATCGCGGCCGCACCTTCGGCCTTATCGGTTGCCGCGGGCGAAGGCGAACGTCTCTTCAACGGACGCCTGATCGCAGCACTGAAGGCACTTTCGGATGCCAGCGGCAAAGTTCTGGACAGCCGCGAAGCGCAGGCCGATGTCGTGCTGATCGCAGCAGCAATCACAGGTTTGGCCGTGCTGGCGCGCACGGGCAGGCTGGCTGCACTCGGTTTCAAAAACGAAGATGTGCTCGCTGCTCTCAGCCGCAATTTTGGCGGATGATTTCTTCGCGCACGATCTCGGGATGTTCCATCGGCAGGAAGTGTGATGCGCCTGCGATTTTCACCACGCGCGTATTGCCGTGGGCGCGTGCGAATTGAGCGGCTTCCTCGTCGCGGCAGGTGCCGTTCTCGCCATGAATGATCGTGACGGGACATTGGATGAAACGCCCAAGCCGGGGCACGTTCAGCGGCGTCTCGCGAAAACATTCCGCTTCCCACGCGGGCGCGCAGGCCAGACGCATCCGGCCGTTGGCGGGCAGCAATCCGCCTTTGAGATAATCCTGCACGATGCCATGCGGCCATGATTTGAACGCGCCGCGCCCGCGATAGGCGCTTTCCGCGGCTTCGAAGGAATCGAATATCGCGCGCCGCTTCTCCGCGCGCGTGGCGAGATCCGGCACTTTGTTTTTCAATCCCACGCGCCGCATGAAATGCGCGATGCGCCACTGCCATGCTGGAACGAAAACGGGCTCGACCAATATCAACCCGCGCACGAGCGATGGATGCATCGCCGCCGCCATCACGCTGGCGGTCGCGCCCATCGAATGGCCTGCGAGGATCATTGGTGCACCAAGGCGTTCGATCAGTTTGGAAAGATCATCGCGAAAAATTCGCCAGCCCTTTGCAAGACCGGGTGTTGCGGGCAGCGTGGTGAAGCCGTGACCGCGCGCATCGCTCGCGAAAATATGGAAGCGGTCAGAAAGCGGTTGCAGCAGCCCGCGATAAGTTTCGGCATTGAAGCCATTGGCATGGGCGAAATGCAGTCGCGGCGCGTCCGCCTGCCATTCGAGATATGACACCGCGCCGTCCGCCATATTCATGCTCTTGCGGACAGGATTGTTCATAGGGGCGCGGGGCCTTCGCGGATTCCCGGTCTTTTGGCGGGCGGGTTTACCCCTGTCAACCGAAGCGTGCATGGCTGTTTGCGCTGGCCCCGCCATTTCGTACATTCCGCCGAACGCTATTTCCCGAGGTCCCCGTGCATCCCGTCATCGTCGTGCAGCAAACGCCGGACAAGAAAGCCATCATCATGGCATCGACCGGCGAGAGCTTGACCTACCGTCAACTTGAAGACCGCTCCAATCAGGGCGCGCAACTCTTTCGCAAACTGGGGCTCAAGCCCGGCGATGTCGTTGCGATCTTCATGGAAAACAATATCCGCTTTCTGGAGATCTGCTGGGCCGCGCAACGCGCTGGGCTTTATTACACCTGCATCTCCTCGCGGCTCACTGCGGGCGAAGTGGAATATATTCTGCGCGATTGCGGCGCGAAGGCATTCATCGTCGGCTACAGCCTTGCGAAAGTCGCAGGCGAAGTAGCACCCACACTTTCCGGCGTGAATTTGCTGATGGTGAGCGGCACGATTCCCGGTTTTGCGAGCTACGAAGATTCCGCGGGCGCAATGCCCGCCGACCGCATCGGCGATGAAATCGCGGGCGCCGACATGCTCTATTCCTCCGGCACGACGGGCAGGCCGAAAGGCGTGCGCAATCCGCTGCCGGGATTGTCGATCGACTCGCCCAATCCGCTGATCGGGCTTGCGGGCATGTTGTTCGGCATGAGTTCGGATTCGATTTATCTCTCGCCGGCGCCGCTCTATCACGCCGCTCCCTTGCGCTATTGCATGACGGTGCATCGCTTCGGCGGCACGGTGATTGTGATGGATCATTTCGATGCCGAAGATGCGCTGCGCCAGATCGAAAAATACCACGCCAATATTAGCCAATGGGTGCCCACGATGTTCGTGCGCATGCTGAAGCTGCCCGATGCGGTGCGTCTGAAATACGATGTGTCGAGCATGAAATCGGCGATCCATGCGGCCGCCCCTTGCCCCATCGAGGTCAAGCGCAAGATGATCGAATGGTGGGGGCCGGTGCTGCATGAATATTATGCGGGCACGGAAGGAAACGGTTTCTGTTATGTCGGCAGCGAAGAATGGCTGGCGCACCCCGGCACGGTGGGCAAATCGCTGCTCGGCGAAATCCATATCTGCGACGATGAAGGCAATGAATTACCGGTTGGGCAGGAAGGCACAATTTATTTTCAGGGCCCTTCCGAATTCGAATATCACAACGACAAGAAAAAGACGGCGGAATCGCGCCATCCGCTGCACAAGGATTGGTCCACGCTGGGCGATGTCGGCAAGCTCGATGCGGAAGGGTTTCTGTATCTCACCGACCGCAAGGCGTTCATGATCATTTCCGGCGGCGTGAACATCTATCCGCAGGAGGCCGAAAACATTCTCATCGGCCATCCCAAAGTTGCCGATGTCGCGGTGATCGGCGTGCCCAATGAGGATTTCGGTGAAGAGGTGAAGGCGGTGGTGCAGCCGGCCGATTGGGCCGATGCGGGGCCTGCGCTCGCCGAAGAGCTGATGGCGTTTGCGCGCGAAAATCTTTCGCCGATCAAATGCCCGCGCTCGATCGATTTCGAACGGGAGTTGCCGCGCCACCCAACCGGCAAACTCTACAAGCGGCTGATCCGCGACCGCTATTGGGGAAAACGCGAGAGCCGCATTGTCTGACGATCCCGACATATTGCCCGATGGGCTGAAGCGCCCAGCAGATGGTTTGCTGCGGCGGGAATATTTCACGCCGGAGCGCGTGAAATTCTACGCCGAATTGTTCGCCAAACACGGCAACATGCCGATCCTGAGCGAGGAAGAACGCGAGGCGTCCTTCCGGGTTGTGCATTCCGGCATCGCGCCGGGCGAGGATGTGTGGGTCTTCGGCTATGGCTCACTGATGTGGAATCCGGCAATTAACGTAGCCGACAGCCGCACCGCGCGCATCGAAGGATTTCACCGCCGCTTCTGCCTCACCATCAGCATCGGCCGTGGCATGCCCGACAAGCCCGGCCTGATGCTGGCGCTGGATGCGGGTGGAGATTGCGTGGGCATGGCGCACCGCATTGCGGCGGCGGAAGTGGAAAGCGAACTCACCATCCTGTGGCAGCGGGAAATGATTTCCGGCGCTTATAATCCAAGCTGGCTGGAGGCGGAGATCGAAGGTGTCGGGAAAGCGCGCGCGCTCACCTTCATCATCAATCACAAACATGCGCGCTATGAAGGTGAAATCGGCGAAGAAGAAACCGCCGCCCGCATCGCCGCCGCCGAAGGCGTGTTCGGCACCAATCGCGATTATCTTTATCGCACGGTGCAGCATCTGAATTCGCTGGGCATCGCCGATGGGCCCATGCATGCTCTGGAGCGCCGCGTGCGCGTGCTCGCCAACGAACCCGAAAAGGAAAATCAGCCATGAAAACTGTATCGTTCGACGAATTGCCGGGCTTGGCGGGACAGGAAATCGGTGTGTCCGATTGGGTGACGATTGATCAGGACCGCATCAACAAGTTTGCAGACGCCACCGGCGATCATCAATGGATCCATGTGGATGTGGAACGTGCGAAAAAGGAAATGCCCGGTGGTAAAACGATTGCGCATGGCTATCTCACGCTATCGCTGATCCCGATGTTCGGCGCGCAGATCATGCGCGTGACGGGCGTTTCGCGCGGCATCAACTACGGCAGCAACAAGGTGCGCTTTACCAATATGGTGGCGGTGGGAAGCCGCGTACGTGCGCGCCAGAAATTGCTAAGCGTTGAAGCGCGCGCGGGCGGATTGCAGATGATCAATGAAATGACCATCGAGATCGAAGGTCAGGAGCGGCCCGCCTGCATCGCCGAGACGATCAGTTTGATTTACAAATAATCAGCGCAGCCGCGCGTTCAAAAACGCTGCGATGTTGTCGATCGCCTTGCGGCCTTCGGGCAGCACGTCGGCGGCCACCTGCCAGACGTGGAACACTTTCGGCCACACTTCCACGTTCACGTCCACGCCTGCCTGCCGCATGCGCTCGGCCATGCGCGTTGTGTCGTCGCGCAGCATTTCTGTTTGTGAGCATTGAAACAGCGTCGGCGGCAGCCCGCTCACATTGCCGCGCAAGGGCGAGATGAACGGATCGCGCACATCATGGCCCGGGCAGTAGGCCGCCGGTACGGAATCGAAAATACTGGCATCGAACATCGCATCGGATTGCGCGTTGGCTTCGTGCGAGTAGGTCGGTTCGGCAAGATCGGTTACCGGCGAAAGACACACGAGTGCGGCCGGTTGCGGCAGGCCCAGTTCCTTCAGCTTCAGCGCGAGAGCGAGCGTGAGATTGCCGCCCGCGGAATCTCCCCCCACCGCGATGCGTTGCGGCGCCACACCCTTGTCGAGCAGCGTGCGATAGGCCGTCACGGCGTCGTCGAGTGCTGCGGGATAGGGATGCTCCGGCGCCAGGCGATAATCGATCGCATAAACCGGCATGTTGGTTTTCTCGGCCAGCCGCCAGGTGAGCTGTCGATGATTGGCGGGATGACCGGCGACGAAACCACCGCCATGGATGTAAAGCAGCGCGCGCTTCTCATCCGCCATGTCGGGCTGCAGCCGCTCGGTGCGCACGCCGCCCAGCGAGATCGTGCTTACCTGGATATGCTTGGGCGCGCGCCGTGCGCGCCGCGCCAGATCGTCCATGATCGTGCGCAACGTCATCACCGTACCGCTCTGGCGGAAGCGGCGCTTCATCGTGACGCGCACGACAGCATCGGCAACGAACAGCTGGATGCTCATGGCGGTCCTCTCGCGATTTTCGTTTATCCAGAACTACGCATTTTGCGCGGGCGCTGACCAGCCCTCGCATTTCCGTGCGTTAGCGGGTTGTGGCGCGATTTTGGGGGATTTGAACGGGAAATGAGGCAATTTGTCGGAGCGGCGGTAAGATTGCCGCCCGCCGGGTAAAATTGGTCGGAGTGGCCTGCACCCGGTTTTGAAGACACCGAGTTAGGTGTTTTTATGGAACCGGAGGTGGATCATGGAACGACGGAAGTTTACGCGAGAGTTCAAGCTTGAGGCTGTGAAGCTGATCAAGGAGCGGGGCGTGGCGGTGACGCAGGCCTCGCGCGATTTGGGTGTGCATCAGACGGTGCTGCGAGGATGGGTGAAGGCGTTTGCGGACGATCCGCAGCATTCCTTTCCCGGCCATGGGCAGCAAAAACCGGAAGCTGCGGAGATCGCGCGGCTGAAGCGCGAGTTGACGAAGCTCAAAGCCGAGCGGGACATTCTAAAAAAAGCCGCGGCCTACTTCGCGAAGGAGAACACATGAAGTTCGCCTTCATCGCGAAGCACCGGGGAATCTGGCCGGCGGCATGGATGTGCGGGGCGCTCGGTGTCTCGCGGGGCGGCTTCTATGCCTGGCTGACGCGACCGCGCAGCGAGCGCCGCCGCAGCGACGAAGATCTGAGCGCGAAGGTGCGTGCAAGCTTCCTCGCCAGCGACCGGACTTACGGCGCCAGG
>DASZBL010000034.1:0-59455 GCA_035944195.1 Rhizomicrobium sp. | reverse complement strand
CACCGTGCAGCTGGAAAACACTCTTGGACGTGTCCATACCAATGCGGCTAATCTTCTCCATGGGCGGCTCCCCTGTTTGAGATCTTCAACGACCTCAGTCTGGCACATCGATGCCGTCAGGGAGCCGTCCACCCCAACAAGTTGCGGGAAGAGGCGCTGGCCGCCCAGCTAACCGGGCTGGGGATCGCCTTCAAAACCCATGCGCACGCCCCCGTTTTCACGGTGGAGGAGGCGCGCGCCCTGCGAAGCGCTCTGCCGGGCGGGCACACCAAGAATTTGTTCCTGAAAGACAAGAAGGGTGGGCTCTGGCTGGTGGTGGCGCGGGAGGAATTGCGGGTGGACCTGAATGGGCTTTCGAAGGTGCTGGGCGCACCGCGATTTTCCTTCGGCTCGCCGGAATTGCTGATGGCCGTGCTGGGAGTGCCGCCTGGATCGGTTACGCCGTTTGCGATTCTGAATGACAATAAGCGCGCTGTACGCGTGGTGCTGGAGGAAGGAATGCTTGCCTTCGATCCGCTGAACTTTCATCCCCTGCGCAATGACCGCACAACCGCGATTGCACCGGGCGATCTTCTGAAATTCCTGCGCGCCTGCGATCACGAACCGCTGGTGATGCAATTGCCGGAAATTATTTAAGCCAGTCCGGCGCGCGCAATCCGAAATGTTTTTGCAGCATGGTTTCGCTGCGTTCGAGTGCGCCTTCCGCCCAGCCCTGATCCTGCGACCACGCTTCGCCGCAGACATAAAGCTCGCAATCGGAAAGCGGTTTTAACATCGCATCGCCATCCGCGATCCCGTCTGCACCCCGATCCCAATAATGCCAGGCCCCGCCGAAAGGATCGATGGTCCAATCTTGAAAGGCGGCAGCGAGCGGCGCAGGCGTTTTGCAGTTGAACACGAGGGCTGCTTCGCGGTCGATTTCATGGGCGAGTTGCGTGGCCCCGCCGAGCCATGAAAATCCTTGCGTGTTTGAATTTGCGGGGCGCGCAAGCTGTTTCCAATATTCCACCATCGTCGCGTCGCAATACATCATCAGCAGGCCATAGCCGTTTGTGGTGAATGCGGCACGCGCGGACTCCGATCCATAGACATAGAATTGGCGCGCCGGCATGTCGGTGATGGAACGGCCAGCATCCACGCCCGCATCGTGCCACCATGGTTTGGGATAGAGCAGGAAGGCTTTGCATGCGCCCACCGCCACGACGCTGTCGATCAGGCGTTTGAAACGCGTGCGCGCCGGAAAATCGGGGATGAGATTGATCGCGCGCTGCGGTAGCGCCAGTACCACGCGCTTGGCGGTGATCGTTGCCTGTTTGCCGTGAGAACCGCTGAACGCGAGACGAAACGCGCCGCTCGCGGGCTCAGGCAATGTAATACTCGTCAACCGCTCATTGAGCGAAATCGCAGCGCCGCGCGCCAGCGTCAGCGGCAATTGCTGATAGCCGTCCACTAGTGTGGAAAACGGTTTGGATTCATCCTCGCCGAGGAAAATGTAATCGAAGAAACCGAGGCTGCTGCCGTACAGATCGAAATCGTCATAGCCGCCGGAATCCTGAAAGAAATGGATTTCTTCCGCCGTGAAAATCTCAGCCATCATCGCCCAAGTGGACCAATCCTTCAGCGCGCGTCCCTGAAAGCGATAGCCAAGCCGTTGCGCACGCCATTTGACCGGGTTCATCGTGGCGGCATCGGGCACCGCGCGCGCCAGCCCGCGCATGAAGATGTCGCTCTTGGGGTCCTGTTCGGATGATGGCATGTTGTAGGGGAAAAGTTTCTTGTCCCGTTCGCCCAGCGCAATGTTGACCCCGCGCAGCGCAAGGCGGTCTTGCGGCAATTCAATCGGGTAGGAGCGCTTTTCCAGCTTGAGATGGTTCACCAGTTTCCAGACATGGCGCTGCGCTTCCAGAAAGCGCATGCCGCCCGCCTCGCCTATCAGATGCGGGGCTTGCGGAAAGGCGATGGAGCGCAACCGCCCGCCGATGCGCCCGCTGCATTCGAACAGCCGTACCCGCGCGCTGGTTCCTGCCAGCCGCCAGGCGGCATAGGCGCCCGCCACCCCGCCGCCGATGATCGCCACGTCGAGTTCCGCCGCGCGCGGGGTGCGTCCCAAAAATGGCGTAAGCGAAAAAGCCGCCGTCCCGCCCAGCACATCCCTTCGAGAAAGCCCCATGGCGCCCTCCACTTACCTAGGCTGAACCGGCTTGCCGAGCCCCGCAAGCGGGGGCTTTTCTTTCGCGCCCTGAACGCCCATGTTTCGCACCGCAAGCACATATAGAGAATGTCATGGCTTTGATTGGTCCGGGCGGCAGGCCCATTGGCGGCGCAGCAAAACCCGCCGCCACCGCCCATAGTGAATATGTCAAGGATTCCGGCCTCGAAACCTTCGCCGCCGATGTGATCGACGCCAGCCGCGAGGTGCCGGTTATTGTCGATTTCTGGGCGCCGTGGTGCGGGCCCTGCAAGACGCTCGGCCCCCTGCTGGAGAAGGTGGTGAACGAGGCCAAGGGCGCGGTGCGCATGGTCAAGGTGAACATCGACGAGAATCAGGAAATCGCGCGTCAACTGCGCATCCAGTCGATCCCCACGGTCTATGCCTTCAAGAATGGCCAGCCGGTAGATGGTTTCATGGGTGCCATTCCGGAGCCGCAGGTGCGCGCCTTCGTGCAGCATCTGATGGGTGACGAGGCCGCGCATGCGCATGGCGGCCCGGGTCATGCCGAGGAAGTGCTGGCCGCCGCCGATGAGGCCTTCGCAGCGGGCGATTTGGCGATGGCCGCACAGGCTTATGCGCATGTGCTGCAAGATGAGCCGGGCCATCCCAAGGCGGTCGCGGGATTGGCGCGGTGCTACCTGAAGAGCGGCGATATCGAGCGTGCGCGCAAGACGCTGGGGCTAGTGAAGCCCGATGGCGCAAACGATGAAGCCATCCGCGCCATCGATGCGGAATTGAAGCTGAAGGAAAGCGCGCCCGATGCGGGCGACACCGCGCCGCTACGCGCTAAGCTCGAAGCCAATCCGAACGATCATCAGGCGCGCTACGATCTGGCCATGGCGCTGGATGCCGCGGACAAGCGCGAGGAAGCGCTCGATCAATTGCTGGAGATCGTCAAGCGCGAGCGCAAATGGAATGAGGAAGCCGCGCGCAAGCAGCTTGTCATGCTCTTCGAAGCGATGGGTCCAACCGATCCTCGCACCATCGCAGCGCGGCGCAAATTGTCGGCGATATTGTTCGCGTGATGCCATGAGCCACGGCCGTTACCGCAGCATCGAGGATTTGCCGAAAACGCTCAGCGTTTTTCCGCTGACCGGCATTCTGCTGCTGCCGCGCGGGCAATTGCCGCTGAATGTGTTCGAGCCGCGTTATCTCGCGCTGGTGGATGAAGTGATGTCCGGCGCGCGGCTGATCGGCATGATCCAGCCTGCCGAACATGAAGATAAAGCGCTCAAGCCCGCGCTGACGGCGGTGGGATGTGCGGGGCGCATCACCTCCTATCGCGAGGCGGAAGACGGGCGCTATCTGATTACGCTTTCCGGCATTTGCCGCTTTCGCGTGGCCGAAGAACTGGATGTGACGACGCCGTACCGCCAAGTGCGCGCCGATTATGCGCCGTTCCTCGGCGATCTGATTTCCGGCGACGAAACCAATTTCCCGCGCGAGCGTGTGCTGGCCGCACTTCGCGACTATCTTTCCAAGCGCGATCTGAAGGCCGATTGGCGCTCGGTGATGAGTGCGCCTGCGGAAACGCTGGTGAATGCGCTGGCCATGCTGTGCCCGTTCGAACCGGCGGAGAAACAGGCGCTGCTCGAAGCGCCCGGCTGGCTGGAACGCGTGGATACGCTTGTCGCATTGCTGGAAATGGCGAGCCTCCCGCCTCCTCCCGGCGGCCAGACGATCAATTGAGGGCGAAACATGGAACCCGATCCCAAGCTGCTTGAGATTCTCGTGTGCCCGGTCACGAAGGGTCCGCTCATCTATGACCGCGAGAAACAGGAACTGGTGAGCCGCTCGGCGGGCCTCGCCTATCCCGTACGCAAGGGCGTGCCGATCATGCTGCCCGGCGAAGCGCGCGAACTCTCTGACGCCGAACGCGACCGGTGAGCGACAGCGTCTGGCCCATCGAACTCCGGCTCGATCCGGCGAAAGAAAAACTGACGGTCGCTTTCGATTCCGGTGACCGCTTCACGCTGGCGGCCGAGTATCTGCGCGTGGAATCGCCCAGCGCCGAAGTGCAGGGCCATAGTGCTGCCCAGAAGCAGATCGTCGGCGGCAAGCGGCATGTGAAGATCGAGGCGCTGGAGCCGGTGGGCAATTATGCCGTGCGCATCCGTTTCGACGACGGCCACGACACGGGCCTGTTCAGCTGGGACTATCTGCACGAGCTTGGCCGCGACCATAATAAAAAATGGGACACCTACCTGCGCGCCCTTCGGGTCCAGAAGCTCGAACGCGGCTAGGTTCAACGACCGCGGCCTATGCTAATGTCGGCCCGCACAAATCGGGGGCGTCCATGACAGAACAATCGGCCATGTCCGGCGCAGTCACCGGCCCCGTGAGGCTGCTGCTGCGGCTGGAAGCGCTGGTGCTGATGGTCGCAGCGCTGGTGTTCTATATCCGCCTCGGCGCATCGTGGCAGATGTTCGCGATATTGTTCCTCGTGCCCGATCTCAGCATGGCGGCCTATCTCGCCAATCCGAAGATCGGCGCAGATTTTTACAATGCCGCGCATGCCACCATCTGTCCTCTCGTCGTCACCTGTGCCGGCATTGTCACGGGATGGAACGGGCTTGCCGCCGTGGGCCTGATCTGGGCGACGCATGTGGGCTTCGACCGCGCGCTGGGCTTTGGCCTCAAATATCCGACCGCTTTCGGCGACACGCATCTGGGCCGTATCGGCCGGATGCTGGGCGGGAGTGCATGAAGAAGCGCACCAAACTGCCCCGGCCGCAAAAAAAACCGCTCACACTTTCGCAGGCGGTGATTTCGCGGCGCCCGCAGCGGCTGGCCATCATCAAGGGCCAGGACAATACCCGCTGGACCGATTTCTATCACGCCGTGCTGACCGCGCCGTGGTGGCTGTTCTTTGTGGGAACGGCATTGTTCTTCCTGACGCTCAATGCGCTTTTCGCATTGTTCTACATGGCCGATCCGCATGGGCTTTCGCATGCACGGCCGGGATCGTTCTGGGATGCCTTCCTCTTCAGCGTGGAGACGATAACCTCGGTGGACAAATCCGATGTCGCGCCGGTCAGCATTTATGCCAATATCGTCGTGGTGACCGAAGCGTTCTTCGGCATCCTCAATCTCGCGATGATCACCGGCATCATGTTCGCGCGGTTCTCGCGGCCCTATTCGCGCGTGCTGTTTAGCAAGGTGGCGGTGATCACGCCCTTCGACGGCACGCCGACGCTGATGTTCCGCGCCGCCAATCAGCGCGGCAATTCGATATTGGATGCGAGCATCAGCGTGTCGCTGGCACGTCAGGTGACGACGCGCGAGGGCATCGTCATGCGCCGGTTCGAGGAGCTTGCGCTGCTGCGCTCGCGCTCGCCGCTCTTCGCGTTGTCCTGGACGATCATGCACCGCATCGACGAGACAAGTCCGCTCCACGGCCTCACGCTCGATACGATGCACAGCAATCAGGTGGAGCTGGTCATTCTTCTGAGCGGCACCGACGATACGCTGGCCGATGTGATCTATGCCCGCCACGCCTATGGGCCGGACAATATCCTGTGGGATCACCGCTTCGTGGACGTGCTATCGCTGAATCATCAGGGCAAGCGCGTGGTCGACCTCAACAAATTCCACGACACCAAGCCGATAGACTAATCGCGCCCCTTCATCTTGTTTTCGACCTCGGCGATATTGCCCTCGGTGAAGAGATATTCGCGCAATTCCTTGTTGAAGCGCGGCTCGCGGCGGCGGATCCATTCCAGCACCATGCTGGCATGCTCGATCTCCTCGCCCGCATTGTGCAGCAGGATCGCCTTCAGTTCGGGGTCGTCGGTATCGTCGGCGCGCTGGCGGTACCAGTCCACGGCCTCCAGCTCCTCCATCAGCGAGGTGATCGCGTAATGCAGTTGCAGGGTTTCTTTGGACAATTTCTCGCGGGGGACGTGCAGGGCTTCGCTTGCCATGGGGGCTCCTCGGAAAGGGCGGCCAAAGGTAGCGGCAAATCGCCATATTCGGAAATAGCCTTGAGCCGCGCGCCGCCCGCGGCTAGTTTCGCAGCCGCCATGGAACCATTCAAGCAACTCGCGGGCGTCGCCGCGCCCCTGCCGATGATCAATGTCGATACCGACATGATCATCCCCAAGCAATTTCTCAAAACCATCAAGCGCACGGGGCTGGGTGCGGCCCTGTTCCACGAAATGCGCACGAAGCCGGATGGCAGCCAGAACCCGGATTTCGTGCTGAACAAACCGGCCTATACCAAAGCGCAGATTTTGGTGACGGGTGCGAATTTCGGCTGTGGCTCGTCTCGCGAACACGCGCCCTGGGCGCTGCTCGATTTCGGCATACGCTGCGTGATCGCGCCGAGCTTTGCGGATATTTTCTACAACAATTGCTTCAAGAACGGCATTCTGCCGATCGCGCTGCCGCAAGCCGACATCGACAAATTGATGGACGATGCCGAGCGCGGCGCCAACGCGGTGGTTTCTATCGATCTGGAAAAACAGGAAATCCGCGGGCCGGATGGCGGTTGCATCAAATTCGACATCGACCCCTTCAAGAAGAAATGCCTGATGAACGGCTGGGACGACATCGGCCTGACGCTGCGCAACGAACAAAAGATTTCGGATTTCGAGGCGCGGCGCAAAGCCGAATCTCCGTGGATGTAAGATGACCTACAAAATCCTCCTCACCCCCGGCGACGGCATCGGGCCCGAGGTTGTGGCCGAAACCGAGCGCGTGCTCGGCTGGTTTGCGCAAAACCGCAATCTCGCGTTCGAAACCGACACCGCGCTGATCGGCGGCATCGCGCACGAAAAACTCGGCACTTCTGCGCCGGATGCAACCATCGCCAAAGCCAAACAGGCCGACGCCATTCTCTTCGGCGCAGTCGGCGGCCCGCAATGGGACAAGCTGCCCTTTGAGCAGAAACCGGAGCGCGGCCTGCTGCGCCTGCGCAAAGACCTTGAACTCTTCGCCAATCTGCGCCCGGCGCTCTGCTTCGACGCGCTGAAGGATGCAAGCAGCCTCAAGCCGGAAATCGTTTCCGGCCTCGACATATTGATCGTGCGCGAACTGACCGGCGGCGTTTATTTCGGCGAGCCGAAAGAAACCACCACGCTCCCCGATGGCCAGAAACGCGCGGTGGACACGCAGGTTTACACCACAAGCGAAATCGAGCGCATCGCCCGCGTCGCCTTCGAACTTGCACGTCTGCGGGGCAAGCGCGTGGCGTCCGCCGAGAAATCCAACGTCATGGTCACGGGCGTTTTGTGGCGTCAGGTCGTGAGCAAGGTTCACAAGGAAGAGTTCGTGGACGTCGAACTCTCCCATGTGCTGGCGGACAATTGCGCCATGCAGCTCGTGCGCAATCCCAAGCAATACGACGTAATCGTCACCGACAATCTGTTCGGCGATGTTCTGTCGGATGAAGCAGCGCAACTCACCGGCTCTATCGGCATGCTGCCCAGCGCCTCGCTCGGCGCGAAAGACGCGCGCGGCAAGCAATACGCGCTCTACGAACCCATCCATGGCAGCGCGCCGGACATCGCGGGGCAGGGCCTCGCAAACCCCATCGCCTGCATTCTCTCGCTCGCCATGTGCCTGCGCTATTCCTTCGCCCGCGTGGACGACGCGAATCTTCTGGAGCGCGCAGTGGAGAAGGTGCTCGCCGAAGGCTATCGCACCGGCGACATCATGCAGCCCGGCATGAATAAAGTCGGCACCACCGCCATGACCGACGCGATTTTGAAGGCGCTGAATTTCCTCGCCTGAGTGTTGCAAATACGACCGCAACGCTCGTTGAAACCATCGAGCAAGATTCCCATTTCCCTTCGGCAAACGAAGAAAATTCGGCAATGGTTTTCGATGCGAAAAACGCGGCGACAAACACGCAAATCGTGGCGTTAATGTGCAGAAAAAACACCCTAATTTGCATGGATAGCGAACACCCTATCCACGCTAAAGCCCGCGCATTGCCCGGATTTTCTCCAAACTTATCCATGAAATTGCGAGGGGGGAGGGGTGTAAAAATTTTTCGAATCGGAAAATACGCAATTCAAGGCTCGATGATGACTTTCCCGATGGCCTTGCGGTCCTGCAGCATCCGCATCGCGTCGATGGCAGAATCGAGTTTGAATCGGGCGCCGATATGAGGACGGATTTTTCCTTCGGCCAGCAGGCGGTCGATGGTCGCGATATTCTCGCGGCCCTTTTCCGGCGCGCGACGGCCATATTCGCCCGCGCGCACGCCGACGACGGAAAAGCCTTTGATGAGCGGAATGTTCGCGGCCACCGAGGGAATACGCCCGCTGGCGAACCCCACCACCAGCAAGCGCCCGTTGAAGGCGATGCAGCGCGTGGATTCATCGAACACATCGCCGCCGACGGGATCGTAGATCACATCGGCGCCCCCACGCGTCAATTCCTTCACCGCTTCTCGAAAGCCGGTGGACGGCAGCACATGATCGGCGCCGTAGCGTTTCAGGAAATCGCGTTTCTCCTCAGTCGAAGCCGTGGCGATCACCTGCGCGCCAATCGCGCGCCCCAGATCGACCGCCGCCAAGCCCACGCCGCCCGCCGCGCCATGCACCAGCAGCCATTCGCCCTTCTGCAATTCGCCGCGGCACACCAGCGAAACATAGGCCGTGAGATAAGCGGTGGTGAAACTCGCCGCAGTCGCGAAATCCACGTCCGCAGGAATCGGGCGCACCGAAGCGGCAGAGGTTTGGATTTCCTCCGCAAAGGCGCCGCTGAATCCGCCGCCAACAACGCGCTCGCCAATCTTGAAGCGCTCCACATTCGCGCCAACGGCAACGATCTCGCCCGCAAATTCGCCGCCGACCACAAACGGCAATTCCGGCCGATGCTGGTATTTTCCCTGCACCATCAACAGATCGGGAAAATTCACAGAAGCGGCGCGCACGCGCACCCGAACCTGATCGGGGCTAATCGGCGGAAGAGTGATATCTTCAATCCGCAGCGTGCCAAGGTCTTCGGCAATCGCGCGGCAGACAAGCGCCTTCATGCCGTGCCGTTCGAGCGATGCGGCAAGCCATGCACGCCGCTCATAAACAGGGCGGTCGCGAAACGCGCGGCTTCTTCGGTGTCATGAGGATCGCGGCGCAGCATGCGCTCGGCGATTTCGAACGCCACGCCCACAATCGCCGCCATCAGATAATCGGCGTCCACCGGGGGAAACAGGCCCTTGGCGGTTGCGCTCTCGATGTCTTGGCGCAATTCCTCGAAGCCCGCGATGATTTCCGGCGTGTCCATGCGCACGCGCAGCGTATCGGTGTTGCGGCGGATGGCGTGGAAATTGGATTCGTCGTCCGCCACGAATTCGAAGAAGGTGTGAAAGGTGGTGGAGATGAACTCCTCGATGTTTTTCGCCTTGGCGCGTTCCTCATGCAGGCGCGGGCGGATGCGCAGCGCGCTCTCGTCCTGGATGGCCTGGAACACTTCCTCTTTCGATTTGAAATAATTGTAGAAGGTGCCCGAGGCGAGCGGCGTGGCGCGGATGATGTCGCGCACGGTGGCCGCGCCATAGCCGAGTTCCGCGAAGACGACGCGCGCCGCCTCCAGAATGATCTGTCGGTTCTGAACCTTGGTCTGTTCCCGCTTGCCGGCGGGCTTGGGGCGCGTTGCGAGGTCGGTGTCCATAAGGGCTCCCGAGGGATTGCCGGGGGACTCTATAGGTTAGTGACGCAACGTCAACTTTCATCTGTGGCGTTGACAGGGAGGCGCCATTCGCCTTCAACCGCCCCATGAGCAACGATCCGCCGGAATGGCTGAAACATGCCTCGAAATTGATGGGCCAGACGCCATTTCTCGCCGGAATCGGGGGCGAAGTGATGGAAATCGGGCGGCAACTGGCCCGCAGCCGCGTCCCCTACGGCCCCAATCTGGTGGGCGATCCCGACACCGGCGTGGTTCATGGCGGGGTCATAACCGGCCTCCTCGACCACACTTGCGGCATGGCCGTGATGGGCGCGCTGCGCGAGCCGATGCCGATCGCCACGCTCGATCTGCGGATCGACTACATGAAGCCCGCGGTGCCGGGCGAGGAGATCATCGCCGAAGCGCGCTGTTTGAAGGTCGGCCATGACGTCGCCTTCGTGCGTGGCTCGGCTTACCAGAAGGACGCCGCCGATCCCGTCGCCATCTGCACCGGCACCTTCATGCTGATGCGCGGCGCGCCAATGATGACGCCGAAGGAATAGCGATGGAACTGCTCGACCGCGCTGTTGCCGGAAATACCGCTGCCGATCCGCAGGCGCTGCTCGCGGCGATTCCCTATTGCCGCCATCTGGGCGTGAGTGCTGCAATTGTCGACGGCGTGCTGGTGCTGACGATGCCGTTCACGCCGCATCTCATCGGCAATGTCGTGCTGCCCGCGCTGCATGGCGGCGTGATCGGATCGCTGCTGGAGACGGCTGCGATTGCGCAAGTGGTTTGGGAAACGCGGGGTGCGAAGCTGCCGAAGCCCGTGGACATTACAATCGATTATCTGCGCAGCGGCCGCGCGGTGACGAGTTTTGCACGCGCCCGCATCGCCAAACAGGGACGGCGCGTCGTCAATGTCCATGCCGAGATGTGGCAGGAAGACGAAGCAAAGCCCATAGCGGCGCTGCGCGGGCATTTCCTGATTGCTGCGAAATGATTATTCCGCCGCAATTCCCGCGGATGTATTCGCCATGCGCTTTATCGCCGGGCGCGGCGCTTTCTGCAGACGAGTGCGCGCAACGCTGCGCTTTGGAAGATGAGTCATTTGCGGCCGCGTCGCCGCGAAACTGCGCGTCGGCATAGCCTGAATGACCTGTTCGGTCTCAATCGTGACCGTCGCGGGTTTTAACGCCTCCGCGCGGCGACGCGGAAAAAAATTGGCACGCAAACCCTCTACGATCATGAGCGCCGAGAGCGCCGCCATCAGACCGATGAAGATCTGCAGTTCAATGCTCTGGTACGAGAACACCACCAATCCCAGATGCCAAACATCGCTCCAGCCTGCTGTTTGCATGGTTCCGAATTGCCCCTTTGCGCCTCACGGAACTATAGCAAAAAACAGACCGAATCCGAGATCGTTGCGTGCATGGTTTACAGCGGCAAATCGCGCGCGACGCGTTGCCCAAAGCGCAAGCAGATTGATCACCGATTGTGCAATGTCATCGCGCATCGACTCCAACCGCATCGCTCACATGCGCAAAACCATCGCGCGCAAGCAGAGCAAGCAGATCAGATTTGATGCGGGCGATGAGGCCGGGGCCGGAATAGGCGAGCGCGGTATAAAGCTGAACCAGCGTGGCGCCCGCGCGTATCTTTGCGTAGGCGTCCGTGCCCGACGCAACGCCGCCGACACCGATCAGCACGAGCTTGTCGCCAACCCGCGCGCGCATGCGCTTGAGCACGTCCGTAGACCGCGCAAACAACGGCGCGCCGGACATGCCGCCGGTTTCGCTTGCGTTGGCGCTTTTCAATCCATCGCGCGCGATTGTGGTGTTGGTGAGGATGATGCCTTCGATATGCGCGGCAAGAACTGCTTCGGCGATATCGTCTATCGCGGCATCGTCGATGTCCGGCGCGATCTTCAGCAGCAGCGGAATTGCCGATGAGCCGCGCGCTTGCGTTAACGCTGCAAGCAATCGCTGCAGTTCCTCGCGGTTCTGCAATCCCCGCAGGCCCGGCGTGTTGGGCGATGAGATGTTCACCGTCACATAATCGGCGAAGGGGGCGAGCCGCGTGAAGGCTTTTGCGTAATCGGCGATGCGGTCGGCGCTGTCCTTGTTGGCGCCGATATTGATCCCGAGGATGCCGCGCCGTTTGCGATGCGCCAGACGCGCCGCCATCGCCTCCATGCCGCGATTGTTGAAGCCCATGCGGTTGATGACGGCGCGATCTTCGCGCAACCGGAAAAGCCGTGGCTTGGGATTGCCGGTTTGCGGGCGCGGGGTGACGGTGCCGCATTCCACGAAACCGAAGCCCAGCTTCAGCATGGCATCGGGCACCTCGGCGTCCTTGTCGAAACCGGCGGCCAGGCCGATGGGGTTCGGAAAGGAAAGGCCCAGCGCCTTCACCGCCAGCCGCGGATCGTCGGCGGGGGCGGTCGGCAGGAGGGGGGCCGCCAGCCGCATCAGCCGGAGCGTGGCCCGATGCGCCGGTTCCGGCGGCATCAGCCGCAGCAGGCCAGCACCGGCATCCAGCATCGAAGGGCTCCCGAGCGATTCTTTTCCCAGTGTAGCCCAGCCTTTGCCGGGGTTTTCGGTATTCGAACCTCGGAAAATGAGAGGGGGTGGGGGTGCGGCGGGCAATCTCCTCATTGGCCATCGGCGGGCAGTATACCCTCTGGGTCGCGCCCATGGATAAGAACAGCCAGGGCTTGTTCCATCCCGAGACTGTATATAGGATTAATATCCCGAATCGGAATACATTCTTATTCTGCCATGCTCACCCACAGCCAGATCTGGGGCGCCATCGATGCGCTGGCCAGCCGCAACAGCCTCTCGCCGTCGGGGCTGGCCAAGCTCGCGGGGCTCGACCCCACCACCTTCAACAAATCCAAGCGAGCTTCGGACGGCAAATTGCGCTGGCCATCGACCGAAAGCATCTCCAAGGCGCTCGCCGCCACGGGCGCCACGCTCGATGAATTCGTGGCGCTGGTGGGCAACCGTGGGCGCGGGCGCGCGCGACTGGTGCCGCTGATCGGGCTGGCGCAGGCAGGCTCCAACGGCTTTTTCGACGATGCGGGATTTCCGGCGGGCGCGGGCTGGGAGGAGATCGGCTTTCCCGATCTGGCCGACGAACATGCCTATGCGCTGGAGATCAACGGCGATTCCATGCAGCCCGTCTATCGCGACGGCGACCGCATCGTGGTGTCGCCGGCGGCGAGCATCCGGCGCGGCGACCGCGTGGTGGTGAAGACGCTGGCGGGCGAAGTGATGGCCAAGCAATTGTCGCGGATGACGGCGCAACGCATCGAACTCAAATCGCTGAACCCGGCTTACGAGGATCGCGTATTCGCGATGAGCGAGATTGCGTTCATGCACCGGATAATTTGGGCGAGTCAGTGATGACAGTTCGTTTTTCTCTTCGTGAGAGCTGTATGAAAAATTCTGCATAAGCAAATCGCATTCGGACAGATGAGGCGTGGGCATTGCCCATATCTGTCCTTACGCTTAAGCTGCCAATCCTTTGGCACGGATATGTTGATGGAGGCTGCGTGCTTAGAATTCCATTGATTTTCGACGCGCGAACCGCAATTGCGATGGCGCTTTTCTTCCTCGGAAACATTTTGCAGTCGGCTGCTGCGGATGCTGTTTTAAAGCCGCTGGAGCGGCCCGATCCCACAAGCGTCGCGGTTCCGGACCTGTCATCCGCGTCAACACGCGATGTCGATGAGGATTATTATTATTTCTACAAGCCGGGCGTTTCTTACGAAAGAGCATTTGCGGATCTTGATCAATGCAGGCTGTATGCTTTAGCGGACAATATCTCCGTAGCGACCCCGCCGGATTTTGTTCCCCTCAGTGGCTATGTCGAAAAAGCCCGGCCCATAAACAACTACAATATGTCGTTCTACGCGAACCAATACGGCATCGGTGGAGCGATAGGCGCTGCCGTAGGTGGTTTCATTGTCGGCGCAATAGATGCACAGGCCGAGGATGATAATGCCCGCGCAACCGATCGCAGATGCATGGCTTACAAGGGTTATAGCCGGTACAGCACGTCGAGCGACATTTGGGACAAGATCAATGCGGGCAACGATGCGGAGAAACTCGCACGTAAGGCAGTCATAGCATCGGGCACAAAACCGCCGTCGGAGGCTGTCGATCCATGAAGATCAAGGCGTTCATATTTGCCCTAGTTCTTCTTCCTGCATACTCCTATGCCGCTGAGACGCAATTCTCAGATGGGCAAACTGTCACCGTTCAGCCAGACAAAGCCTATATTTTGGTTCGTACAGTTCATGTGCAAGGTCCAGCTCTAAGCGGGACATTGGACCCGGCGCCTATTCTGGTGCGAGTGCATGGCGATGACAACGTGAAGCAATCTGAGACGATTGCCGAACAATATCTCGACCAGCAGCGCGATGAAGTTCGGTACAATGTTGTCGAGCCTCTCGCGGACCATCCTTACGTGGACAAGGATGGTGAAGAACTTCTGATAGAAATTGTCGAACCGGGCCAATATGTGCTTGGCGGCATGTCAGCCACCAATTGGGCGATGAAAAGCAGGGGTGTAATGATCGCCAGCCTTTGCATGGGTACCCTGAAATTCGACGCAAAGCCGGGCGTGCTCACCGACCTTGGAACGATCTTTGTCGTTCACGATGATCAGCCCACGACAATTCCGGAGCTGTCCAAAGTGGTGTCTGGAAGGCCAAGGGGTTTTGGCTCTGTCCCCTATGATGTCGCGGTACGGCCTGCCTCGGTATCGACGAATATTCCAGATGCGCTCAAAAATTTGCCGATCATCGCGGCCAATTATTACGCCGTGGGCGCATTCCCCAACTACTTGGGTGCAATGCTCACCCGTCTCGCGCCTGTTCCGGGCGTTCTCGATTACGACAAGGACGGCAATGTGGTGGATCTAAAAGCTGTCGCTACAACGATCAATCCACCACAAATCGCGCCGCCTGCGCAGTCCACGCAACATCAATAAAGGGAGCGTCTACGCCGGAAATCCCTGATATTTCTTCGCCGTCGTCGCGAAGCCATCCTTGTCGCCGGCTTTGAGCAGGGCCAGCAATTCTTCGGCGCGTTTCTTTGACATTCTGTCGTAGGCCGTGTCGGGCGTGAGGCTGGCGGCGTCCGCGAGTTCTTTCTGGATCATGTCGTGATATTTGTCGGCATCCAGCGACGCCAGCGACAGCGCGAATTGATAATGCAGCACCAGATTGTTCGGATCGAGCGCGATGCCCTTGTTGAACAGTTCGATACCTTTCTCCGGCGTGGCGCCATATTGCCAGCTTGCGATCATCGAGCCCGCGGCGCGCACGACTTCAATGTTCCAGCCGCCCAGCGTTCCCCAGGCGCGCGCGTTCTTCGGCGCAAGCTTCACCGCTTCCTCGATATTCGCCTTGGATTCATTGCCATAGCCTTTGCTGAGCGCGGACACCGAACCGATGATGTGCGAGTCCAGACCCAGCGCCACGGCGAGGAAAATATGGCCTTCCGGCAGATTGGGATCGGCGGCGATGGCCTGGCGCGCATAATTCTCTGCGCTCTTCACGCATTCCATGCAGGGCGGAATATGCAGCGCCGCATCGCCGATCTCGGCAGCGGAGGCGAGCGCATAACCGCGCGCGGATTTCTCCGCCGTACCTGCTGCGATCGCATCGGCATATTTGCCGGCACGATAAAGCTGGTAGGCGGGCCAATTCGCAGCGTTGTAGGACATCGAATCTGCGGGCGCCACAGAAGCGGCCGCGGGATCGGCTTGCGCGGGCATCGCCGCGGCAAGCATGCAAACAACCGCGGCACTGGCGGCCAAACCAAAATATCTCATTGCAATTGCTCCTGACCTTCTAGTGCGCGCCTTATGAGCGCGGCGGTTTCCTCACATCCGAACAGGGCAGCGAATGAGCCGAAGCGCGGGCCCTGCGTCTGTCCGAACAACACTTCATATAATGCTTTGAACCAGTCCCGTAGCGGTTCGAATGCGAATTTTTTTCCGATTTCATAGACGGCGTTCTGCACCGTCTCGCTATTGCGCTCGCCCTTGAGGCCATCGAGCGCATCGGCCAGCGCGCTCAAGGCGGCGCGTTCCTTGTCGCTTGGTGCGCGATAGCGTTTCTGCGGTTTCACGAAATCCTCGTAATATCGAAGCGCATAACCAACAAGGCGGTCGAGACCCGGATTAGCGGTGGGGCTCGCATCCGGAGCATAGCTGCGGATGAAGCCCCACAGCACTTCACGATCCAGTGCGTTGGAGGCGCTGACGAGATTTAACAAAAGCGCAAAACTCACCGGATAACGCTCATCCGGCGGGTTCCCGCCATGAATATGCCACACTGGGTTTTCCAGACGCTTGGCTTCATCCGTCTCATTGGAATGATAGTCCGCGAGCAATGCGATGTAGTCATCCACGGCCTTAGGGATCGCATCGAAATATAGCCGTTTTGCGGCACGCGGCTTCTGGAACATGAACAGCGCCAGGCTCTCTTCAGGCCCGTAAGCCAGCCATTCATCCACCGACAAGCCATTGCCCCTGGATTTGGAAATCTTTTGCGCGTGCTCGTCGAGGAACAATTCGTAATTGAAGCCCTCCGGCGGCTCGCCGCCCAGCGCGCGCAGAATTTTCGAGGAGAGATCGACGGACGGAATCAAATCCTTGCCGGACATTTCATAATCCACGCCCAGCGCCAGCCAGCGCATCGCCCAATCGGCTTTCCATTGCAGCTTGCAATGGCCGCCGGTTACGGGAATCTCGGCGCGCTTGCCGTTTTCCTCATACACGACCGTGCCGGCCTTCGCATTCCATTCCAGGATCGGCACCTGCAGCACGATGCCGGTGTCCGGCGAAACCGGCAGGAAGGGCGAATAGGTGGCGCGCCGTTCGGGCCCCAACGTGGGCAGCACCACGTCGCGCACCTTTTCGTAATGGGCGAGCACGGTAAGCAACGCTTCATCGAAGCGGCCGGATTTGTAGCAATCGGTGGCGCTTAAAAACTCGTAACGAAAGCCGAAGCGGTCGAGGAATGTCTTCAGCCGCGCATTGTTGTGCGCACCGAAGCTGGAATGCGTGCCGAACGGATCGGGTATCGAGGTCAGCGGCTTGCCCAGATATTCGCGCAGCATCTCCTGATTGGGCAGGTTGTCGGGAACTTTGCGCAAGCCATCCATGTCGTCGGAGAAGGCGATCAGCCGCGTGGGCATGTCGCTCATCTGCTCGAAGGCGTAGCGCACCCAGCTGGTGCGGGCGACCTCGCCGAACGTGCCGATATGGGGCAGGCCCGAGGGGCCATAGCCGGTCTCGAACAGCACGTCTTTCAGCGGCTTGCCGGCGGCCTTTCGGCGCTCGATTCGGGCGAGCACCTTGCGTGCCTCCTCGAATGGCCAGGCATGGGCGGCAAGGGCAGGGGCGGCGAGGGCTGGGAGATGACCGGAAACCATTGGAAATACGGTGCCTTAAGCGTTTTGAAAGGGGCGAAAGCTAGGCTCCGCAGGGGGAGCCCGTCAATCACCGGAGAGACGATGACGCCGGACACGCCGGAAAACCATACGGGACGCAATTCCGCAGCCGCCAAGGAGGCGATTGCGGCCGGGCGTGTGGACATCCTCTTCAGGCTGGGGCGGCATTATCTCTTCCTGCCATTCGCGGCACTTTGCGTGGCTGCCACGATGCTGAACGGCCAGCATCCGATCTGGCTGATAGCGTCGCCGCTGCTGTTGCAGATCGCCATCACGCTCCTCGCGGAAAGACTGGCAATTCAATACGAGCGCCGCCCCGAGGGCGACGATCCGCGAATGTGGGCGCGGCGATACACATTCCTCTCCGGCGTTTCCGGTGCCGTCTGGGGCGTGGGCGCGCTGGTCTGGTTTGTGCCCGGATCCTTTCCGGCCGAGTCCTATCTGGCACTCGCATTCCTCGGCATCACCTCCACCGAATTCATCGCGCGCGCGGCGCACCGGCCCGCCTATCTGGCGCATGCGGCCTTGTCGCTGACGCCGCTGGCGTTGCGATTGATGGCAGAAGGCGAAGCCTATGCCACCATGTCGAGCGTGCTGGTGATGTTCTTCGGCGGCATTCTCTATTCCTATTGCGAGCGCTTCGGCGAATTTCTGGACGAAAGCATTCTGCTGCGCTGGGAGAATGCCGATCTCGTCGTGCGCCTGTCGCGCGAGAAGAAGGATGCGGAAAAAGCCCGCGACGTGGCCGAGGCCAGCACGCGCGCGAAATCCGCCTTCATCGCCAATATCAGCCATGAAATCCGCACGCCACTGAATGCATTGCTCGGCATGGCGCAATTGCTGGAGCGCAGCGAGCTGGACCGCTCGCAGCGCGGCCATGTGAAAGTCGTGCTAGAAGCCGGACGCGGACTGAAAACGCTGCTGGATGACGTGATCGCCCTGTCGCGCGACGGCGATGTTGCGGAATCCAGCGAAGAAGATTGCGATGCGGGGCAGGCCGCGCGCACCGTGGCGCGCCTGTTGCAGCCGCGCGCGTGGGAAAAACAGTTGCGCTTCACCGTGACGGCGTCGTCGAATCTGCCGCGCGTGGCCGCCGATCCGCGCCGCGTGCGCCAAGTATTGCTGAAACTCGCCGACAATGCCGTGAAATTTACCGAACGCGGCGGCGTGGAAATCCGCGTCGAACCGTTCACGAAAGAAGACGGCACGGAGATGCTGCGCTTCTCGGTGACGGACACCGGATTGGGCCTGACACCGGAATCCACCGTCAATCTCTTTGAGCCTTTCGCGATGGGCGACACGTCCTATACGCGCCGTCATGAGGGGGTGGGACTGGGGCTTGCAGTTGCCAAACGCACGGTGGAATCCTTCGGCGGTGATATCGGTTTTGAAAGCGCGCCCGGCGAAGGCGCCACTTTCTGGTTCACGGTGCCCGCAATCCGCGCGACCTATTCCGGCAGGAAGGGGCCCGTGCCGATTGCCGCCGACGCGCAGCCGCCATCGGGACTTTCCTTTCTGCTTGCGATTTCGGATGCCGGTGTGCGCGGACAAATCGCCGATTTCCTCGAGCCCTTCGGCAACCGGATCGAAATAGCGGAAAGCGCCATCGATGCGATCTCGCTCGCAGGGCGCCAGCAATTCGACGCCATCATCGTGGACGCCAACGATGCCGATACGCTGGCGGCATCGCCAGGCGTGCGCGCGCCGTTGCTGGCGATTGTCACGGGTGGCATGCGCACACCGGCAGGTGCGGGCGAAGTGTTGCGCTGGCCGGCGGCTGCGGGCTCGCTCTATGTCGCCTTGCGCGATCTTTTGGGCCGCGCGATGGAATCCTTCTCGCCCGCGCCCGACATGGACAATGAGAATGTCGCGGCCATCGATGCGCCCGCCTTTGCCGCGCTGGAAAAATCGCTGGGCCTCACCACGCTGATCGAAATCCTGCAATCCTATGTGAAGACGGCGCAGGAACTTTGCGGCAAACTCGACGACGCAAGCGACAGCGAACGCTGGGATGAAGCCACCCGCATCGCGCAGGATATCGCAGGCGCGGCGGGCGGGCTGGGTCTGGCTGCGCTGACGGCGGCAGCGCGCGGCTTCACGCAAAAGGCGCGCGAGGGTGACAATGCCCAGACGTTGCAGGGCGCGGCCAAGGCGGTAATCGCCGAGCATGAGCGCGTGCGCCGGGCGCTGGTCAATCTTTATCCCGATCTGGCGGCGTGACTTTCATTATCCGCGGCTGATCTCCATGATCGGCAGCGATGCTGCAGATTCCGTCTCTTATCGGGTTCAACGCCCTTATTCCCGCGCCGGGTGGTGCGGTGCTGTGCACAGGCGATGGCGCGTGCCGTCGCGCGGGTGTGGAAGAGGCGCGCGGACTTTTCCGCTCGGGCGATGTGCTGGTGGCGCATGCGATATTCGTCGCCGGACGATTGAAGACGCAACCGGGCAGACCCCTCTTTGATGTGCTGGAGCTTTTCCCGTTCACGCGGCCCGCAATGGTGTGCGTGCCGAGCGCCTTGGGATTGGCGCGAGCGCTGGGTTTGGCCATTCCCACAAACGCCGAAGAATCTGCGCGCGCGTTGCATGAAGCCGCAGCAGCATTGATCGATGAATTGAAATCGAAGAACGAAGCCGAACGCGCGAAATTGCGGCCGCTGGCATTCTCGCTGGCGCGTGCGGGCTGGCGTTGGGGACCGAGGGTGCTGGACGCCATCGGGGAACCGGAAAAATCGCAAAGCCCGATTGCGGGATATGAAACCTGGCGCGGGCTCCCGCAATGGGAAGACGATGCACCACCCGCCAAGCCAAGTTCGCTGCCGGTATCAGCCGATGAAACGCGTGTGCGATTGCGCGAGCTTGTGGGAAGTGGTGGTGAAGCGCGTCCGGAGCAGGCGGCTTACGCGGAAGCTGCGGCTTATGCATTCGGCGCACGCGAACGTGCGGGCTCGCCGAAGATCGCGTTGATCGAAGCGGGCACGGGCGTCGGCAAGACGCTTGGCTATCTCGCGCCAGCCAGTCTTTGGGCGGAAAAGAACGGGCCGGGGCTTTGGCTCTCCACCTACACCCGCAATCTGCAGCGCCAGATCGTGCAGGAAATTGCGCGGCTTTATCCAGATCCCGTCGAGCGCGAAGAAAAAGCGGTGGTGCGCAAGGGCCGCGAGAATTATCTGTGCCTTTTGAATTTCGAGGAAGCTGCAAAACGCACTGCGCTAGCACCAGGACAACGCGCTGTCGCATTGGGATTGGTCGCACGTTGGATCGGTGCGACCGCGGACGGCGATATTTCTGGCGTCGGTTTTCCAGCGTTTCTGGCGGCGTCCTTTTCGCTGAACGAAATCACCGATCGCCGCGGCGAATGCATCTATGCGGCGTGCCCGCATTACCGCACCTGTTTCATCGAGCGCGCCGTGCGCCGCGCGCGGCATGCGCCCATTGTCGTGGCCAATCATGCGCTGGTGATCGCGCAAGCCGCACAGGATTGGCTCGCGGTGGACGAAACCACCGACACGCCGCCGGAACGCCGCGTGCGTTATGTCTTCGATGAAGGACATCATCTCTTTGATGCCGCGGATTCGGGCTTTGCCGCGTTTCTCTCGGGAAGCGAAATGGCCGATCTGCGCCGCTGGATACGCGGACCGGAAGCGCGCGCCCGCAGCCGCGTTCGCGGGCTGGAAGAACGCTTGAAAGATCTCATCGTTGACGATGATGTGGCGCAACCCGCGCTGGATGAAGCGGTCGCTGCATCGGGCGCACTGGCAGGCGAGGGCTGGATTTCGCGTCTCCCCGCGCCGCGCGGGCCGGGCGAAGTTTTCCTGAGCGCTGCGTATCAACATGTTCGTGCGCGCAGCGAAGATGCCGATGCGTTCTACTCCATTGAGGCCGATACGGAACCGCTGGGCGATGAATTGCTCACTGCGGCGCGTCAGCTTGGCGCGGCGTTGAAGCGGTTGGCGGCACCCTTGCTGCGGCTGGCGCATTCCTTGCGTAAGCAACTCGATGTGAATGCGGGCGATCTGGAAATCTATCAACGCGCGCGTATCGAGGCGGCGGCGCGTGGCGTTGAGCGCCGTGCGAAATTGATATTGCCTGCATGGATTGCGATGCTGGATGCGCTGGAAAATGGCGAGCGTCGCGAGGAATTCGTCGATTGGTTCGAGATCGAGCGCGAAGACGGGCGTGACGGCGATGTCGGGCTGTGGCGGCACTGGATCGATCCCACAATACCGCTCGCAGGCGAAGTTCTGGCACCCGCGCATGGCGCGCTGATCACGTCCGCAACATTGCGCGATGCCGGCGCTGCCGACGATTGGCAATCGGCCGAAGTGCGCTCGGGCGCGCAGCATCTGCCGGAGCCCGCGCGGCGAGCGAGTTTCGGTTCGCCATTCGATTACGCGCAGCAATCGCGCATCTTCATCGTGAAGGATGTGAACCGGCGCGATGTCGATGCACTCGCCGCGGCCTATCGCGAATTGTTTCTGGCGAGCGGCGGCGGGGCGCTGGGATTGTTCACGGCGGTGCGAGCCTTGCGCGCGGTGGAGAGCCGCATCTCCGCGCCGCTCGCCGATGCCGGTCTCACGCTTTATGCGCAGCATGTGGACCGGCTCGACACCGGCGCGCTGGTCGATCTGTTTCGCGCGGAGGAAAGCGCCTGCCTGCTTGGCACTGATGCGCTGCGCGATGGCGTGGATGTGCCGGGGCGGTCGTTGCGCCTCGTCGTGTTCGACAAGGTGCCGTGGCCCAAGCCCACGATCCTGCACAAGGCCCGCCGCGCGCGCTTCGGCAAGAGTTATGACGATCTGCTCACACGGTTGCGCCTGAAGCAGGCTTTCGGCAGGCTGATTCGCAGCCAGGCCGACCGCGGCTGCTTCGTGATCCTCGAACCGGCCACGCCCACGCGGCTGCTATCCGCATTTCCACCCGAGACGCCTGCGAAACGTTGCGGATTGGCCGAAACCATCGCCGAAATCCGTGGGTTTCTTGGGGACCACGCGTGACCGCTGGGCGCCGCACTTCTATAAGTGCGCCATGACTGAAACCGAAGAAAACCTGTTCGGCGACCCGGAAAGTGGCGGGGAATATGGCCGCTATTCCACCGGCATCCTGCCGAGCCATGTGCTGCGCCGCCTGATCCGGGCGCGGCGCGAGGTGGTGGCCACTGAAGACATAGAGGAATCGCAGATCCAGCCTGCGAGCATTGATTTGCGGCTAGGGCCGATTGCCTGGCGGGTGCGGGCGAGCTTCCTGCCGGGTCCGAACGCAACGGTGGAGCACAAGCTCGCCTCCGTCATCATGCATGAGATCGATCTGAAGCCCGGCGCGGTGCTGGAAACGGGCTGCGTCTATATCGTGCCGCTGATTGAGCGGGCGGAGTTTTCCTCGCGTGTGTCCGGCGTGGTCAATCCCAAAAGCTCAACCGGCCGCATCGATGTGTTCACGCGGCTGATCACCGATTACGCGCCCGCCTTCGACCGCATCGAGCCCGGCTATCGCGGGCCTTTGTTTGCGGAGATTTCGCCGCGCACCTTTCCGGTGCTGGTGCGCAAGGGCTCGCGGCTGAACCAGTTGCGCGTGCGGCGCGGCTCGCCGCAGTTCACCGATACGCAATTAAAGCGGCTTCATGCCGAGACGCCATTGGTGAATGGCGAGGCCGATATCGACAATGGGCTCGCACTTTCCATCGACCTCAAAGGCATGGCGGGTGAGCGAATCGGTTGGCGGGCAAAGCGCCATACCGGCGTGATCGATGTGGACAAGCGTGCCGTGCTCTCGCCGATGGATTATTGGGACCCCATCGAGGCGCACCCTTCCGGCAATATCATTCTGGACCCCGACGAGTTCTACATTCTGGCCAGCCGCGAAGCCGTGGCGATTCCGCCGGAATACGCGGCGGAAATGGTGCCGTTCAATCCGCTGGTGGGTGAATTCCGCGTGCATTATGCGGGGTTCTTCGATCCCGGTTTCGGTTTCGATCCCGGAAAACCGCCCAGCGCGCGCGGCGTTCTGGAAGTTCGCTCCCGCGAAGTGCCGTTTATCCTTGAGCATGGGCAGGTGATCGGACGGCTGGTTTTCGAACGCCTGACCGATCCGCCGCCGGAAATTTATGGGCAGGGAATCGGCTCGAATTACCAGCGGCAGGGCCTGAAACTTTCCAAGCATTTCCGCGAAAGCTGACGCAGCGCCTCGCGAGAATTGTGGCCGCCAATCCACACTTTGTTGCAAAAATCGCGGCGCGTCATCGCAATGTATTGCGTCCTGACGCCTTACTGTCATGGTTGTCAGTGCCGCGGGTCCAACGGCTTGGGGGGCTAGGCCTCGCGGTTATGGGTCCGCATAGTAAGGGGGCAGCGTGAGGCGGCTACGGCGCAGTAACTGCGCCGGCCGCCTCACGAATTTTCAGGCTCATTTGGTTGGTGTGGGCCCATGCAAGCCATCATCGAAACCGAGCGTCTGTCTCTGCGGCCGCTGAGTCTTGCCGATTCGCCTGCCATCTTCGCGATCATGAGCGATCCGGAAGCCATGCGTTTCTGGGATTATGCTGCCTTCAAGGACCCCGAAACCGTGGCCGAAATCGTTGCGGCCCAAATTGCGGACATGGATGCAGGCCGCGCCCTCTATTGGGCCGTGTGCCTGGATGGCGCTGCAATCGCAAGCTGCGATCTCAGCGAAATCGACCATCGCCATAGCCGCGCGGAAATAGGCTTCCTGTTCGCCCGCCGCTATTGGGGAAATGGCTTCGCGCAGGAAGCTCTGCGCGCCATCGCGGCTTACGCTTTCGGCACATTGGGGTTGAAGCGGCTATGGGCCCGCATTCATGCGCGCAACGAGGCCGCGCGGCAGCAGCTCTCGCGGCTCGGCTTTTCTTACGAGGGCACGCTGCGCGGCCACATCATTCGCGAAGGCGTGGCGCGGGATTGTCTTATATATGGGCGGCTTTCCGGCGACGCAGAAGGTCCGCGATAAAGAACGGCGCATAATAGATCAGTATCGAAACGATTCCGATGGCGACCAGCTCCGGAATATACCAGGGCCACGGCGCCAGATAATCGAGCACCGACGGCGTGAACGGTTTGAGACGCAGATAGCCGAAATTCGTGCCAACGAATGTATTGATGGCGATGGCGAGCGCCATATAGACAAGCGACCATGCCGCCACGCGCAGCAAGGATGATGGATAGGGCCGCATGCCGCGTAGCGTCAGATAAAGAACCGACGCAATCACCGTGCAATGCGACAGGAAAAAAATAATGAATCGCAGATCGGGAAAATCCACCGCCAGCTCCGGTGTCAGCAGGGCTTGAAGCGTTCCTGAGAACGCCCAGAAATAGGCGAGTTCATAGCTTCGCTGATTCGGCCATAGAAGCGTGATCGCGGCGGCAATCGATGCCCAATCGCACAGATGCATCGGCAACAGATTTTGCGCCGAGACCCAGCCTTCTTTTTCGATCAGCACCAACCACAAAATCCGGTCGGCGACGATCAGGCCCGCGAGCAGCCAGCGCATCGGTTTGTCGAGAGCGGCCCATTTGCGCGCCAGCCCCGCAAGCCCCAGGGGAACGGCAAAGCCAAGTGCGATTGCACTGCAATGCGCTGCACCAAAAGGGATGAACGGCCCCGCCATCCGGGGATTATTTCACAAATGGCGCGATTTCACAGCGCCCTTCGCAATTGCGATAGGAATTCTGACGAATTTCTTCCCTCCCATCGGCCGTAGCGTTTCGTTCTAATCCATATAGCCGAAGCTTGGACCCCTAAGGGAAGCTTGCGGGGGATGGTCGAAACATCGGGAACCGGCCGTGAACGCACTGACTTGCGCAGTCAGGGTGCAGCCATGACTGCATCGGACGTGCAGGCGTGGTTCGTGCGCGAGGTGTTGCCGCTGGAGGCAATGTTGATTCAATTCCTGCATCACAACTGGCGCAACCGCAGCGATGTCGAGGACATGCTGCAGGACGTCTATGTGCGGGTGTGCGAAGCGGCGCTGAAGCAGATACCGGTTCCCGCGAAACCTTTCGTCTTCACCATTGCGCGCAATCTGCTGATCGATCGGGTGCGTCGCGAGCAGATCATTCCCATCGAGGCCGTGGCCGATCTCGATGCGTTGGGCGTCGCGAAAGACGAGCCCTCGCCCGATCAGAATGTGATCGCGCGCGAAGATCTTCGCAAGCTGCAGATTGCACTCGATCGCCTGCCGCCGCGCTGCCGCGAAGCGATTGTTCTGAGGCAAGTCGATGGACTTTCGCGCCGCGAGATCGCGCAGCGCATGGGCATCGGCGAAGGCACCGTGAAGGAATATGTCGCCGAAGGCGTGCGCGCGCTGGCGAGCATGCTGTATCGCGAATCTTCCGGGAGGAAAGCATGAGCGATATCGCCCGCGAAGCACCGCTGCCGGAGCATGCAGACGATGTGCATACAGAAGCAGCAGCCTGGGTTGCGGAACGGCGCTATGCCGATGACTGGCGCGACGAGGATCAAGCGCGCCTCGATGACTGGCTGGCGCAATCGCCCGCACATATGGTCGCGTATTGGCGGCTCGATGCCGCCTGGCGGCGCACGGAATGGCTTTCCGCCATTCGTCCCGCGTCCGATGCGACCGAACACCGGATGCTTCCGCTGATGCTGAAGATGGCAGCAGCGTTTGCAGTGATCGCGGTGATCGGTGTGGCGGCGGCGGATTATCTGCTGACGCCGCATGACCGTACATTCTCGACAGCCGTGGGCGGTCACGAAACGGTGGCGTTTGCCGACGGCTCGCGCATCGAACTCAACACCGACACAAGCCTGCGCGCGCGCATGAATGCCGATCAGCGCGTGATCTGGCTGGAAAAGGGCGAAGCATTCTTCCAGGTGAAGCACGATGCGGCGCATCCCTTTATCGTGATGGCAGGCAATCATCGCATCACCGATCTTGGCACGAAATTCCTGGTGCGGCGTGACCCTAAGAAACTCGAAGTGGCCGTCTCGCAGGGCCGCGTCTGGTTCGATGCGCATACGCCCTCGCAATCCACGCTTTTGATGCCGGGCGATGTAGCGGTGGCGTCCGCCAACTCCGTTTCGGTGACGCGTCAATCGGCGCGCGAACTCGCAACCGAACTCGGCTGGCGGCAGGGCGTTCTGGTGTTCAAGCACACATCTCTGGCGGACGCCGCGGCAGAATTCAATCGCTACAACCAGCGGAAGCTTGTCATCGCCGATGCGGAGGCAGGCGCGATGAAAATCGACGGCACGTTCCGGGCAACCAATGTGGAAGCATTTGCGCGCATCGCCCGCACCGTTCTTGGACTGAACGTGGCCGATGATAGCAACAGAATTGTAGTTTCACGCTGAACAATTTTCGCGGGCGTGAAGGCGCTGCCTGCATGAAGGGGGGAATATGAAAAAATATCTGAAATCGATCCTGATTGGCGGAGCGAGCGCCATTGCGCTCTCAACGGGCGCGCTCGCGGCGCAATACAATATCCCGAGTGGCGATCTGGTGACGGCGCTGAACGCCTATTCGACGCAAACCGGTGTAGAGCTGATCGTTTCCGACGATGCCATCAAGGGCACGCGCACCAACGGCGTGAAGGGCGAACTCACCGCCTATGCCGCACTCTCGCGCATTCTGGCGGGCACGGGCTTCACGATGCAGCGCGATGCTTCGGGCGCGGTCGGCATTGTGCGGGCGCCGGCTGCACGCGTTCAGGAAGTCACCTCGACGCGTGTTGTAGCGGCCGCGGCGACGGCATCGTCGGCGATCGAATCCGTGGTTGTCACCTCATCGAAGATCAAAGGCGATATTCAGACGGTGCCGATTGCCATTACTGCGCTCAGCCAGGAACAATTAACATCGCGCCAGATTGCTGGCGGCCCGGATTTGGTGAAGGAGGTTCCGAACCTCACATTTTCGAAAACAAATTTCACCGGCTATAACATTCAGATCCGCGGCATCGGCACGCAGGCGATTTCTGTCACGACTGATCCTGCGGTGGCCGTGGCGTTCAACGACACGCCCTTCATCCGCAATCACTTCTTCGAGCAGGAATTCTACGACGTTTCGCAAGTCGAAGTGCTGCGCGGACCGCAAGGCACGCTCTATGGCCGCAACGCAACCGCGGGCGTGGTGAACGTGATTTCCGCAAAGCCCACCGATCAGTTCGAGGCGATGGCTTCAGCCGATTTGGGCAACTATCACAACCGCCGTTTCGAGGGGATGATCAACGTTCCTATTGTCGATGACCGGCTGGATATTCGCGCTGCTGCAGAATGGACCAAGCGCGATGGCTACACATTCGACAGCTCGCTCGGCATACCCGTCGATGGCCGCGATTTGTGGTCGGGCCGCATCACGCTGGGCTGGAAGCCAGTCGAAGATCTGCAAGTTTATGCCGTCTGGGAACATTTCCAGGAAAATGACGACCGCGTGCGCTCTGCTAAGCAGCTTTGCAAGAAGGATCCGGGGCCGACATCGGTCGATGGTCTTGATATTTCCGCGCTTCCGTACCCCGGCGCAGACTACAGGAGCGACCAGCCTGCATCTTTCACCCAAGAATTTGTGCAAACCTGGCTTAGCCAGGGTTGTCGTCCAGCCTCGCTCTATTCTGCGGAGGCATACGAAACGCCGAACGGCAGAGTTTATCCTTTCTACGAGCTGGGCGCGTTCATCAATGGCGATCTGATCCTCAATCCGATCGATCCCTATGCCAGTCAGACGCAATCGCGTAATCTTCGCGTTATCCAGTCGCTGATAAAGCCGCATTATAGCGCGAAGAACGACACCTTGGAGCTCAACGCCGATTGGGCGGTCGCGCCTTCGCTGACGCTGACGTCGCAGACGGGCTACAACAAAGATTTTCTATATTCTACCGAAGATCTCAATCGGTTCGATACTGCGCCGGGCATCTTCAATGCGGGCATAGCAAATGTTAGCGATCTTCGCGGCGCCGATCCTCTCGAACCGGATGGCAAGACGTACTGCGATCCTCAACTTGGCTGTTCCCAAAGCATGGTTGGAGAGGATCTTTCACAGGAACATGCCTGGCAGTTCTCGCAGGAACTGCGGTTGGCGTCCAATTTCAGTGGCCCGCTCAATTTCAGCGCGGGCGCGAACTATATGCACTATCAGACGGTTGAGGATTACTACGTCTTCTTCAACCTCATCACAGCTGAACTGCAGGAGATCAACGGCCAGGATGCCGGTCAGTATACCGAATGCAACAGTGGCATCACGCCGGGTTCATATCTGCCGCCATCCCTTATTTCGCCCGAACCATTCATCATCGCAATCTTTGGTCACCCCTCCGCGTGGCCGTCTCCTTTGGGCTGCGATGGCGTTGTCGTCGATGGCAAACTGCCCGGCACCTATATCGATCCCAATCCACTCGCGCAGATTAACGGGCAGGGGCACAATTATTTCCGCAGCGAGAATCCATACGCGCTGAATTCTTACGCTGGATTCGGCGAGGCCTACTATCAGGTCACGCCCGATATCAAATTGACGGGCGGCCTGCGCTGGACCGACGATCAGAAAACGTTCTGGAACATTCCAAGCTGGGTTTTTGAAGCGGGCGGCGGCTATCCAATCGAGAGCGTCGTCCATCAGGAATGGAAAGAATGGACGGGACGCTTCGTCGCCAACTGGACACCGAAGCTCGATTTCACGGATCAGAGCCTCGTCTACGCTTCATACGCTCGCGGATACAAGGGCGGCGGCGCCAATCCGCCGGGACCGATCGCTGATTTCGCGAGTGCGCAATCCTCGGTCACCCATCCACCGACATTCGCGCCGGAATTCATCAACGCCTACGAACTCGGAACGAAAAATACGTTGCTCGATGGCGGGGTCACATTGAACGGCGATGTCTTCTATTACGATTACAAAGGCTATCAGATTTCGCAGATCGTCGATCGCACCTCT
The DNA here is from genome assembly GCA_035944195.1 of Rhizomicrobium sp. Classification (GTDB taxonomy): domain Bacteria; phylum Pseudomonadota; class Alphaproteobacteria; order Micropepsales; family Micropepsaceae; genus Rhizomicrobium. The sequence goes on along the minus strand of DASZBL010000034.1, from coordinate 30,264 downwards.
ATCAATCTCAATTTCGACGCCACGGTGAAAGGCGCGGAATTGGAAACGAGCTGGGAGCCAATGCCTGGCCTGAAATTCAACTTCGCGGGCGGCTACGAAGATACCTCCGTTAACAAAGGTCAATCCGCGATCGATCTTATGGACCGCACGGCCGGCCATAGCGATTGGATGGTGGTCAGGCCCTATGTCGCCGAAACGTCGAACTGCATTTTGCCGGCCGCTGCCGTAAAGCAAATTCTGCTGGTAAACGACGACCCAAGCGTATTCGCGACAGGACTGACGGGAGCTTGTGACGCTGCATATACGCCGGGCGGCATTGCTGCAATCTTCGGTCAGAACGGAGCACAAGACAAAGCCGCATTCGCCGCGGCCGGCTTCGATCCTTCGACGGCGCCCAACAATGGTGAGGGTTTTGCGAAGGACCTTGGCGGCAACAAGCTGCCCAATGCGCCGAAATTCACGACCTCGCTGTCGGCGGAATACACCATGCCGGTTTCGGAAGATTGGGCGGCCACGCTGCACAGCGATTTCTACTGGCAATCGCAGAGCTTCGCGCGAATCTTCAATGATCGGCCCTATGACAAGATTCGAGGTTATTCGAACGTCAATCTGGCGCTGATCCTGACGAGCGCGGATGGCTGGCAGGTCATGGGTTATCTGAAGAATGTGTTCGACACGACGGCAATCACCGGCGCATTCCTCTTTTCCGACGATACTGCACTGACAACCAATGTGTTCGTCACCGATCCGCGCCTGTTCGGCGTGCGCGTCACGAAGAACTTGTGAGGGGGAAACACCAATGAGCGAACTCATACAAAAGAACGACAATCGCGCCACCATCCGCTGGAAACTGCTGACGGGCGCTTCGGCGCTTGCGCTAGGTGCATATATTTCTGCCGGAAATGCAGCGAAGGCAGAGGATGCCAACCGCCCGTCCATCTGGCTTGAAGTGGACGGCCAATTTTCGCAACAGAACACGAATGAGGACATTTACGCTCCGCCTTTCCTGCTGGCATCGCCGTTCGATGCTGCAGCACATGCTGATCTGGAGAAGGGGCCGCCGAAGATCTGGGACAAGGGTGCCAGAATCACTTATCAGCCCGACGGAAGCGATTGGGTTCTTTCGCTTGGTGTGCGTTATGGCAAGAGCGCTCGATCCGAAACCCGCAATCACCAAACCGCCCATGCTAGCCGCTATTATTCCGGCAAATATATCGGCGCATATGATGCCTACCAGATTTTCAAAGCCCAAAGCGCAGAAAGCCATGTAATTCTCGACTTCCAGGCAGGCAAGGATGTCGGTCTCGGCAGCTTTGGAAGTGGCGGACGATCGGTGCTAAGCGCTGGCGTGCGCATCGCCCAATTCAATTCGCGCGGCGCCGTCGAAATACAGTCGCAGCCGACGAACATAAACGGATACGGCTATTATCATATCTTCCGGGCCAATTCCGACGCAAAGCGGAGATTCACCGGTATCGGGCCTTCATTCTCTTGGGATGCTTCGGCAAATATAGCGGGCAATTCTTCGTCTGGAAGTATTGCGCTCGATTGGGGTTTGAATGCCGCGGTTTTGTTTGGGCGCCAGCGCATGCAAAGTCATCATCAGACGATAGACAATATCAGGCATCAATATCACTATGTTTCGATCAACCAAACTTCCGGCGGATCGACCCGCAGCAAAAACGTGAGCGTTCCCAATCTCGGCGGGTTTGCGGGCGTATCGTGGCGTTATACCAACGCTAAGGTCAGCGTCGGCTACAAGGCAGATTTCTTCTTCAACGCTATCGACGGCGGTCTCGCGACCCGCAAGACAGAGAACCGCAGCTTCTTCGGCCCCTTCGCTAGTATCAGCGTAGGCCTCGGTGATTAGCTGACAAGCTTTCCAAAAATCTGCGCGGTGGAGCGATCCGCCGCGCATTTTCCTTTGCGCAGTTTTCCATCGTTCTTGCTGCATTGCAGCAGTATGTGCACCGCACATCGCAAAATTATCCCCCCCGTCTGGCCAATCTCTTCGTTTAGCCGGGCGAAGTCCTAAGCTTGATGCCGTTCGGGCGTGAGGCCGCGGGGGATGAAAGAAAAAACGGAATCGCATTGTGAAGGCATCGGCCGCCATTCCGGTGTGGCCATGAGCACGTCCGTGCCGGACGTCGATGCCTGGTTCGTGCGCGAGGTTTTGCCGATGGAAGCTGCGCTGATTCAATTCCTGCACCGCAATTGGCGCGATCAGAGCGATTACGCCGATCTTTGCCAGGAAGTTTATGTGCGCATCTATGAAGCGGCGCAGATTCAGATTCCCCATCCCGTGAAGCCGCTGATGTTTCGCATCGCGCGCAATTTGATGATCGATCGCATTCGCCGGGCTCAGATCGTTCCCATAGATGCAGTTGCGGACGTGGAAGCGCTCAGCCTGGCGATGGATGAGCCAGGTCCCGAGCGCGTGCTGATGGCGCGCGATGGCTTGCGCCGCGTGCAGGCAGCGCTCGACCGGCTGCCGTCGCGCGCACGCGACGTGATCGTGATGAAGCAGATCGATGGACTGACTCGGCGCGAAATCGCCACCGTGCCCCATCTCGGCGGGTTCATCGGCGCGTCCTATCGCGTCGGAGCATTCAAGGCGAGCTTGGGCTATCGCGGAGATTGGTTTTTCGGCGCCTTCGATACCGGTCTGGCAACAAGTCAAAAGGCGGATCGCGGCTTCGTCGGCCCGTTCATCAATATCGCAATCGATATCGGAAATTAGCGGGCACCGCCGGGCCCGTGTGACCACTCAAACCTGCGCGCGGCCTTCCATCACGGCTCGTTCGCATGCTATCGATTGGGCATGCGGGCGTAGCTCAATGGTAGAGCTGTAGCTTCCCAAGCTACTGACGAGGGTTCGATTCCCTTCGCCCGCTCCATCCGGTCAGGGCATTCGTTCGGTCACGCCGATTGTGGCGGTGGTGCCGGAGCGGCCTGTTTCTTCCACCAGCGGCGCGGTTCCGAAGATGCGGTCGCCCAGGCCCATGGAGACGCCCCACCAGTAATTCTCGTTGCGGAAATGATGCCAGCGATGCTCGCGCACGCGGCGTTTGTAATAGGCGAGGTTCGGGCACCACGGAATATGGGCGAGGTAATGGACCCATTCGTAATGCAGGCCCAGCAGCAGATATATCGCGATACCGCTCAGCACGGGGCCGCCAACGCTGCGTCCGCCCCACGCATAGGCGAGCACGCCGATCAGCGCGAAGACCGGAAACGAGAGCGCATGCACATGGCGCGGAATGAAGATCCAGTCGAGATTCCACGGCTCGGCATGATGGCGCCGGTGCGTTTTCGGAAGATAGAAATCGAGCGTGCGGCCGAACAGTTTCACCGGCTTGAAATGCAGGATGAAGACATGGATCAGCCATTCATTGACCGGAAAATACGCCCACACGCCGAGTGCGGCGGCCGCATCGATCCAGCTGAAATGGCCGGCCCACAGGCGGGCCGCCGCGGCCGCAATCGTCGCAAGAGCGATGAATTGCGTGCTCGGATGGTTCGCGAAAACCTTGATCGCCGACGCGGCATCGCGCGGCAGGCGCGGCGGCGGTTGGGCGGGATTGCGCGCGGCGGTTTCGCGCGCGGCAATCATCGCTGTGTCTTCAGCTTTTTCCAATTTCGCCTCGCGATTCTCTACCAGGAATATTTGAGATCGCCGGTTCCGAAATAGGCGGTCGAACTCTGGGACAGCGCGCCGTTCAGTTTAAATCCGATCGACAGCCCGTTCTTGCCTCTCAATTCCGCGCCGAACGACAGCAGCGCGGAGTTCGCGGGCGGCGCGTTCCCCTGCACGGTGAAGGCGGAGTTCGTCGTGGTGTTCACCAGTGTGTGAAAGTCTTCGGTGACGTTGGGGTCGGTCGTCGCCTGATGCGCCCAGGCCACGCGCCCATAGAGATGCAGGGACGATCTGCGGGTGGACGCGCTCGAATAATCGATGCCGGTGCCGATTTCGTAAGACGTCGTGGGAGAGGTGTGCGCGGCATAGTCGAGTGCGAATTGCGCCGTGCCGGCCGATGCGGTTTCGCTATAGGCCGGTGCGTTGAAGCGGTCATACTGGAATGCCACATACGGTGTCAGCCCCATATGGCCGAAGCCGAAGCGATAGCCGGTTTCGATGCGGCCTGCGGCCGTGTGCGCCGTCACCTTGCCCGTCAGCGTATCGTTGCCTGCGAGCGTGAGCTTTCTGGTGGTGGTTATATTTCCCATCCCATAGGCGCCTGCCGCTGAAATATAGGCGCTGCGGCCGAAACGTTTGGTGAGATACAATCCGGCCTGAAAGGCATTGTCCGTTCCGGTGCCCAGATTGCTGGCGAGCGTGAAGTTCGTCCGGCTGGCGGCAAGTGCGGCACCCATCTGGAAGGACGATGCGAGCATCACGTCCAATCCGGTCGCAAAACCGAATTCATTGTTGCTGAGCGCGTGCGAGCCCACGGAATTGTCGGCGCTTGCGTTGCCGCCGCCGCCAAAGAATGTTCCCCACAGGCTCGCATTGTGCGGCCGCCCCGGGCCGAGAGCCGTGTCGAGATCGCCGGGCCGGGTCAGCAGAACGGTCAGGAACGGATTGATCTGCGCCGTCGCCACGTTCGACAGATCGCTTCCGATTTCGCCGGAAAGCTGATCGGCTGCGGCTGCAAGATTGGCGGACGAAAGCGTTGCGAGATTGCTGAAACCTTGCGTCAGCGTGGTTCCGTGATTGATCGCGTGGTCGATCGCCCCGGTAACCACTTTTTGGTCCGACGTTGCGCCCGCGGGCAATTTCGGCGTCAGCTGGATCAGCGTAAATTGCACATATGCGTCGTTGGCGTCATAGGAAAGTGCCGCCAGATAATTGCCGATGGCGCCTCCTGATGCGAGCGTGAACGTGCCGGTGAGGGCGCCAGTCGACGACAGCAATGTGTATTTCACGCCGGCGGCAGCCTGTGAACTGGGCGATATGTCGAGCAATGCGCCGGTGATGTTTGCCGTGCCATGGACGGCGAGCTTGCTGTTCGCCGCAGGCGAACTGGTCGTCGCCAGCCTGAACGACGCGAGATAGGTGGAGCCCGGTGAAAGTAAAAGGTTGCCATTGATGGTGAGCGTTGCGGGAGTGCCGGCAGAAGTGCCGCCGGCGATCATGCCGCCCGCGACCGTGTTGCCGCCGACAGTCGTGCTGCCGGCGACGGTCGTGGCGCCGACCGTGCCCGTGCCGGCCAGCGTGCCGCCGGAATTTACGGTGACAGCAGATTGGGAAATCGAACCTGTAACGGTCAAAACACCGGAAATCACCGTCGTGGTGCCGGTGTAAGTATTCACTCCGTTCAAGATCGTGTTGCCGGTACCGATTTGCTGGAGATTTCCGGACCCTGAAATTACGCCGTTATAAAGAAAGGTATCCGAGTTCTTGATCGCGAGCGTACCGCCAGCGATGGTCATGTTGCCGGTGTAAGTGTTCGCGGTCGAGGGCGCGTAGACGACCGTGCCGGTGTCGGTGAGCGAGCCGAATGTGAGATTGGCGTTGCTGACGCCGGCACTGACTATGATCGGGCCCGTGAGCGTGAGCGTTTTTCCTGCCGCCGCGGAAATGGTTCCCGTACTGTAGTCAGCGTTGCCTATGACGATTTTTGACGAAAACGTGTCCGTCGTTGTGGCGCGCAGCTGGCCGCCGTTCAGATAGATCGCATCCGTCACAGTCACAGTGGCGGCGGAGTCGTTCAGAAAAAGTTTCCCGTTCGGCCCGATTGCAATGGCGCCTGCCGTCAGGCTGCCGCCCGTTCCCAGATCGACCTCGCCGTCGCAAAGATTGAGCGCGGTGCCTGCATTGGCCGCGGCGGTGATTTGCGCGGTGCCAGTGTTCGTGATGTTCGTCTGCGCCGTGCTGCTCGTCGGTACACCGCTGCTCCAATTCAAGGCGGTGGCCCAGCTGCTCGGAGTTGCTGCGATCCAGTTGTCGCCGGTCGGGTTCGATAGGAGGCAATCGCCGCTCGGAACCGGATTTGCAGCCAGCGCAGGCGTGGCGAAAGAGAGTCCGCAGAGTGCCGCTCCCAGCATCAAGGCTGCAGAGAGTTTTGCGGTCCGCGTGGCGGAGAATTGTGTCCGATTGTTCACTTAGGGGGCCCCCAATATTGGGCGGAGCATAACCTGACCCCGCAGTAAAACGCCAGTCATCGCAGCTCGCATTTCTTGCGAAATCGCACCTGCGCGGGCGCGCCGATCCGCGTTATAGTCCCGGAAATGAACCGGAGATGAACATGAACGTCCACACGCGCGAGAAATTGAAGGTTCAACCCTCCGGCGGGGCGGCGGGGGCCTATGTCACGGGCGTCGATCTCACGCGCGCGCCGGACGCCGAAGAAGTGGCCGCGTTGAAGCAAGCGCTGGCCGATCATTTGGTAATCGCATTGCCCGATCAGAAGATCTCGCTGGACGATCTGGAGCGCGTCACCGATGCGCTGGGCGGGCGCGATCTGACGCCTTTCGTCAAGCCGCTGCCGGACCGGCCCTATGTCATCCGCATTTTGAAGGAGCCGGGCGACGAGCTGAATTTCGCCAACGCCTGGCACACCGATCTTTCCTATCTGCCGGCGCCGCCGAATTACACGCTGCTCTATTGCCTCGAAGCGCCGCCCAGCGGCGGCGACACGATCTGGGCCAATCAATATCGCGCGCTGGAAACGCTCACGCCCGATTTGCGCGACACGCTGATGGGGCTGGATGCGGTGCATTCCGCGGGCATGGCCTATGGCGATGGCGGCTATTTCGATCATGTGAAACATATGCTTTCCACGCAAATCGAGCCCTCGAAGGATGCGCGGCGCGAACAGGTTCATCCCGCCGTCACGCGCCATCCCGATACGGGCAAACCGGTGCTTTACATCAATCAGGTTTACACCACGCGCATCGACGGCTGGGACAAGGATGCCTCCGATGCACTGCTGCGCGACATCCACAAGCATTCGGTGAGCGAGGCTTTGACGTGGCGGCTTAATTGGGCGCAAGGCATGCTCGCGATCTGGGACAATCGCTCCACGCAGCATTTCGCCATGAACGATTACCACGGCCACCGCCGCGAAATGGTGCGCACGAGCGTGAAAGGTGCCGCACCCAAAGCGGCGCGGAAAGAGGCCTGAAGCGGCGAATTCTCGCGTTGCGGCGTTACGCAAAATAGGCTGAGTATCGAATCCGTTGCCTCTCGGATCGTTCATGAACAGCCCCATCACCGCGCGCCATCTGCGCATCCTGCGCGCGCTTTCGCGGCGCTGGCGGCGGCGCGTGATCTTCATGGCGGGCGGGTTGGTGGTGGGTGCGGCCGCGGTCGGCCTCGCGCTCGCGTCGGACGGCGCGCAGCATGCCTTCCGCCAATTGCTGCGGCATTATCCGCTGGGCGCGTTTGTGGTGACGCCGCTCGGTTTCGCGCTCGTCGTCTATATCGCCAACCGCTTTTTTCCCAACACGCAAGGTTCCGGCATTCCGCAAGCCATCGCCGCGCGGCATTACAAAACAACCGAGGAGCGCAGCCGCTTCGTCAGCATCCGCATCGCGGTGGGGAAAGTGTTGCTCACGCTGTTGGGACTGCTCATCGGCGCGTCCACCGGCCGCGAAGGACCGACGGTGCAGGTGGGTGCATCGATCATGTTCGCCATTGGACGCCTGACGCCCAATCGCCAGCCGGGACTGATCCTCGCGGGTGCGGCGGCAGGCGTGGCTGCGGCCTTCAACACACCGCTCGCCGGAATCGTTTTCGCCATCGAGGAAATGAGCCGCAGCTTCGAAATGCGCACCAGCGGGCTCATCATCGGCGCGGTAATCCTGGCCGGCATGACGTCGCTGGCGCTGCTCGGCGACTACACCTATTTCGGCTCGACCGCCGCGATGCTGGGCTCATGGACCGATTGGCTGGCAGTGCCGGTGTGCGGCGCCATCGGTGGAATTCTCGGCGGATCGTTCAGCCGCATATTGATCCGCGCGGCGGACGGCATTCCGGGCCGCGGCGGCGCATGGCTCAAGCGCCATCCCATCGTCTTTGCGCTCATCTGCGGAATGGCGGTGGCGATCTGCGGCTGGTTCTCCGGCGGCGAGGTTTACGGCACCGGCTATGCGCAGGCGCGCGAAGCCTTGCACGGCACGGGCGTGCTGCCGCTCGCTTTCATGCCGCTCAAGTTCCTGGCGACGGTGGCGTCGTCGATCAGCGGCATTCCGGGCGGCATATTTTCGCCGTCGCTATCGGTGGGCGCGGGCTTCGGCGCGGATATGGCGCGGTTCTTCCCCAGCGCCCCGGTGGGCGCCATCGTACTGCTCGGGATGGTTTCCTATTTTGCAGGCGTGGTGCAGGCGCCCATCACCAGCTTCGTCATCGTCTCCGAAATGACCGACAATCACGCCATGCTGGTGCCGCTGATGGCGGCAGCCCTGATCGCCCACGCCTGCTCGCGCCTCATCTGCCGCGAAGGCGTCTATCACGCACTGGCCAAGCGGTTCCTGACTCCGGCCGTCAGCGCCTGACTCGGCGGCGCATCGTTTCGTCCTGCGATTGTGCATAGAGCGCGCAATCCTTCAGGCTGATGCAGCCGCAGGATTTGCTCTTCGCGAGCAGCCCGCGCATGAAATTCAATTGATCGAGCTTGGCGTCAATCTCGGCAATCTTGCGCTCGGCGAAGGCGGCGAATTTTGCGGGGCGCCAGCCTTCGCGGTCTGCGGTGCGTAGCAATTCGGCTGTTTCTTTCAGCGTGAACCCCGTAGCCTGCGCCATGGCGATCAGGTTCAGCCGCACCAGTGCTTCATCGCCATAGATGCGCCGTCCGGATTTGCGCGACGGTTTCGGCAACACGCCCGCAATTTCGTAATAGCGGATTGCCGATGGCGCCACGCCCGCCTTCCTCGCCAGATCGCCGATGCGCATGCATGCCCTTGACTTAAAGTGAACTTCAAATGGTAGCGCTAACCATGATGGACGATCAAGAAAGGCAAAAATCATGACGGCGATTGTGTGTACACCGGAAGAAATTCCGGCAGAGCGTCGCGCGGAGCATGGAGAGCGGCTCAAAACTGTCGTGCTCGCGAAAATGCAAAGCACGCAAGGCGCGCCAACCGGCTTCACGATGACCTACCGCGCGGAGGATTTTCTCGAACTGGCGAAATGGGTCGACCTGGAGCGCCTCTGCTGCCCCTTCATGGAATTCCATCTGCGGGCAGCGGACAAAAGCGTAACGCTGGAGATGAGCGGCCCGGAGGGTTCGGCGGATTATCTTCTGTCGCTGGTTTCGCCGCCGGGATGAACCGCCCGGGTTCCTCCCCAGCTACTAATAACTTCCCTCTAGTACGATTTTCGCCGTTTGCAAGGTTTCGACGCATGCCGCCCGCGCATGGCTGGCAGAATTTGCGAACGACCGATTGCGCGCCATCTCTCAGCCAAGCGGCCGGAACGACCCGGCCAAAGGAGAGGCAAATGAGCGATTATTCTTCCAACGGCGGAGTGTTCGGCGCCAGATTCCTGAACGCAGCAATCATCGCGGGCGCATTGGCGATCCTGCTCGCATCCATCACCAGCCCCGCACCCAAACCGGTCATATCGCAGGTAGCGGCGGACCGGCAGGTGGCTGAACAGGTGGTTGTTTTGGCCCATCGCGGCTGAGGTGTCTCCCGGCCTATGTGTCCGGGAGAACACGCTTTCTTTCTATTCACGGGATCGTGAACATTTCTGTGACAGTCGGCGCGAAGCAGCATATTATGCGACCGTCTGTCACGGGGTTTTGACCGGTCAGGTTGCCAATGAAGGCGGCGGCGGCACCCCAAGGAGAGAGGGTCTTATGGCTATGCAAGCACCTATCCACGTTTCCGAAAGCAGCGAAAGCGTCGTCCCCCGCATCATTGCGGTGGTGGCGGGTATCGCGATTCTGGGCGCAGTTGCCTTCGCATTCGTAGCGGCTTCTGGCGCCTGGTCGCCGCCGGCTACGACGCAGAGCCAGCCGAACTCGTAACGAGGAGATTTACTGGTCGTCCGCACGCTCCTCCAGGGTCACTTCGTGGCCCCAGAGACGTTCGATGTGCTGGACGACCAGTTCCTTCGTCGCATGATGCAGGGGGACGCCGCGATGCATGCGGTGTTCGAGTTGTAGCGCACGATTTCCTTTCAGATCCGCACCCACGACCTGAATGTTCGGGTCGGCAATTCCCACATCATATTGACGGGCCAGCATCGCGCGCACGCGGCGATAGCCGGTTTCGTTGTGAATGGCGCTGACGCGATAGGCGGCGTCATCCGCCTTGTCGAACAGCGCGAAGAAGCGGAAATCGCGCATGACTTTGGGCGACAGGAACTGCTCGATGAAGCTTTCGTCGCGGTAATTCGCCCAGGCATCCTTCAGCGTGCTCATCCAGTCGCCTGAGCCCGCGAATTGGGGAAACCATTCGCGGTCTTCGGCCGTGGGCGCCTCGCAGATGCGCCTGATGTCGCTCATCATGGCAAAACCGAGCGCGTAAGGATTGATGCCGTAATAGCGCTTGTCGTCGAATTCCGGCTGGAAGACGACGGATGTGTGGCTGTGCAGGAATTCGAAGATCGAGCCTTCGCTGATCAGCCCGCGCTCATACATCAGATGCATGATCGTGTGATGCACGAATGTGGCGCAGCCCTCGTTCATCACCTTGGTCTGTTTCTGCGGATAGAAATATTGGGCGAGGTTGCGCACGATGCGCAGGATTTCGCGCTGCCACGCCTTTAGCGACGGCGAGTGCTTTTCCAGAAAATAGAGCAGATTTTCTTCCGGCAGTTTCATGTCGCCGTCGAAATCGCCATCCGGATCGGGAATGGGCGCAGACGGCGGCTCGATGCCGGCGGGCAGGGTGCGCCAGAGTTCGTTATAGGCTTCCTCTTCATAAGCGGCGCGCAGGCGGCGCTTTTCGGCGACGCGCTCGCGCGAAGGCTTGGGCGGGCGGCGATAGCGGAACACGCCCTGATCCATCAGCGCATGGGCGGAATCCAGAATCGCTTCCACCTCGTCGCGGCCATGGCGATCCTCGCAGGCGGCGATGTATTTCTTGGCGAAAGAAAGATAATCGAGAATGCCTTCCGCATTCGTCCATTGGCGGAAGAGATAATTGTTCTTGAAGAAATGATTGTGCCCGAAAGCGGCATGCGCCATCACCAGCGCCTGCATCGTCATCGTGTTTTCTTCCAGCAGATAGGAAATGCAGGGGCTCGAATTGATGACGATCTCGTAGGCGAGTGCGGAATAGCCGCCGCGATACATCGCTTCCTCGCGGGCGAAGATCTTGCCGAAGCTCCAATGATTGTAGAGCAGCGGCATGGCGAGCGAGGAATAGGCATCCAGCATCTGCTCGGAGGAGATCACTTCGACCTGATTGGGATAGACATCGAGCTTCAGATCGTTCAGCGCGATGTTCTCGATGGCCTTGTAGGTGCGGTCGAGGGTTGCGAAATCCCATTCCGCTTCGGTGAAGAGGGGGGCGGTCATCCCGCGCTCTCCGATTTTTTGAACAGCTCGCGGAACACCGGAAAAATATCGGCGGGTTTCGAGATTCTTTTTGTCGCGAAATTGGGCCAGAGATCGGCGACGGTGCGATAGGCGCGCCACAGTTCCGCGCCGGAATCTTCGCTCGCAAACACTTCCATCTCACGCTCGTCGAGAATCTCGATATACGCGTAATACTGGCAGAGTGGCATGATTCCGCCGTTCAGCATTTCCACGCAATGGCGCGCGTCGCCGCTTTGGGTGTAACCGTCGGACGCCTGCGCGGCATAGATGTTCCAGTCGGAGGTGTTGTAACGCTCGCGCTGGATTTCCAGCATCTTGTCGAGTGCGGTGGAAACGATCGTGCCACCGGATTGGCGCGAATAGAAGAATTCCTGTTCGTCCACTTCCTGCGCATCGTGGGTGTGGCGGATGAAAACCACATCCACTTTCTTGTAGCGCCGCTTCAAAAACAGATGCAGCAGCATGTAGAAGCGTTTGGCCAGATCCTTTTCGCGCTCGCCCATGGAGCCCGACACATCCATCAGACAAAACATCACCGCCTGGCTGGTGGGCACGGGCTGTTCGGTGAAGGAATTGAAGCGCACATCGATGGGGTCCACGAAGGCGATCCATTTGCGCTTGGATTCGGCTTTGGCGATGCGCTCCTTCAGCGCCACGATCTTTTCGCGCGCTTCGTCGGTTTGAGGTTCGTGTTCCAGCGCTTCAAGTTCGGCGTGCAGCGCTTCGACTTCCGAAAGCTTCGGCCGTTTCAGTGCGAGGCGGCGTCCAAAAGAATTACGCATCGTGCGCAGGATATTGATTTGCGTGGGTGAGCCGGAGGTGGTGATGCCTGCGCGCTTCCACACTCTGGTGGGGGTTTCCTTCAGCGTGGTGCGCACGAGATTGGGCAGTTCGAGATCCTCGAAGAAAATGTCGAGGATTTCGTCCTGCGTCATGGTGAATTCGAAATCGTCCTCGCCTTCGCCGGAATCCGATGCCTGCTTGCCGCTGGCGCCGCCTGTGCCGCTGGGCGGTTTCTTGATTTCGTCGCCGGGCGAGAAGGTTTTGTTTCCCGGCAGCACGAAATCATGTTCGCCCGAGGTTTTGGGATCGAGGCGGAAGCGCGGTTCCTTCGTGCCCTTGGTGGAAATCCTGACCTTGCGCTCCTTGGCGATATCGGCAATCGCGGAATCCTTCAGCGATTTTTGCACGGCCTCGCGGATTTGCGCGCGCGCCCGGCGCAAAAAGCGCTGCCGATTGGCAAGGCTCTTGCCTTTCGGGTTCAGGCGGCGGTCGATGAAATGGGTCATGGGCGTGTCGCCCTTACCCCGCCTTGTTCACGCGCATGTACCATTCCACAAGCCGGCGCACCTGGCGCGGTGTATATCCGCGGCTGAGCATGCGTTTGACGAACTCGTTGTGCTTGGTCTGCGTGTCGCTGTCCTTCTTGGATTCGAAGCTGATGACGGGCAGCAGATCCTCAACCTGCGTGAACATCCGCTTTTCGATGACGCTGCGGATTTTCTCGTACGCCGTCCACGCGGGATTCTTGCCTTCGTTCTGCGCGCGGTAGCGCAGCGCGAATTTCACCACTTCGTTGCGGAAATCCTTCGGGTTGGCGATACCCGCCGGTTTTTCGATCTTCGACAGTTCGTTGTCGAGTGCGGCACGATCCAGCAATTGCCCGGTATCGGCATCCTTGAAATCCTGATCCTCGATCCAGGCATCCGCATAGGAGATGTAACGGTCGAACAGGTTCTGGCCGTATTCGCCGTAGCTTTCCAGATACGCCTTCTGGATTTCCTTGCCGATGAATTCGGCGTAGCGCGGTGCGAGATCCGCCTTGATGAATTCGAGATATTTCTTCTCGGTATCGTCGGGATATTGCTCGCGCTTGATGGCCTGTTCCAGCACATACATCAGATGCACAGGATCGGCGGTAATTTCGGTCGCGTCGTAATTGAAGGTTTCCGACAGCGTCTTGTAGGCGAAGCGGGTGGAGATGCCCGTCATGCCTTCGTCGATGCCGGCCTGATCCTTGTATTCCTGCAGCGTGCGGGCTTTGGGATCGGTGTCTTTCAACTTCTCGCCGTCATAGACACGCAGCTTGGCATAGAGATTGGAATTCTCATGCTCCTTCAGCCGCGTCAGCACGCAGAATTTGGCGAGGATTTCCAGCGTCTCCGGCGCGCAAGGGGCCGCGGCGAGATTGCTGCCCGCGAGCAGCTTCTTGTAGATCTGGGTTTCTTCCGTCACGCGCAGGCAATAGGGAACGGTGATCACGCAGATGCGGTCGAGGAATGCTTCATTGTTGCGATTGGCCTTGAACACCGTCCATTCCGCTTCGTTGGAATGCGCGAGAATGGTGCCGTTATAGGGAATTGGCCCCAGCGTTTCGGTGCCGATGTAATTGCCTTCCTGCGTGGCGGTCAGCAGCGGGTGCAGCACCTTGATCGGCGCCTTGAACATTTCCACGAATTCCAGAAGGCCCTGATTGGAACGGCACAGACCACCCGAGAAGGAATAGGCATCGGGATCGTTCTGGCTGAAATGTTCGAGCTTCCTGATATCCACCTTGCCGACGAGGGCGGAGATATCCTGATTGTTCTCATCGCCGGGCTCGGTTTTGGCGACCGCAATCTGGCGCAGCTTGGAGGGATAAAGCCGCGCCACTTCGAATTTCGAAATGTCGCCGCCGAATTGATCCAGCCGCTTCACCGCCCACGGGCTCATCACGCCGCCGACGCGGTGCTTCTCGATGCCGTAGCGGTCTGCGAGCAGATTGGTGAGTTCGGGCGAGCGGAAAAGACCGAGCGGGGATTCGAACACCGGGCTGATCTCGTCGCCCGCCTTCAGCACATAGATCGGATGTTTCTCCATCAGATCCTTGAGCCGTTCAGCCAGCGAGGATTTGCCGCCGCCCACCGGCCCCAGCAGATACAGAATCTGGCGCTTCTCTTCGAGGCCCTGTGCGGCGTGTTTGAAATAGCCCACGATCCGCTCGATCGTGTCTTCCATGCCGTAGAAGCCTTCGAAGGCTTTGTAGATTTTGATGGTGCGGTTGAAGAACATGCGCCCGAGGCGGCTGTCCTGCGCGGTATCGACCAGCTCCGGCTCGCCGATTACGGCCACCATGCGTTCGGAGGGGCTCGCGTAAAGCATCTTGTCATCGCGCGCCGCGAGGAGCCAATCGCGCAGGCTCATCGTCTCGAAGCGCTCGCGGGCATAGTCCCGCGTAAAGATGTCAAAGACGTCAAGTGTGCTCATCACTCAGACTCCTTGTACGTCCTGCACGCCCTCCACAGTCTAAAGATTGTGGACCTACGCAGACATGACAAGACGGCTGGCTTGCTGACCACGAAAAATTGTCTCACTGCCCCCCACGATAATACTCAGGCATGGAACTTCGTTCCTGTTAACCTGTCTTTTGACGGTGCAAAACCCGTCCCGCGCGGCCGTCGCGTGGGAGTGTTTCGCTCTGAACACAGTTTTCATCGACACCTTCGCCAACTCGCCGCAAACCGCGGTCCCGAGTCCGGTCGGATTGCTGGCAAGTGTAAACCCGTTTGCCAAAAAGCAAAATACCAATATCGCGGGCGCAAACGCTGCGCTGCCACAGATTCGCCATCATGAATCGGCGCGTCGCCTCGATTGCAGCGGTTAAGGCCTTATTCGCCTCTTGCCGTGCGCTGCCGGCGGCGGCAAGATTTCGTCCATGGATCAGATCACCATCGCGGTGAGGGCGGCGCGGCCGGACGATGCGGCGGCAGTGGCGCGCGTCTATATCGATTCCTGGCACGATACCTATCCGGCCGTGCTGCCGATGCAGATGCTCTGCGCCATGACGCCCAAGGGCCAGACGGCGCGCTGGCAAGCGGCCATTCGCGCGCGCGGCCGCGAAACGGTGCTGGTCGCCGAATGCGAGAAGCACGGCATCATCGGCATGACGAGCATCGGGCCCGCGCGCGACGGCGATATGGGTTTCGATGGCGAGGTCTATACGCTGTATGTGCATCCCAGTTTCTTCGGGCGCGGCGTTGGCAGCCTGTTGCTGGATGCCGCTTTCGCAAATCTGCGCCAGCGCGGGTTCAGTTCCTGCGTGATCTGGGCCCATGCGAGAAATCCCGCGCGGTTTTTCTACGAGGCGATGGGCGGAAGGCTGATCGCGGAACGCACGGCGAAAATGATGGGCGATGCGGTGCCCGAAGCAGCGTTCGGCTGGAAGAGATTGGCGCTGGCAGAACGCGCAGCGTCCTAACCCGTCTTCAAATCTTTCGGCCGCACGAAGGCGGCGAGTTTATTCGCCCCCGTTGCAAGTTCGCGCCAATGGGTGATGTCGCATTCGAAGACCGCCAGCGAACAGGTAGGGAATTTTTCATGGAGGTCGGCGACGCGGGCGCGTTCTTCTTTTGAATCCGGCTTGTGTTCCAGCGCCAGCGCGCATTCTTCCAGCCCCGGATTGTGGCCGATGACGAGCAGGTTCTTCGCCGTATCGGGCGCGGTGCGGATGATGTTGATAATCGCTTTCCACGAGGCGAGATAAAGACCGTCGAGGAATTCGGCTTGCGGGGCGCGGCCCAATTCCGGCGCCGCAAGCTGCCAGGTTTCCATCGTGCGCGCGGCAGAGGAACACAGCACATGATCGGGCGTGAGCTTCTTCGCCTGCAGAAAGCCGCCCATGCGCGCTGCATCCTCGCGTCCGCGCGCATTCAGCACGCGCGCGTGGTCGCCGCCCGGCGAATCCGTCACCGCCTTGGCATGGCGCAGAAGCATCAGCCGCTTCATCGCAAGGGCTCCGAACGGAACGGCAGCACTATAATATAGAGAAAGCGGTTCGGCGTCGCGGTTTGGTAGCTTTGCAGCCCCAGCGGAAAGTTGGGGATGCTCGCCGCCGGGCAATAGGTGCCGAACAGCCGGTCCCACAGCGAGAGATTGAAGCCGTAATTGGAATCGGTTTCATCGCGTTTCAGCGAATGGTGGATGCGGTGCATGTCCGGCGTCACCACAATCGCGCGCAGCACGCGATCCACGCCCGCGGGCAGTTTCCAGTTTGCATGATTGAACATCGCCATCGCATTCAGAACCACTTCGAAAACCACCACCGCTTCCGGCGGCACGCCCAATGCGATCACCGCCGCCATCTTCAATCCCATCGACAGCGCGATCTCGCCTGCGTGAAAGCGCAAGCTCGTCGTCACATCCACGTCGCGGTCGGTGTGGTGCACGCGGTGGAAGCGCCACAGGATCGCGAAGCGATGCATCGCCCAATGCTGGGCGTAGATTATTGCATCCAGAAGAATGAGGCCTGCGGCGAATGCGGCCGGGTAGGGCAGGGCGTGCAGCAGCCCGATCCCGCGCGCCTGCGCCCAGATCGCCGCGCCCACCGCCAGCAACGGAAAGAGGAAGCGCAGCACCGCGGTGTTCGCCGCCGTCATCAGCAGATTGGCGGGCCAGCGAGAGATGCGGGGGAAGTTGCGCTGGCGGGCGGGGAAAGCGGCCTCGGCCAGCGCGAACATGGCCAATGCTGCGGCAAAAATCCCGAACCTTATCGCGGCCTCGTGCGCGAGGATCACGCGATCTGATACCGCGCGCGCACGCCCCGCTCCAGTGCGGCGGCCTCCAGCCGCTCCAGCCCCAGCGCCCGGCGGAGCACGTCGATCACGCGGATCTCTTCCAGCATCACCTGCGAATCCGTCAACGCCACTTCCAGCGCCAAATAATAGGCCGTCTCGCGCAGATGGTCCGGCAGGGCCTCGGACACCAGCCCCAGCGCTGCCTGCAGCCCGTCCTCCTCATGCACGATGGCCGCACATTCCTGCGCCACGGGGATCAGCCGGTCCTCGTCGAAATCGCGGAACACCGGCAGCGTGCGTACCAGATTGCCGATGGCGTGCAGCTCGCTGTCGTTCATGGCGCCGTCGGAGGCCGCGACCACGACCATCACATATATAAGTGCGGAGTGGTGGCTGATCGTGTTCATGCGGCGGCTCCCGGGATTGGGGCGACCTTAAGCGGCTTGACCCAACCCGGCAAGGCGCGGCATGACTGCCCAAATGGCGACGAAAAAGACACCGGGAAAATGGCGTGCGCGCACCAAGGCTGTGCGCAGCGGGCAATTGCGTTCGGAGTTTCAGGAGACTTCGGAGGCGCTGTTTCTGACCTCCGGCTATGCCTATGAAGGGCCGGAAGAAGCCGAGGCCCGCTTCAAGGGCGCGGACGGTTTTGTCTATACGCGCTATTCCAATCCCACCGTCTCGATGTTCGAGGCGCGCATGGCCGCACTCGAAGGTGCGCCGGTTGCGCGCGCAACGGCGAGCGGCATGGCCGCGGTGACGGCGACGTTTCTGTCCGCATTGCGCACGGGCGATCATGTGGTCGGCGCGAAAGCGATGTTCGGCGCCTGCCGCTATGTGATCGAGGAAATCCTGCCGCGCTTCGGCATCACCAACACGCTGGTCGATGGCGACGATGTGGATCAGTGGCAAGCCGCGATGAAGCCGCAAACGAAAATGTTGTTTCTGGAAACGCCGGCCAATCCCACGCTTGCGATTGTCGATCTCAAGGCGGTGGCCAATATCGCGCACAAGACGGGCGCGCTGCTGATCGTGGATAACGCGTTTGCTTCGCCTGCGCTGCAGCGGCCGATGGAGTTCGGTGCGGATATCGTCATTCATTCCTCCACCAAATATATCGACGGGCAGGGGCGGTGCCTTGGCGGCGTCATCCTCTGCAAGGAAGATTTTCTGAAAGATCATCTGCAGATTTTCCTGCGCAACACGGGGCCGTCCATCAGTCCGTTCAATGCGTGGGTGCATCTGAAGAGTCTGGAGACGCTTGACATCCGTATGCGCGCGCATTGCGAGGGCGCAACGGCGGTTGCGGATTTCCTCGCCGAGCAGAAAAAAATCAGCCGCGTGCTTTACCCCTTCCGCCCCGATCATCCGCAGCACAATCTGGCGCGCGCGCAGATGGAAGGCGGCGGCGGCGTGGTGACCTTCGAAATCGAAGGCGGCAAGGAAGCGGCCTATCGCGTCGCCAATGCGCTGAAGCTGATCGATATCTCCAACAATCTTGGAGACACCAAAAGCTTGATTACGCACCCCGCCACTACAACCCATCAGCGGCTTTCGCCGGAAGCCCGCCTTGGCCTTGGCGTTACCGAAGGCATGATGCGCCTTTCCGTAGGCCTCGAAGATCCGGCCGATATCTGCGATGATCTCGCTCAGGCGCTGACGGCGGCCTGAAGGAGATTTCCATGTCCGAACATCACGCAGGCGTTCGCTGGAACCGGACGAGCGCCGACTTCACATATGATACCTACAATCGCGCGCATGAGATGGTCTTCAAGAATGGCGATGTGAAGCTCGTCGCGTCCTCTGCGCCGACGTTCAAGGGCGATGCGGATCGCGTCGATCCGGAGGAAGCGTTCGTCGCCTCGCTGTCGAGCTGCCACATGCTCACCTTCCTCGCCATCTGTGCGAGGAAACGCCTCGTGCTGGATTCCTATGAAGACGACGCGTCGGGCACGCTGGAAAAAGGCGCCAACGGCAAGCTGTGGATGAGCCGTGTAACCTTGCGTCCATCTGTGCGCTTTGCCGCAGGTGCGAATGTGGATGCGGCCACGCTCGCCGATCTCCACCACAAATCCCACGAGGAATGCTTCATCGCCAATTCGGTGAAGACCGATGTGAAGGTCGAGCCGCGGCAGTAATGCGGCGATAACGCACACGCGTTAACCTCACGCAGCGCTGCTGCTTGCCTGGCCCTCGCGATTTGGGCGATAGTTAAAATATGCAGGAACCGACATCCGAACATCCACGGACGAAGCACCTCGCCTATGAGCAGGTGACGCGGGGCATTCGCGTCAGCGTGAAGCCTGTTTTCCTCGACGATCAATCCGATCCCGACGACAATCGATACGTCTGGTCCTATGCGGTAACGATCGAGAATAACGGCCAGGAAACCGTGCAGCTTCTGTCGCGCTACTGGCACATCACCGACGCGCTGGGCCGCGTGCAGGAAGTGCGCGGGCCGGGCGTGGTGGGGGCGCAGCCCGTGCTCGCGCCGGGGCAGAATTTCCACTACACCAGCGGCTGTCCGCTGCCCACGCCCTCGGGCGCCATGAGCGGGCGCTACCAGATGCGCGCCACCTCCGGCGAGGCCTTCGAGGTGGAAATCCCCGTCTTTCTCCTTGAAAGCCCCCACGAGCGCCGCCAAATACACTAGGTGCCCTTGCTCATTCATGGGTTGATCCGGCATGCGGGTTCGGGCGTAAGATTGCCACCCGCCATCGCCCCCGAGAGATATTTCATGTCCCAGGCCCCCAAGACTTCCTCGCCCAAGACGCCATTCTGCTCGGCCAAGCCCGCGCCCACCGATCCACGCCCTTCGCGCGAAGAGGCGGAGCGGGCCATCCGCACGCTGCTGCTCTGGGCGGGCGACGATCCTGAGCGCGAGGGCCTGCGCGAGACCCCGGCCCGCGTGGCACGCGCCTTCGAGGACTGGTTCTCCGGCTACAAGGAAGACCCGGAAGAATATATGCGGCGTACCTTCGAGGAAGTCGAAGGCTATGACGAGATGATCGTGCTGAAGGACATCCGCTTCGAATCCCATTGCGAGCATCATCTCGCACCCATCATCGGGCGCGTGCATGTGGGCTACCTGCCCAACAACAAGGTGGTGGGAATTTCCAAGCTCGCCCGCGTGGTGGATGCCTATGCGCGGCGTTTGCAGGTGCAGGAGGCGATGAATGCGCAGATCGCCCATTGCATCCAGAAAGTGCTGGAGCCGAATGGCGTGGCGGTGGTGATCGATGCCACCCATCAATGCATGACCACGCGCGGCGTTCACAAGCCGGGTGTCAGCATGGTGACGTCCACCATGCTCGGCGAATTCCGCAAAAATCCGCTGACGCGCCGCGAATTCTTGAGCGTCATCGGCAATCCCGCATCCAGCCTCGATGGCTGATGTAAGCTGATGTCGTCCTCGCTGGAATTGGTGAAGCGGCTGGTCGCTTTCGATACGACAAGCCGAAGCTCGAATCTCTCGCTCATTGCGTTCGTGCAGGAATTGCTGGAAGGCGCGGGCGCGCATTGCCGGCTCACTTACGATGCGGCGAAAATCAAAGCCAATCTGTTCGCGACATTCGGCCCCGACGCGCCGGGCGGCCATGTGCTGTCCGGCCATACCGATGTTGTGCCGGTGGACGGCCAGCAATGGTCGAGCGATCCGTTCAAGCCCGAAGTGCGGGACGGAAAATTGTTCGGCCGCGGCACCGCGGACATGAAAGGCTTCATCGGCGTAGCACTTTCGCTGATTGACGAGATAAAGAATGCCTCGCTGAAACGGCCCATCCATTTCGCGCTCTCCTACGACGAGGAAGTCGGCTGCGCGGGCGTTGCTGGATTGCTGGCGGATCTGGCGGCGGCGGACATCAAACCCGCACTCGCGATTGTCGGCGAGCCTACCGAGATGCGCGTCGTCGGCGCACACAAATCAGGCGCGGTGATCCACACGCGCTGCCATGGCCGCGAAGGCCATTCCAGCGCGCCGGACAAGGGCGCAAACGCCGTGATGATGGCGGGCGAATTCGTGGCGTATCTCGAAACATTGGGCAGCGAATTGAAAGCCGACCGCGATCCCCATTTCGATCCGCCTTACACAACCGTGCAGGCCAACATGATTTCCGGCGGCACGGCGGCAAACATATTGGCGCGGGATGCGCTGGTGACATGGGAATATCGCGCGCTGCCGGACCGCGATCCCAAATCTCTGGTGGAGCAGGCCCGCCAGCACGCAAGCCAGACCATCCTGCCGAAATACCGCGCCCACGCAGCCGAAGCCCGTATCGAAACCGAAATTCATGCGAGCTATCCCGGTCTGATGCTCGACAAGGATTCGCCGGCGGTGGCTTTGGCGCGCGAAATCTCCGGCGCCAACGCCGTGGAAACGGTAGCCTATGGCACCGAAGCCGGATTGTTCCAGCGCGCCGGAATCCCCGCCGTCGTCTGCGGCCCCGGCTCTATCGAGCAGGCGCACAAGGCCGATGAGTTTGTGGCGCTGAGCGAACTCGCAGCCTGCGAAAATTTTCTGCGTCGCGTAATCGCGCGCGCTACTTCTTCTTAAACACCGGCGCGCGCTTTTCGCGAAACGCTGCCAGCGCTTCGGCGTGATCCGCACTTTGCACCAGCGCCGACAATTCCTCGCGCATCAGTTTTGCGGCGTCGTCCGGCGAGAGCGTTGCGGCTTGCGAGGCCATCCGCTTCGTCGCTTCCACCGATAGCGGCGCGCGCGAGGCGATGCGTTCGGCGAGTGCGGTTGCTTCGCCCAGCATCAGATCGGCTTTATAAACCGCCGTCACCAGCCCGAAGCGTTCGGCGGTTTCGGCGTCCTGCGGCAAGCCCGTGAGCAACATATGTTTGGCCCGCGCCACCCCGATCAGGCGCGGCAGCCGATACGCTGACGCCATCAACCCGATATTCACGCCTGCGCAAACGAACGTGGCTTCCGTCGAGGCGATGCGGATATCGGCGCAGAGCACCAGTTCCAACCCGCCGCCCATGCACCAGCCATTGATCGCGGTGATCACGGGCACGCGGATGCGCTCCACGCGCTCCAGCAATGCCGCGAATTCGGCGAGTTGTGCGTTTCGCGCCGCCAATCCGGCACTTTGGGCGGCTTCCTGTTCCTTCAGATCGTCGCCGCTGCAGAACGACCGCCCCTTGCCGGTGATGACAATCGCGCGGATGGCGGAATCGGCCTCAAGGCCATCCAGCCGCTCGGTAAACAGCCGCCGCATGGCGCTGCCTAGCGCATTGGCGGGCGGATTGTCGATCTCCAGCATCGCGGCGTTGCTGCCTATCATTCGGCAATGGATGGTGGAATCACTCATTTGTTTCTCCGTTTGCGGGCGGCAGAGGAGGGGGCCGGGCCTGCGCTGTCAATACCGCTGCCCGCGGCGGAACTCATGCACCCTGTCACTCATTATCTATGGCACACGGCATGAGGCGCTCGAACGCTTGTCCAGACCGTGGGTTGGAGTGTGGGATGCAGAATCTGGCGATAGTAGCCGTTGCAACTGCGGTGTTTGTCGGCGCGGGCGCAGGCGCGGTGAGCCATAACGGCACGCCGCAATCGATGTCCGATCAGTTCAATCCGATGATCGAAGGTCAGGCCATTGCGCCCGACGAAGCATTGATCGACGGCATTTCGCAATCGCCGGAGCACAAGGCTTTCGCCGCCGCGCTCAAGGCTGCGCATTTGGATGCGATGCTGAAAAGCGCGGGGCCTTTCACCGTCTTTGCGCCCATCGATGCGGCTTTCGCGAAATTGCAGCCTGGCACGCCGATGGCGCGCACCATGCGCTACGCCATCGTGACGGGGCGCTACGATTCGCAATCATTGCTCAAGCTCATCAATGATGGCGGCGGACAGGCGCGCCTGCCCACGCTTGAAGGCGGCATGATCGTGGCGACATTGAACGGCCCCACCAATATCGCGCTGATGGATGAAGAGGGCAATTACGCCAATATCGCCATCTACGACGTCATTCAGTCCAACGGCGTGATGCAGGTGGTCGATCGCGTGCTGCTGCCGAAGGGCGGCGAACGCCGCGTTGCCACGCGCTGAATTATTTCGCCCACTGAGCAAGCCAATCCGCCAAAGCTTGCGGTGTCATCGAACGCGCATCGGCGAGCGCTGCGGTGTGACCGCGATCGATCAGCTTGCCGTCGGGATCGGCGATCAGGATTGACGGCACGCCTTCCAGCCGCTGCGTGATTCCGAAGCGCGCGGGGATTTGCAGATTGCGCGTGAAGCGCCCCACATCCACCACCGCCACCACATAATGCGCATCGACGAAGGCTTTGACTTCCGGCAGCTCCATCACTGCCGCCAGAATGCGGCAATCCGCGCACCAATTGCCGCCAAGATCGATCAGCACGCGCTTGTGCTCGGCGCGCGCCTTCGCGAAGGCCGCGTTCACGGCTGCATCGGCGTCGGCATGTTCGTCATAAGGATAAGGAAGCGGCGTCGGCAGCTCCGCCAGCGTGGAAATGCTCACGACCTTCGGTGCGGGCATGGCGGCGAAAACCGGCCATGCCGCCAGGCTCGCAATCGCAATACCCAAAAAAATCCGGCGCATATTTTCTCGCTTCCTTGTGCGCTGCAAAACTAGCGCGCCCGGCTCGCTCTTCAAAGCAATCAATTGGGCCATTTCCCGTTCCCGCTGCGCCGCCGCATGAAAATCTTCGCCAAGCCTTTCCCAATCCCGCGGGGCTGGCGTGTCTCACTAGATGTGGTCCTAAGCTCTAACCCTCGAAAGGCAGGAAGCTGGCGGGGGAATGGCCGATACGGAGAACAGTCGCGAGAACGCTGCGGTCAAGCCGATGACCGCGCCGGAAACGCGCGCCTGGTTCGTCCGCGAAGTTCTGCCTCTGGAGGCGATGCTGGTGCGATATTTGCGGCACAATTGGCGCGACAAAAGCGATATCGAAGACCTGCTGCAGGATATCTATGTGCGGGTCTATGAGGCGGCGAAAAAGCAGCTTCCCGATGCCGCCAAGCCTTTCGTCTTCACCACGGCGCGCAATCTTCTCATCAATCGCGTGCGGCGCGAGCATGTGATCCCCATCGAAGCGGTGGCCGATCTGGATGCGCTGGATGTTGCCATCGACGCGCCGGGACCCGACCGCAATGTCATCGCGCGCGATGAATTGCGCAAGCTGCAGGGCGCACTCGAGCGGCTGCCGCCGCGCTGCCGCGAGGTCGTCATCAAGCGGCGCATCGAAGGGCTTTCGCGTCATGAGATCGCGATTGCGATGGGCATTACCGAAGACACGGTGTCTGCGCATCTGACCGATGGCATGTGCGCGCTTGCCGATTTTCTTTATGGCGGTGACCGGCCATGAGCGAAGCGCGCGAAACTCACCCGATGAGTGCAAAGGAAATCAAGGTGCTCGCCGCCCAATGGCTGGAGCGCCGGGAACGTTCCGATTGGAGCGAGAAGGATCGCGCGGAGCTGGACGCGTGGCTTGCGCAATCCACCGCGCATGAAGTCGCTTACGTCAGGCTAGAATCGGCATGGGCCCGCACCGAGCGGCTGGTGGTGCTGCGCCCTTTAGCGGGCGAGCAAATCTCGCATGAACACACCGGGCGCCGGTTTTTCACGCCCGTTCTGATCCGCGCGGCAGCGGCGTTTGCGCTGATTGCGGTGCTGGGAATGGGCGCCGCCTATTTTCTGCTGCAGCCGCGCGACCGCAGTTATTCGACGCCGGTTGGCGGGCGCGAAACCATCGCCTTTGCCGACGGCACGCGCATCGAACTCAACACCAACACCGCCTTGCGCGCGCGCATGAATACGGATCAGCGCATCGTCTGGCTGGACCGCGGTGAAGCCTTCTTTCGGGTGAAGCATGACGCGACCCATCCCTTCATCGTGATGATCGGCACCCATCGCGTCACCGATATCGGCACGCAATTCGCCGTGGCCCGTGACAGCAAGAATGTGCGCGTTTCCGTGACGGAGGGCCGCGTCACCTTCGATGCGCCGGGCGTGGCTTCGCAGGCCGCACTTCTGAAACAGGGCGATGTCGCAATCGCCAGCGCGCAATCCATGTCGGTCACGCGCAAATCCACCCAGGCGCTCAGCGAAGAATTGGGCTGGCGGCGCGGCCTTATTGTCTTTCGTCACACGACGCTGGCGGACGCCGCGGCCGAACTCAATCGCTACAACCGCGTGAAGCTGATCGTCACCGATCCCGTCGCGGCACAGCGCACCATCGGCGCGACATTCCGCACGTCTGACGTCGAATTGTTCGCGCGCGTCGCAGAAGTAGCACTCGGCCTGCATGTGACAGACCGCGGTAATGAAATCGAAATCTCGCGTTGACGAACAATTTTAAGGGGGGCGTTATGAAAAAACTGACCTATCTGAAGGCAATGCTCGCAGGCAGCGCTGCAATAGCGGCACTAACGACGGCGGCATCGGCCACGGAATTCAACATCCCGCGCGGCGATCTTAAAACCGCGCTCGATTCCTATGCCCGCCAGGCCGGCGTGCAACTGATGTATCCCGACGACGAGATGCGCAACACGCGTACGCCCGGCGCCGTCGGCGAATTGACCGCAGATGTGGCGCTATCGCGAATTCTGCGCGGCACCGGTTTCGTGACGCAACGCGTGGCCAACGCCATCGCTATCGTGCGCCAGGAGGTCCCCGCCCGATTGCCCGCGCGCATGGCGGAAAGTACGCCTATGCAGGTGGCGGCGGCTGCGGCGGCAGGAATTGAATCGGTTGTCGTCACCTCGTCGAAAATCAAGGGCGATGTCCAAACCGTTCCAATCGCGATCACCGCGCTTTCTCAGGAGCAATTGACCTCACGCCAGATCGCGGGCGGGCCTGATCTGGTGAAGGAGGTGCCGAACCTGACCTTCTCGAAGACCAATTTCAGCGGCTACAACATCCAGATCCGCGGGATCGGCACGCAGGCAATCTCTGTCACCACCGATCCGGCTGTGGCGGTTGCCTTCAACGATACGCCGTTCATCCGCAATCATTTCTTCGAACAGGAATTCTACGATCTCAGCCAGGCCGAAGTACTGCGCGGCCCGCAGGGTACACTTTACGGCCGTAATGCGACTGCGGGTGTCGTCAACATCGTTTCCGCCAAGCCGACCGATCAATTCGAGGCGATGCTCTCGGCCGACTGGGGCAATTATACCAATCGGCGTTACGAAGGCATGGTCAATATCCCCATCGTCGATGACCGGCTTGATCTGCGCGTGGCAGGCGAATGGACGAAGCGCGACGGCTACAGCTTCAACGAAATCACCAATGCACCCATCGATGGGCGCGATCTTTGGTCGAGCCGTGTGACGCTGGGGTGGAAGCCCGCCGAAAATATCCAGGCCTATCTCGTTTGGGAACACTTCCAGGAAAACGACGATCGTCTGCGGACATCGAAGCAGCTTTGTAAAACTGCACCTAATCCTGTCACTATAGATGGAGTAACTGTAGCCGGTCATAGCGCGGGCACCAGCTATGCCGATCCGACATATTATTTGAGCCAGGGATGTGAGGCGACTTCACTTTATTCGCCGACGGCATTTCAGGTGCCAAACGGGTATTCCCTGACTTACGCATCCGCGATCGGTTTCATCGATTCGTCCATACGGCAATTATTCAATCCGTATGTGAGCACCACGCAATCCCAGAATCTCAGAGTGATCGAATCAACGCTTAACCCGACCTATCGGGCGAAAAACGACACGCTGGAGCTGAACGCGGATTACAACATTTCTCCGGCTCTGACACTCACGTCGCAGACCGGCTACAACAGAGATTTTCTTTTCTCGAGCGAGGATTATAACCGGTTCAATACCGCGCCGGGGATATTCGTCTATAACACCAACTCTGTATGGCAACGAAATACACTATCTCCCGATCCGAGTGGCCTTGGCCGTTGCAATTCATCCGTGGGAGATATCAGCCAGATTAACAGCCCAGGCGCCTGCTTCGACCTATATCCCGGAAATGCGTGCCGGCCCGCCACATATGATGGGTCCACCAATTGCTATGGAGATGGCGTTTTTTGCGATCCTCAGCTCGGATGTGCCGACAGGCTGGTGGCCCAGGATTTGTCCGACGAGAAATCCTGGCAGTTCAGCCAGGAATTGCGGCTATCGTCCCATTTCTCGGGGCCGCTCAATTTCAGCGTCGGCGGCAACTATCTCCACTATGAAACAGAAGAGAACTACTACGTATTTATCAACACGCTTACGCATTTCTCCACAATGATAGATTATCTCACTGCCGGTACGGGCCACTATCCCGCGGCGGATTGGATTCCGGGCGTTTCCGATAACAGCCAATGCCTGATTGGCGGATTTACGCTTGTCGATCCTTTTGTTCCGCATAGCCCAGCGGACGGCAGTTGTCCTTATATCGATCCAAATCCGATAACGAGTCTGAACAACAATGGGCACAATTATTTCCTCAGTCAGAATCCTTACACGCTCAATTCCTATGCGGGTTTCGGCGAGGTTTACTATCATCTTTCCAAGGAACTGGAATTTACCGGCGGCCTGCGCTGGACTGACGATCAGAAGCATTTCATCGACATACCAAGCGAGCTTCTCGTGCCGGGATACGGCTATCCCGTCACCGGTGTCGTCAATCAGCAATGGAACCAGTGGACCGGCCGTTTCGCCGCGGATTGGACACCGAAGCTGGATTTTACCGATCAAACCCTGGTCTATGGCTCGTATGCGCACGGTTATAAGGCAGGCGGTGCCAATCCCCCCGGTGCCACACTGCTGACCTTCGTACAGGGCGATATCGGTAATCCGATCCACCCGCTCACCTTCAAGCCGGAATTCGTGGATGCCTTTGAACTTGGCTCGAAGAACACGCTGGTGGACGGTGCGTTAACACTGAACGGCGATGTCTTTTACTACAATTACAAAGGCTATCAGATTTCGCGCATCGTTGATCGCACGGCCATCAACGACAATTTCGATGCCCATATCAAAGGTGCCGAGCTTGAATCGACCTGGGAACCGCTGCCGGGGCTCAAACTGAACTTCGCCGGCGGTTATGAAGATGCCCGCGCGGCGAAGGGAGACCACTCGGTCGACCTGATGGACCGCACGGCGGGTAATTCAGATTGGATGGTCGTCAAGCCATTCATCACCCAAGCCTCAAATTGCATTCTTCCGACATATGTCGTTGCGGGAATGTTGAACACGCCCGATTTCTTTACCACTGGGCGAAATGTCTCCACAAATATTCAAACAGGCTGTGCAAATGCCTACTCGCTTCACCTGGACCCCGTAACGGAACTTTCGTATGTCGCAAGTCCCACGGCGTCCGCGCGGACGGACGGGCAAGGCGTTGGTTATATACCGCCTGGCTATCAGGGCTTCGATCTGTCCTCGGCGCCGAACAATGGCCAAGGCTTCGATAAGAATCTCAGCGGCAATCAGCTCCCCAACACACCCCATTTCACGACATCGTTTTCGGCGGAATACACGATCCCGGTGTCGAATGATTGGGCGACCACACTGCACGGCGATTTCTACTGGCAGTCGCAGAGTTACGCCCGCATCTTCAACGATCGGCCTTACGACAAGCTGCGCGGCTACTCGAATGTCAACCTCGCACTGATCCTGACGAGTGCTTCGGGCTGGCAGGTGATGGGATACCTGAAGAACGTCTTCAATACGACGGCCATTACCGGCGACTTCCTGAATAGCGATGACACAGGTCTTACGACCAATGTGTTTCTGACCGATCCGCGCCTGTTCGGCGTGCGCGTCACGAAGAACTGGTGAGGGGGGAATAAACAATGAGCGAACTGATCAACAAGAACGACAATCGTGCCACAATCCGCTGGAAGCTCTTAACAGGCGTCTCGGCTCTGGCACTGACAGCCTATGTTTCGTCCGGTCCTGACGCGATGGCCGACGATAACAGCGGGCCGCAAATCTGGATCGAACTGGGCGGGCAGTTAAGCCGTTTGGACGATGGACAGAAGACATTCGTACAGGATTTTCCCAATTCGCCTCCGCGACCGGCAATCTTCAGCTCGTCACAGAGTTTCGAGTATCCGCCGCGCTTCAGCATCGATGAAGACGGGACGATATCGTTTCAGCCTAAAAATTCAGACTGGGTATTTTCCGCCTCTATCCGATACGGGCGCTCAAGTACTCACAAAAATGTCCACCAGCAGACAAAACCAGGAAACATATACAAATATCGCTACTACTACGGACGTCTTCACAAGTTGACGGGCTTTCCCGCCGTCGCCCGTTTTGCTGACACGAATGCCCAAACAAGCGAGAAGCACGTTATTCTGGATTTTCAAGCTGGCAAGGATCTGGGTCTGGGCATGTTTGGCTCTACCCAGGGTTCGTCGACTCTAAATTTCGGAGTCCGATTTGCTCAGTTCCGCTCGAAATCTGATATTGCACTTAAGTCGGATCCGGATTGGCACCGCGTATATAAGTACGTTCCGCAGGCAGTATATTATGGATTCACCAGCACAAAATTTGTGACGCGATCACTTTACCACACAAATGCCGCGAGTCTGAAGGCGGCACGGGATTTCCATGGTGTTGGACCTTCAATTTCCTGGAATGGATCGGCGCCTCTTGCGGGAAACGCCGAGAGTAGCGAATTGCTGTTAGATTGGGGCGTAAACGCCGCAATACTTTTCGGGCGGCAACGAGCGGTGGTGCAGCATCAAGCGCATGGCAGCTATCACGCCAACAAATATCCCGGGCGTGTCCCCACATTCAATCCCTTGCCGGTGAATGTTAGCCGGTCGAAGGCCGTTACAGTTCCCAATGTCGGTGGTTTTGCGGGCCTTTCCTTCAAGTATGACAACGCAAAAGTCAGCTTCGGCTACAAGGCCGACTTCTTCTTCAACGCCATGGACGGCGGCATCGACGCGCGCAAATCGGAAAACCGTGATTTCTACGGTCCCTTCGCGAGCGTCAGCTTCGGCTTGGGAGATTAGGCGAGGGCAGGGACTACATATTCGCGAGTCTGAGCTGGCCCCCCGGCTCACTCGTAAGACTGCGAGCGGTGAAGTAGTCTTCACCGCTCGAATTTTCTGTGACGTGATTGTTCTGTGTAATTTTGACGTTCGAATTAGTCGTCCGTGAAGAACTCACTTTTCAGGCGATTGTGATCTGAAGTTCGACCCTCATGGCACTGAGGATTTGGAACAACAAAAATCTGAGCCAGCGGATGAGGAGCCGGAAGTTATATCCGGCGGCGGCGAGGACGGCA
>DASZBL010000033.1:0-1742 GCA_035944195.1 Rhizomicrobium sp. | reverse complement strand
TCCCCTCATTTGCTCAACCCGCGGACTTCCGAGCGATGGAGTAATCCATCGCTCGTCTTGTTTAAGAAGCAATTGGTCCGCGTGATTTTGACGTTCCGAATATTGGCGATCCGGCGGCGCAGGAAACTTCGCCGCCTTTTTCATGCTCCGCCTACGCATGATATCCATGACGCCGTAGATTGTTCTCGACGATGAAGACTTCATTGCTCATCTTGATGAGCAATTTATACCGGTCGATTAGTCGTCGCACTGCGATCCTAATTGGCGGGTCGGTCTTTTTCCGCACTGCGAAATTTCTGTCATAAAATTTCGCGCGATCGCGCCCGTTGCGACGCACCAGGCGCGATTGGTGTGGTGAAAGCCCCAAATGCGGCGACAATTCACTTTTTTGCCCCCGCGAGCAAAAAAAATCTGCACCCCAAGGCTAACTGGAGAGGGGATCAAACGACATTACCTATGTAACCCTTGGCTTGAACCCGAAGGCAGGCAACTGGCGGGGGATGACAGAGACACCGGGAAATACTTTCGATGATGCCGAACAACGTGGTTCCGGCGTGGCTACATCTGCGTCCGAGCTAAGGGACTGGTTTGTCCGTGAAGTTTTGCCGCTTGAGGCTGATTTGATGAAATACATGCTCGGCATTTGGCACAACAGGGGCGATATCGCCGATATGCGCCAAGACGTGTATGTCCGCGTGCTGGAAAGCGCGGGCAAGGAATTGCCGAGAGCGGCCAGGCCATTTGTCTTCACGATTGCGCGCAATGTGCTGGTGAATCGTGTCCGCCACGCGCGCATCGTTCCCATCGATGCTGTCTCTGATCTTGAAGCATTCGCAATCCCCTCGGACGTTCCGGGGCCGGATCGTAGCGTCATCGCACGCGATGAACTGCGCCGGTTGCAGGTGGCGATGGATCACCTTCCGCCGCGATGTCGCGAAGCCGTGATCCTTGGCCGCATCGAAGGCCTTAGAGGCCAGGAGATCGCCGCGCGCATGGGCATCAGCGAAGCCACCGTCTCGAAGCATCTCGCCACCGGCATGTATGCACTGGCGAATGTTCTTTTTGGCAAACGCTCGGAGAAAAGCCTGTGAAGGACGCGATCCGCGACGACGATCCGTTCGTACTGGACGCCACGAGTGTCGATGTGCGCGCCGCCGAATGGCTGCAAAAGCAGCGCTTTTGGGCATGGTCGAACGAAGATCAGGTTGCGCTGGACGCCTGGCTGGAGGAATCGTCCGCCCATCAGGTCGCCTATTGGCGCCTCGACGCCGCATGGGACCGTGCGCAGCGGTTGGTCGCGCTGGGGCCGGTGGCTGCGAAGTCGGAAACTGCGCGCAACAAAACGCTTTGGCCGTTATTCGCAAGCCTCGCCGCCACGGCAGCTGTTGCCGTTTTGGTCGCTGCTGGTGCGTATTTCTTTTATGCAGACCGGAGCACGCAAGTCTTCAGCACGCCCGTAGGCGGACGCGAGATCGTCACGCTGGCGAACGGCTCTCAAATCGAGCTGAACACTGACACCGAGCTGCGCGCAAGCGCGCAGGGCGGCGTCACGACCGTCTCGATGATACGCGGGGAAGCCTATTTCCAGATCAAGCACGATCCGGCCCATCCGTTTGTCGTGATGGCGGAAGATGGTCGCGTTCTCGACCTGGGCACGAAGTTTCTGGTCCGCAAGGATGCAAAGGGGCTTGAGGTCGCGCTTCTGGAAGGGCGCGTGCGCTTTGAACCCTCCAATCCGGACG
>DASZBL010000032.1:0-54210 GCA_035944195.1 Rhizomicrobium sp. | reverse complement strand
AATGCCGTCCTCGCCGCCGCCGGATATAACTTCCGGCTCCTCATCCGCTGGCTCAGATTTTTGTTGTTCCAAATCCTCAGTGCCATGAGGGTCGAACTTCAGATCACAATCGCCTGAAAAGTGAGTTCTTCACGGACGACGTCGAAGGATGTAGAGCATAATCACGCGGCTGTGCTGGCGGAATTTCTCCAAAAATAGTCAGGCGTTATAGTTCAACCGCAATCCCGGCGAGCGCCATTCCATCTCGATCAATTTTCCGGTGCCCGACGCCGTGATGTAGGCGGTTTTCATATTTTTCCCGCCCCAGCAGATATTCGTGACCAGCGGATCGGGAAGCGCTGTGTGCTCCACTTTATTGGTGCCGGGCCAGAAGGTGGTGATGCCGCCCGCAAGCAGCGTCGCCACGCACACGCCGCCATCGGCCTGCACGCCCAGTGAATCGAAATAGGCGAGCCCCGGAAACGCACCGACAAACATGCCCGGCGTGAATCCCGGCACTTTCGCGCCCTTGCCGGGCTTCGTCAGCGGCAGCGACCACAAGCGCCCGGGCATCGTCTCTGCATAATAGACGGTCTTGCCATCCGGCGAGAGGCCGACGCCATTGGGCGAGAGCAATTCGCGCAGCACGCGCGTGATCTTCGAGCCATCGGCTTTCGCATAATATAGCGCGCCATGCGTGCGGCCCTTGGCTGTGGTCGAGCCGTGATCGGTGAACCAGAAACCGCCGACCGTATCGAACACGATGTCGTTCGGCGCGATCAGTTTTTCGCCGTCGCATTTGTCATAAATCACTTCCACCTTGCCGGTGGAAATATTCACGCGCTCGATGCGCCCGCCCTTGTGCGAGGCCGGCGCGTGACCCGGAATGAGCAGGCCCCGACGTTTGTGGAATTCAAAATTCGCGCCGTTGTTGCACACATAAAGCGCACCATCGGGACCGATTGCCAAGCCGTTCGGCCCGCCGCCGGGCTTCGCCACCGTTTTCGTTTTGCCGTCGGGCAATACGCGCGTGATGCGCCCCGCCGCGATTTCCACAAGAATGATGGAGCCATCATCCATCGCCACGGGGCCTTCGGGGAATTTCAGGCCGGTAGCGAGTTCTTTCATGCTCATGCGTTTCTCCCGTTGATGTTGTTATTTTCGCTCCAGCGTAACATAGCTGAACGCAATGTCACCGGGGTGGCGCTCGCGGGAGATTTCTTTCCAGATCGCGGTATCGAATGGCTCCATGCGCGCATCGCCTTCGAAATTGCCTTCTACTTCCGAGAGATGGATCCGGGTGGCGCGGGGCAGCACGGCTTTGTAGATTTCCGCGCCGCCGATGATCATGATTTCATCCGGGTTTTCCGCAGCCGCGCGGGCCAGCGCATCGTCCAGAGAATGCACCACCACCGCGCCCTCGCCCGCGAACTTCGCATCGCGCGTGACGACGATATTGGTGCGGCCCGGCAACGGCCTTTTCGGCAGGCTGTCCCACGTCTTGCGGCCCATGATGCAGGGCTTGCCCATGGTGAGCGCTTTGAAGCGGCGCATGTCGTCGGCAATGCGCCACGGCAGCGCGCCATCCTTGCCGATAGTGCCGTTCGAAGCCATCGCGAGCACAAGGGAGATGTCGATCTGTTGTCCCATTCTGCTAGTCTGCGACGGCTGCCGCCTCTGATTGGAGTAGGTTATGGATGACCATCTAGTTGATTTGTACCTTATGGAAATCGAGCAACATCTTGTGGACAGTCTCGACTGTATTGCACGAGTGAATCAGTGTTTGCAAATCCTCCATAGTTCGGACCGGAAAAATGGCGCCAACGCTAATTCTGAACTTTTCCGGGAACTCCACGCGTTTGCAAACCACGCGGCCAGCGCATCAAGGGTCTTTTGGCCCGGAGTGGGCAGCATGAAAAAAGAGTCTAGGGAAAGAGCCGAAAAGCGAGCAATATTTCTACGTGCGCTTCTCGATCTCGACGAGACGCATGAACTTGCAAAACGAACTCTTCGAAATTCATTTGAACACTACGATGAGGCCCTAGATGACTGGGCTGAGAATAGCAGAAACAGAAATATCGTAATACAATTTATCGGCCCTCCCAGCGCCATCGGGGGAGATGGTATCGATGCGAGCGACATTTTCACCTGCTACAATCCTCAGGAGAAAATATTTTATTTTCGCGGACAGCAGTTTGACATCCAAAAAATTGTGACGGCAATCAACGCCTTGCTGACGAGTGTCCAAAATGAAAGGGCTAACGTGCATAAACGCGCGTATGGGGAGCCACTGAAACCGTAGTTTACCTTTTTCCCAATGCTTGAAGGGCGTCGTCAGCAAGCCGATAGATGTACCAGCCGTTCACGCGTTCGGCGCGCAGGCTTTCGTAGAATTCGATGGAAGGCCGGTTCCAGTCCAGCACCGACCATTCCACGCGGCTGGCGCCTGCGGCGACTGCATGTTTCGCTAGATTGGCGAGCAGCGCCTTGCCATAGCCACGCCCGCGGAATTGCGGCCGCACGAACAAATCCTCCAGATAAATACCGCGCGTGGCGGCGAAACTCGTATAGGTCCAGTACCACGTGGCAACGCCCGCGGGCGCATCATCTTCATAAGCAAGATCGCAATTGCAGAGCGGTTGCGCGGAAAGATAATCGCGCAGAATGACCTCGCGCGTGATTTTGAATTTATCCGTGAGCTTTTCATATTGCGCGAGTTCGTAGAGCAGTGTGAGGATGATGTCCTCATCGCCTGGTTTCGCTTT
This sequence comes from Rhizomicrobium sp., assembly GCA_035944195.1. Classification (GTDB taxonomy): domain Bacteria; phylum Pseudomonadota; class Alphaproteobacteria; order Micropepsales; family Micropepsaceae; genus Rhizomicrobium. The sequence continues at coordinate 51,466 of DASZBL010000032.1, read as the reverse complement.
GCGGATCGAGAGATTCGTCACGCTGTCATCCCATAAGGCGCCCGCGCCAGAATAACCCGGATTGCCGGGATTTATCACATTTCGGCGCGTTTGCCGCAGCAAGGTCAGGAACTATGACCTGTCAGGGCCGTTAGTGGTGTCAGGAAGGATACCTTACAATGAAAAAGCTCGTAATTTCTGCGATGGCGCTTGGCCTGTTGCTGGCGGCACCGGCTGCGATGGCAGCACCCGACGATCACAATCGCGACCGAGGACATGGCGCAGGCCAGACCCGCGGCGAAAATTCACAGATGCATGTGCGTGGCGCAAATCAGGGCCAGCGCAACATGCAGCGCGGGCGTTACGCTCACCCGGCCGTGTATCAGGCGCAGCAGAACTATGGACAGCAGCGCTCGATGGCCGTGCATGAACGCAACAGCATAAGGTCTGCAAATCGGGCCCGCTCGGGCGCCATGCAGGCCGAACGCCGGGCCAATTCTGCGACAATGAATGCAAACCGGGCGACATCGCGCGCGAACTTTGCAACCTTTCGCGCAAATGAGCGCTCGGCTCAGCGCTACCACTGGAACAATTATCAGCGGCCGTCGGGCTGGTACGCCCATCGCTGGACATATGGCGAAAGACTGCCGGCAGCCTATTACGGCAGCAATTACTGGATCGGCGACTTCGTGTCATTCGGTCTGATGGCGCCGCCATCGGGTCTGGTGTGGGTGCGCGACGACAATGATGCGCTTCTCATCAACCGCTATACCGGCGAGATCGTTCGCGTCGAATACGACGTGTTCTATTGAGCTTGTGATTTTGCGAAAAGGGCTCCGGTGGCGACACCGGGGCCTTTTTTTATACCGCCACTTCCGCCTTGATGTGCGGGTGGGACTGGTAATTCTCCAGTTTGAAATCTTCGTATTTGAAGGCGAAGATATCCTTCACCTCCGGATTGATGTGCATGGTGGGCAGCGCATAGGGCTTGCGTGAAAGCTGCTCGCGCGCCTGATCCAGATGGTTCAGATACAAATGCGCATCGCCGAAGGAATGGATGAATTCGCCCGCCTCAAGGCCCGTCACCTGCGCCACCATCATCGTCAGCAATGCGTAAGACGCGATATTGAACGGCACACCGAGGAAGATGTCGGCCGAGCGTTGGTAAAGCTGGCAACTCAGCTTCCCATTCGCCACATAGAACTGGAACAGGCAATGGCATGGCGGTAGCGCCATCTTCGGCACATCCGCCGGATTCCACGCCGTGACAATCAACCGGCGCGAATCCGGATTGCGTTTGATATCCGCGATCAGATTGGCGATCTGATCAATCGTGCCGCCGTGACCATCCGGCCATGAGCGCCATTGATGACCGTACACAGGCCCGAGTTCGCCTTGTGCATCTGCCCATTCATCCCAGATGCCGACGCCATGGTCCTTCAGATAGGCGATATTGGTCTCGCCGCGCAGGAACCACAGCAGTTCGTAGATGATGGCCTTGGTGAAAAGCTTCTTGGTGGTGAGCAGCGGAAAACCCGCGGCCAGATCGAACCGCATCTGATGACCGAAAATCGAGATCGTGCCGGTGCCCGTGCGGTCGCGCTTCTCCACGCCCGTTTTGAGCACGCGTTCCATGAGGTCGTGGTACTGGCGCATCGAAAACCTGCCGATTCTGGGGCATTCTAGCGCCCGCACCGCGGCTTTGAAGAATTAACTCGGAATGCCTATATTGAAGGGGTCAGGGCAACCTGACTATGGCGATAAACGGCCACGTAATAAGCGGCCCGGACCCGGGGGCGGTACCCGGCGCCTCCACCAAGTGCCCATCTGGCTCATCCTAGGCTAGTCGGGTGGGTACCTGTGGGGGCGAAACAGGATCGACGGACGTGTAAAGGTGCGCTTTTTGCTCGGTATGGTATCCGCCGTTAACGGGCTACTCGTACAGGTGCCAACGATAATCAAATGGCCCTCGCTGCCTAACCACGGTTAGACAAGCGCGGTTGGAGGGGTACCGGGCAACAGAAACCCCTCACTTATTATTTTCGTGCTTTGTCGAAATACGCGCCAATCGCCGCGACGATGCACATGCATCCCCCAATCGTAATTGCCGCGCTGACGCCCCAATGCCCCGCGATGCTACCCAGCAGCAGCGAGCCCCATGGCATCATGCCGATGAAGCCCATTGTGTAGAACGCAACCACGCGGCCGCGCATGCGGTCTTCCGCAACGGTCTGGATGATCGTGTTGGTGGAACCGCCGAGCAGCATCAGGCTGAATGCGACGGGCAGCAGCAGCGCCATCGACAGCGGCAAGGAATGCGAATTCGAAAACGCGATCAGCGATGCGCCGAAACATGCCGCCGCGATGATCGGCGTGAGCGTCAAATGCCGCTCATGGATTCGCGCCAGCGCATAGGCCCCGATCAATGCGCCCGCGCCCACCGAACTCATCAGGAATCCCAATCCGTCCGAGCCCTGATGCAGCACATCGCGCGCCACGGCCGGCATCAGCGGAATGTAAGCCGCACCGAATGCCGAACACACCGCGATCAGCATCAGCGAAACGCGAATCTGCCGCGTGCGCCAGGCGTAAGCCGCGCCGTCCTTCAATTCGCGCAAGGGATGTTCGGTCGCGCGCGGCGGGCGCGACGCGACCTGCATGAGGATGAGGCTCGTCAGCACGGCGGCGTAGGACAGCGAATTGATCGCGAAGCACACGCCCTCGCCCGCCACCGCCACCAACAGGCCTGCCGCTGTCGGACCAATGACACGGGCGAGATTGAACATCACCGAATTGAGCGAAATGGCGTTGCGCAAATCCTCGCGGCCGACCATGTCGATGGTGAAGGCCTGCCGTGTCGGCACATCGAAGGCGTTGATGAGGCCCATGGAGAACGCCAGCGCGATCACCTGCCAGACCTGCACCTCGCCGGTGAGCGTGAGTGCTGCGAGGATTCCCGCCTGCATCATCGAAAGGCTTTGGGTGAGGATCAACATGCGGCGGCGGTCGACCCGGTCGGCAATCGTGCCGCCGAAGGCCGAGATGAAGAAGACCGGAATCTGTCCCGCGAAAGACGTGAGCCCCAGCAGGAAGGGCGAATGCGTCATGGTGTAGACGAGCCAACCCTGCGCCACCGATTGCATCCAGGTGCCCATCAGCGAGACGAGCTGGCCGGTGAAAAACAGGCGATAATTGCGATGCCGGAAGACGCGTAAAAGCGCCAGCGCGCTGGGCGCGGGAAGCGGGGCTTCTATGGGTGAATCGGTGCTCATGTGCGGATCGGCTTGTCATTAGCATGGGCTTCGTGCTTGCGTCAGAAAGATCGCTATTCGAAACGGGAAAATCATGACGTCCACAGATGTTTTGTTCCGGCCCTTCCGGCTGAAGAACCTGACTTTGCCCAACCGCATCGCCATGGCGCCGATGACGCGCTCCAAATCGCCCGAGCAGGTGCCGGGCCCGGAAGTGGCCGCCTATTACCGCCGCCGCGCGGAAGGCGGCGTGGGGCTTATCCTTACCGAAGGCACGTCGCCGGAAAATCTTTCGGCGTCCAACGATGTGAACGTGCCCGCGTTTTTCGGCGAAGAATCGCTGGCCGGTTGGGCGAATGTTCTGAAAGAAGTGCGCGCCGCGGGCGGCCATATCATGCCGCAACTCTGGCATCAGGGCATTATTCGCCGCAAAGGCAGCGGGCCCTATCCCGATGAACCGAGTTTGGGGCCAAGCGGGCTTTCACGCCCCGGCAAGCAAGTCGCCGAGCCGATGAGCATTGCGCAGATCGACGCTGTGATCGCGGGCTTTGCGAAAAGCGCAGGCTACGCGAAGGCGCTGGGCTTCGACGGCGTGGAGATCCATGGCGCGCATGGCTACATCATCGACGAATTTTTCTGGGAAGGTACCAATCAGCGCGATGACGCGTATGGCGGCTCCATCGAAAAGCGCACGCGCTTTGCCTGCGAGATCGTGGCGGCGGTGCGCGCGGCGGTGGGGCCGGAATTTCCCGTGCTGCTGCGCTTCTCGCAATGGAAGCAGCAGGATTTCACCGCGCGCCTCGCGCATGATCCCAAAGAGCTTGAAGCATTCCTGATGCCGATGGTACGCGCGGGCGTGGACATGTTTCATTGCTCCACGCGGCGCTTCTGGGAACCGGAGTTTCCCGAAACCAAATCGGATATGAATCTTGCCGGTTGGACGAAGAAAATTTCCGGCCTGCCAACGATGAGCGTGGGCTCAGTGAGCCTGAACGACGATTTCATCAACGCCTTCGTGCAGAAAGGTGCGGAAATCAGCGGCATCGACCGGCTGCTGGAAATGATGGAGCGCGGCGATTTCGACATGGTGGCGGTGGGCCGCGCGCTGATCGCCAATCCGGATTGGCCTGCAAAAATCCGCGGCGGCCATTTCGATCAGCTAAAGGCCTATTCGCCGGATTTGCTGCCGGCGCTGTATTAGCGTTTGAACACCCGCATCTTCAGGCCGTATTTGGGCCTCAGCGTGATGCGCGCCTGCGGGGCAACGACGAAGCCCGGCGAAAGATCGAGCCGGTATCGTTGCGCAATGGTGGAGAGAATCACCACCGCTTCCGTCATCGCGAAGCCCATGCCGATGCAGATGCGCGGGCCTGCGCCGAAGGGGATGTAGGCGAAGCGGTGAATCTTTTCCCGCTCGCCGGGCATGAAACGTTCCGGCATGAAATAATCCGGCGCCTTCCAGAGTTTGCGGTGACGCTGAATAATCCACGGCGAAACCACCACCGATGTGTTGGCTTCGATGTTCACCGGGCCGATTTTGTCGGGCCCAATGGAATCGCGCGACAGGATCGGTGCGGGCGGATAAAGCCGCATGGATTCCTCGATCACCGCGCGGGTGAAAACCAGCGCGGGCACATCTTCGCTGCCGGCGCTGCGGCCTTTCAATATGTCCGCTGCTTCGCGCGCCACCCGGGCATCGTCCGCGCCCGCCTGCGAGAGCAGATAGAACGTCCAGGCCAGCGCATTGGCGGTGGTTTCGTGACCTGCGAAAATAAAGGTGGCAACATTGTCGAACACTTCGGCGTTGCTGAAGAGAGCGCCTTCTTCGGGGTCTTTTGTCGTCAATAGCAATGTCAAAAGATCATTGGGCGCGGATGATGGATCGGCGGCGATCTTGGCGCGGCGCTGCGCGATGAGATTTTCCAGCTCGCGGCGGATGAATTTCAGCGCGGGCCGCGCGCGAACACGGTTTGGCGTCGGCACCCATTGCGGTACGCCCAGAATATCCAGCGGATCCACGCGGCCCATCGTGTCGAGATAGGTTTCCATCGCATGGGCCAGCGCGTGATAATCGATTGTGACTTCGTTGGAAAACATCGTGCGCGAGATGATGTCGAAGGTGAGCTTCATCATCTCCTGCGCAAGCTCGATCTCCGCACCTTCCGGCAACCTGCTCCAGCGCGACAGCAATTCTTCCGTCGCCTCGGCCATCATCGGCGCGAACGCACTCACCATGCGCGCATGGAACATGGGCGAGGCTGTGCGCCGCTGAAATCGCCAGCTCGCACCTTCCGCCGTCAGCAAGCCGTTGCCCGCGATGGCGCGGATACGCTTCTGGACCTGATCGCTTTTGATGTAGTTCGCCGCATTGTCCAGCAACACATGCCGCGCGCCATCCGGATCGTTCACCATAAGGAAGTGGCGAATCCACGAGCGCTTGTAGACGTAAGGTTCCTCATAGGCGAAATCGCCGAACGCCTCTACCGGATTGCGGGCCAGATCCAGCAGGAATCGCCATGTCGTGGGTGTGTGTTTATGGGGGATCGGAGCGGCGGGGCGGAAATCCGCAGTGGTGGCGAGGACCATGGCAAAATCCCGGAAAAACAGCGCAACGGTTGACATGAACCACGCCCCGGCGCAAGCCGAGTACGCCGCAATTGACTTGCCATGCGCGCTGCATAGTCTTGGGCCAGAAGCGGTTGGGCACAGATGGCGAAAGATTACATAGGTTATCAGGCATTGACGGATGCAGCGCTGCGCGGCGTGGTGCGCGATGCCATGCGCCGCGTGGAGAAGCAGGGGCTGATCGCCTCGCATCATTTCTATGTGACGTTCAAAACGCATTTTCCCGGCGTGGACATTCCCGATTTCCTGCGCGAGCAATATCCCGAAGAAATGACCATCATCCTGCAGCACCAGTTCTGGGGGCTGAATGTGAAGGAGGATTTCTTCGAGGTGACGCTGACGTTCAAGAAGCTGCCCGCGACATTGCACATTCCCTTTGCGGCACTCACCGCCTTTGCCGATCCGGGCGTACAGTTCGGGCTTCAGTTCAAGGAAATCGGCGAGGACGGCAAGGCCGCACCCATGCCCTCCGCCATGCCCACAACCATGCAGCCGCCCAAGACCGAAAAACCGGCGCCGGACGCGGCCGCCGACAATGAAAAACCTGCCGCAGCGCCCGGCGAAGTGGTAAGTCTGGATTCGTTTCGCAAGAAGTGATCCGGACGCCTCTTATGACCAAAACCCGCACAGAAACCGATACGTTCGGACCCATCGAGGTCGCCGCCGATAAATATTGGGGGGCGCAGGCCGAACGCTCGCTGCACAATTTCAAGATCGGCTGGGAGAAGCAGCCGGCCTCCATCGTGCGGGCGCTGGGCATCGTCAAGCGCGCGGCGGCGGAAACCAATATGGCGCTGGGGCATCTCGATCCCGCGCTCGGCAAAACCATCGTGGCGGCGGCGCAGGAAGTGATCGAGGGCAAGCTGGATGCGCATTTCCCGCTGTCGGTGTGGCAGACGGGCTCGGGTACGCAATCCAACATGAATGCGAATGAGGTGATTTCCAACCGCGCCATCGAAATGCTGGGCGGGGAGATGGGCAGCAAAAAGCCCGTGCACCCCAACGATCATGTGAATATGAGCCAGTCGTCGAACGACACCTATCCTACCGCGATGCATATCGCGTGCGCGGAGGAGATCGTTCATGCGCTGATCCCGTCGCTTCAGATGCTGCGCAATGCGCTGAACGACAAGGCGCAGGCGTGGAAAGACATCATCAAGATCGGCCGCACGCATACACAGGATGCGACGCCGCTCACGCTGGGCCAGGAATTTTCCGGCTACACCGCGCAAGTGGAATACGGCATCGAACGCATTGAGCAGACGCTGCCGCGATTGATGGAGCTGGCGCAGGGCGGAACCGCGGTCGGCACGGGGCTGAACGCGCCGGTTGGCTTTGCGGAGATGGTGGCGGAGCGCATCGCTGCGATCACGAAAATGCCGTTCAAATCCGCGCCCAACAAATTCGAGGCGCTCGCGGCGCATGATGCGATGGTGTTCACGCACGGCGCGATCAACACGGTGGCGATGGCGTTGTTCAAGATCGCCAACGACATCCGCCTGCTCGGCTCCGGCCCGCGTTCGGGACTTGGCGAATTATCGCTCCCCGAAAACGAACCCGGCTCCTCCATCATGCCGGGCAAGGTGAACCCGACACAGTGCGAGGCGGTGACGCAAGTTTGCACGCGCATCTTCGGCAACAATGCGACGGTGGCCTTCGCGGGCAGCCAAGGCCATTTCGAGCTGAACGTTTACAATCCGGTGATGGCCTACAGCTTCCTGCAAAGCGTGCGGCTGATGGCCGACGTGGCGAAGAGCTTCACCGAACATTGCATCGTCGGCATCGAACCGCGCCGCGACAATATCAAGGCGGGGCTCGACCGCTCGCTGATGCTGGTGACGGCGCTGGCGCCGAAAATCGGCTACGACAACGCCGCCAAGATCGCCAAGACCGCGCACAAGAACGGCACGACGCTGAAGGAAGAAGCGGTGAAAGGCGGCTATGTCACCGCCGCCGAATTCGACGCCATCGTGCGCCCCGAAGATATGATCAGCCCGAAGTGACGCTGAAAAAACGCTCCTTCTCGCTTTCCGGCCATCGCACATCCGTTGCGCTGGAGGCGGAGTTCTGGGCGGTGCTCGAAGCCGAAGCCGTGCGCGCCAAACTCAGCATGGCGGCCTTCGTGGCGCAGATTGACGGTAAGCGCGGGCCCCGTCCGCTCGCCAGCGCGCTTCGCATTCATGCGCTTGCCGCCAATGCGCGGCAGGCTTAGCGTCTGGTCAAATGGAGGCCTCCATGCTCACGCTTTATCATTCACCGCAGACACGCTCGTCCACCATTGTCTGGCTGCTGGACGAACTCGAAGTGCCCTATGAGACAAAGACCGTGACGTTCCGCCGGGCCGACGGTACGGGCGCGGTCGATCCCTCCAATCCGCATCCGCATGGCAAGGTGCCGGCGTTGCAGGACGGCGGCGAAACCATTTTCGAAAGCGGCGCCATCGCGCTTTACCTGACGGACAAATATCGCAAGAAAATACTCGGGCCTGCGCCGGGCGAACCCAAGCGCGGCGAATATTTGTCGTGGCTTTTTTACCGCTCCGGCGTGATGGAGCCTGCCTTCATTGAACGGCGCCTCGGCATCAAGCATGTGCAGGGCATGATGGGCTGGGCAGCACCCGAGGAAGTGGAAGAGGTGATGAACAACCATCTCTCCAAAAACAAATATCTGCTCGGCGATGAATTCTCGGCCGCTGACATCGTGCTGGGCGGCGGATTGAATTTCATGCTGCTGTTCAAGATGGCGAACGAAACGCCGGTGCTGAAGGATTATTGCGCGCGCATCACCGCGCGGCCAGCCTTCAAGCGCATGATGGAGCGCGACACCGCGTAATGAGCGAGATCGTCAATCTTCGTAACGCGCGCAAAGCCAAGGCACGCAGCGAAAAAGAAAAAACCGCCGCCGCCAACCGCGCGAAGCATGGTGTCGCGAAATCAGCGCGCGTGCTGGCGGAGGCGCGCGATGAAAAAGCAAAGCACGATCTGGAAGCCCATCGCCTGAAAGACAAAGAATAATGGTGAAGGGGCCTTTTTCCGGATTGCTGGTGGTCGATCTCACGCGTGTGCTGGCGGGGCCTTATTGCGCGCTGCTGATGGCGGAGATGGGCGCGCGTGTCATCAAGGTGGAGCCGCCCAAGACCGGCGATGATTCCCGCTCCATCGGGCCGTTCATCAAAACGAAATCCGGCAAGGTGAAATCCGGCTATTTCATGAGCGTCAATCGCGGCAAGGAATCCATTGCGCTCGATCTGAAGGCCGAAGCCGACCGCAAGATTTTCGATGCATTGCTCTCCCGCGCCGATGTGCTGATCGAGAATTACCGCGGCGGCACGATGGAGAAACTCGGCTTCGGCTGGGACACGTTGAAGGAAAAATATCCGCGCCTGATATACGCTGGCGTTTCGGGCTTCGGTCATACCGGGCCTTATGCGCATCGCCCCGCTTACGACATGGTGGTGCAAGCGATGGGCGGGATCATGAGCCTCACCGGCCATCCCGGCTCGCCGCCGACGCGCGTGGGTTCGTCGATGGGCGATCTCACCGCGGGATTGTTCACCACCATCGGCATCGCAACCGCGCTTTACGACCGCACGAAAACCGGGCGCGGGATGAAGGTGGATGTGTCGATGCTGGATTCGCAGGTGGCGATATTGGAGAACGCGATTGCGCGCTATGTGGCGACAGGCGATATTCCCGGTCCTATCGGTTCGCGCCATCCCTCCATCGCGCCGTTCGCGGCATTCGCGACGAAAGACGGACACATCGTGATCGCGGTCGGCACGGACAAATTGTTCGTGAAGATGGCCGATGTTCTGGGCTGTCCGAAAATCGCCAGCGACGCGCGCTACACGACCAATCCGCTGCGCATGCAGCATTGGGAAGAGTTGCATGACGATATGGAAAAGGCGCTTGCCGTGAAAACTTCGCGCGAATGGCTGGCGCTGCTCGAAGAAGCAGGCGTTCCCCATGCGCCGCTCAACAATGTGGCTGATGTCATGGCAGACCCGCAGGTTCTAGCCCGCAACATGATCGTGACGGCGGATGATCCCGATGTCGGCGCGTGGCGGATGCAGGGCAATCCGATCAAATTATCCGCTTACGAAGACCCCAAAACGCGCACGCCTGCGCCGGAACTGGATGGCGACCGCGCGGCGATATTGAGGGAACTCGGGCTCGATTAGCCGCGGAAAAGAATGAGAACAAAGTAGCGACACGGCGCGCCATGGGCTGCTAGATTGGGCGGACCATGACATCGAATCCCTATTCCGACCCGCTGGATGCGGCCTTTGAGGACGAGCCCGTTTCGGCGCCCGTGCGCGAGGCCGCCTATCTTTCCGGCCTCAATCCCGAGCAGCGCGAGGCGGTGACCTCGCTCGACGGGCCGGTGCTGGTGCTGGCGGGCGCGGGCACCGGCAAGACGCGCGTGCTGACGACGCGGCTGGCGCACATCCTGGCCACGCGCCGCGCCTGGCCGGGGCAGATCCTCGCCGTGACCTTCACCAACAAGGCCGCGCGCGAAATGAAAGAGCGCATCGGCGCGCTCATCGGCGGCGTGGTGGAGGGGATGCAATGGCTCGGCACATTCCATTCCATCGGCGCGCGGATGTTGCGGCGTCATGCGGAGCTTGCGGGGTTGAAATCCAATTTCACGATTCTGGATGCGGATGATCAGTTGCGATTGATCAAGCAGATCGTGGAAGCGGCAGGCATCGACGAGAAACGCTGGCCGCCGCGCACGCTGGCCGCGATGATCGATGGCTGGAAGAATCGCGGGCTTCGGCCCAGCGATGTGCCCGATGGCGAGGCGCATGGTTTCGCGTTCGGCAAGGGGCGCGAGCTTTATGCGGCGTATCAGGATCGGCTGAAATCGCTGAACGCGACGGATTTCGGCGATCTGCTTCTGGAAGTGCTCACCATTCTGCGCACGCAACCGGAAATCCTTCAGGAATATCGCGACCGCTTCAAATATATGCTGGTGGACGAATATCAGGATACCAATGTCGTCCAATATCTCTGGCTGAAATTGCTGGCAGGCACCACGGGCAATGTGTGCGTGGTGGGCGACGACGATCAATCCATCTATGGCTGGCGCGGGGCGGAGATCGAAAACATCCTGCGCTTCGAGCGCGATTTTCCCGGCGCCAAAGTGGTGCGGCTGGAACGCAATTATCGCTCCACGCCCGCGATATTGGGTGCAGCGAGCGGCCTGATAGCGGCGAACAAGGGCCGCCTCGGCAAAACGCTGTGGACTGAGGGCGACGAAGGCGAAAAGATCAAGGTGCAGGGTGTTTGGGACGCGGAGGAAGAAGCGCGCGGCGTGGCGGGTGATGCGGAGCAGATGCATCTGGCCGGCCACAGCTTCAACCAGATGGCGATATTGGTGCGCGCGAGTTTCCAGATGCGCGAATTCGAAGACCGGTTTTTGTCGCTGGGCATTCCCTATCGCGTGATCGGGGGCCCGCGCTTTTATGAGCGCGCGGAAATCCGCGATGCGATGGCCTATATGCGCCTGATCGCGCAGGGCGACGACGACCTCGCCTTCGAGCGCATCATCAACAAACCCAAGCGCGGCATCGGCGATGCGAGCGTGCAGAATTTGCATCATTTCGCACGATCGCGGCAATTGCCGCTGCTGTCTGCGGCGCGCGAGATTGCCGACACCGATGAATTGCCGCCCAAGGCGCGCAAGGCGCTGGGGGAACTCTCCGCCAATTTCGCGCGGTGGAGCGAGACGGCCAAACATCTTCCGCATACGGACCTTGCCGAAATGGTGCTGGATGAGAGCGGCTATACCGACATGCTGAAGAACGACAAATCGCCAGAAGCGCCGGGGCGGTTGGATAACCTCAAAGAACTCGTGCGTTCGATGGAGCAGTTTGAATCGCTTGCCGGGTTCCTCGAGCATGTTTCGCTGGTGATGGAGCTGGAGCAGAACGAAACCGAAGACCGCGTGAACCTGATGACGCTGCATGCGGCGAAGGGGCTGGAATTCGACACCGTGTTCCTGCCGGGCTGGGAGGAAGGCTTGTTCCCCAGCCAGCGCACCATGGATGAAAGCGGGCTTGCAGGGCTGGAGGAAGAACGCCGGCTTGCCTATGTGGGCCTCACGCGCGCCAAGAAACACATCCGCATTTCCTTCGCCGCGAACCGTCGCGTGCATGGAAGCTGGCAAAGTGCGCTGCCCTCGCGCTTCATCACCGAACTTCCCGAAGGCCATGTGGAAACGATTGTCGATGAAGGGTTTTACGGCGGCAATGTCGGCTTCCGCGACAATGCGCAGGCGGCGAATTTTGGCAGCACCTATGAAAGCCCCGGCTGGCGCCGCGCACAGGCCAATCGCGCCAGTGGTGCTGCCCGCGCCCGCCCGCCGCTGATCGAAGCGCAAGCCTTCACCGTGCAAACCAGCGATCCCTCCGCCACGCAATATGCGCGCGGCGACCGCGTGTTCCACCAGAAATTCGGATACGGACGGGTGATGAATGTGGAGGGGAACAAACTCACGGTGGATTTCGACAAGGCGGGCGAGAAGAAGGTGATCGATAGTTTTGTGGCGCGGGCGTGAGAATCTGGTTGACCTTATAAATTAACCTAGAGTTGTAAAGTTCTTTTAATTCACCTAATTCAATCTGTCGAAGACAAGTTAGCGGGTTGGAACCATGCATGTTCAGGCAAGGCGAATAATCACCCACGGCCAAGTAGTGTCTTTATTTATTACTATCTCTCTTGTAGCGGTGGGATGCGGGCCTCAGACATCTTCTGATCGAGCTGAAAATGCAGTCATCGCCGCCCAAACAGCGGCAGAACAGGCCGCTAGCGAACAACTGCGCGACCCGGATTCAGCCCAATTCGATCCGTCTGATCTGCGATTTCTCATTTCGCCTGCCGGGATGATTGTTTGTGGAACCGTCAACGCAAAAAACGGTTTTGGCGGTTACACGGGAAAAGAAAGTTGGCTAGCACTCGCGAAATGGAGTGGCGACGGTACGGTACGTGCGGAAGCTATGGTAGAGGGTACGTCTGTTAAATTTTGGCCGGCTTGGCGCAAAGCTTGTCGCAACAATAAGGTTGGAATTGCGGAAATGGAAAAAATTCTGGCAACATCATTCGAGCAAGATGCTATCGTAAAAACTAAATCTGTGAAGAACACAACGGATTCGGTTTCCGAAGAAGGTGGGTGGGCAACCTGCTCACAACACTGGTTGGGCTCTGCAAATCAGACGGCATATGATGCTGCTAGCTCAGCACTCCGCGCCCATGTAATTGACTGCACCACACTTTACAATGGTTCGCTTCCGAGTGACGCCGCCGTGATTGCAGAAGGTAAAAAACAAGATGCAGTAGAAGATGTAGATCACAGGGCATATGAGGATTTTCTAACCTGCAAATTGGGGCGTAAGCCAAATGATAGTGACTATCAAAATGAATTACGACTGACATTGACGAACAATGCGCTGCATAAACGAAACGCTCATGCTTGGGCCGGAATAGAACATTATAGCGCATCTTACATTGCGTATTTGCGTCGGTGTGCGCAGCGCGTTTCTGATCGATAGCTTAAAAGCAACAAAATTGAATACATTTCCGACACCGCCTCTCAGCAATCTTCCGACGAAGGAGAGGTGACAATGGCGCCAATCTCACCACCCCTCTGGAAAGCATCCGTCGCGCTGTCGAAGGCTGAGGCCCCCGACATCTCCGCGCTCTTCGAACTCACGCCGCCGCATCCGCAGGCGGTGTTGCAGAGCGAGGAGCCGTTTGGCGATGAGGCTGTTGTCGAGGCGCTTTATACCGAGCCGCCGGACGGCACGTTTCTCTCTGCGCTGGTGGGCCGCGAGGTGAAGGTCGAGCCCCTGCCCGATCAGGACTGGATCAAACTCTCTCAGGAAGGTTTGCCGCCGGTGCGCGCGGGGCGGTTCTTTGTTTATGGCGCGCATGATGCGGGTGTGGTGCCGCATGGCGTGATCCCCATTCGCATCGAAGCGGGCATGGCGTTCGGCACGGGGCATCATGAGACGACCGCGCTGTGCCTGGCCGCACTCAGCGATCTCGCCAAGCGGCGGCGCTTCACGAATGTGCTGGATCTCGGATGCGGCACGGGGCTGCTCGCCATCGGGGCTGCGAAGCTGTGGCGCAAGCGCGTAATCGCGTCGGATATCGATCACGTCGCCGTGGAGGTGACGCGCGAGAATGCGCGGGCCAATGGCGAGGGGCCGCTGGTGCGCGCGGTGACGGCGGATGGGCTCGTCTCGCCGGTGCTGGCGGCGGGCGCGCCCTATGATCTGATCGTGGCGAATATATTGGCCGGGCCGCTGACCCTGCTCGCCCCGCAGATCGCCCATGCGATGGCGCCGCGCGGGATGCTGGTGCTATCCGGCCTGCTGCGCTGGCAGGAAAATCTTGTTCTCGGTTTCTATCGCCCCCCTGGCCTGATCTTGCGCAAAACCCATCGCGACGGGCCCTGGAGCGCGCTGGTGCTGGAAGCGGCATCGCGCTAACTTTAGCGCATGGACAAAACCGCCCCCTTCCAGACTTTCGACGACCGCTCCGATGCGCGCGAATGTGCGCCGCGGCTGGCCGCCCTTCGCGCCGAACTCGCACGCCGCGGGCTCGATGGATTCATCGTGCCGCATTCGGATGAATATCAGAGCGAATATCTGCCTGCGCGCGGCGAGCGGCTGGCATGGCTGACGGCGTTCACCGGTTCTGCGGGTGCGGCGATTGTGTTGCGCGAGCGGGCGGCGGTGTTCGTCGATGGGCGCTACACGCTGCAGGTGCAGCAGCAGACCGACACGAAATTGTTCGAGCCGCGCGATCTCGTCAGCGAAGGCGTGGGCGCGTGGATCGAGGCGAATGTACCGAAGGGTGCGAAGCTCGGTTACGATCCCTGGGTGCATACGGCGGGCGGCGTGGATGCGTTGCGCATCTCCGCCGAGCGCGCGGGCGCGACGTTAATTGCGTGCGAAACAAATCCGATTGACGCGGTGTGGAAGGATCAGCCGGGGCCGCCGCTCGCCAAGGCCGTGCCGCATGGTTTGGCGCTGGCGGGCGAAAGTGCGGAAAGCAAGCGCACGCGCATCGCCGAAGACATCAAGAAATCCGGCGCGGATGCGGCGGTGGTGACGTGCGCGGATTCCATCTGCTGGCTGCTGAACATGCGCGGCGGAGATACGCCGCATACGCCGTTTGTCTTGTCCTACGCGATTTTGAATGAAGACGGTTCGGCCGATCTGTTCATGGATGCGCGCAAATCATCGCCGGAGCTGCAGGCGCATTTCGGCAATGCCGTGCGCGTGCGCGAGCCGGATGAATTTCCCGCCGCACTGGATGCGTTGAAAGGGAAAACGGTCACCGCCGATCCTTCCACCTGCCCGTCCGCCGTGTTCGACCGGCTGGCGCGCGCGAGCGCGAAGGTGAAGCGCGGGGCCGATCCCTGCCAATTGCCGAAAGCGTGCAAAAATGCGGTGGAAATCGAAGGAACGCGCAAGGCGCATATCCGCGACGGCGGCGCGCTGACGAGTTTCCTGGCATGGTTCTCGCGTGAGGCGCCGAAGGGCAACCTCACCGAAATCGACGTGGCCGAAACGCTGGAAGGCTATCGCCGTGCGACGGGCGCGCTGGAAGATCTCAGCTTCGATTCCATTTCGGGCGCCGGCGCGAACGGCGCGGTGGTGCATTACCGCGTGACGCAATCGACCAACCGGCCGGTGCGCAACAATGAAATGTTTCTCATCGATTCCGGCGCGCAATATCCCGACGGCACAACGGATGTGACGCGCACGCTGATCGTGGGGACGCCCACCGCGGAAATGCGCGACCGTTTCACACGTGTGCTCAAGGGCCATATCGCGCTCGGCACCGCGCGCTTTCCCGAAGGCACGCCGGGCTCAGCACTCGATGCATTCGCGCGGCGGCCATTGTGGGAAGCAGGCCTTGATTACGATCACGGCACGGGGCATGGCGTGGGTTCGTATTTGAGCGTGCACGAAGGCCCGCAGAATATTTCCAAGCGGCCGATCAACCAGCCGCTGAAGCCGGGCATGATCTGCTCCAACGAGCCGGGTTTTTACAAAACCGGCGAATTCGGCATTCGCATCGAGAATCTTGTGGTGGTGACGGAGCCGAAAGATGTCGGCGGCGAGCGGCCGATGATGGAATTCGAAACCATCACACTGGCGCCTATCGATCTGAACCTCGTGGAACCCGCGCTGCTCACCGATGGCGAACGCGAATGGCTGAACGCCTATCACGCCCGCGTGCGCGAAACGCTTTCGCCGCTGGTGGATGAGGAAACGCGCGGTTGGCTTACCCGCGCGACGCGGGCGATTTAGAAATATTTGTGTTCTAACAAACTTCGTCATCGCCGCGCTTGTCCTGGCGACCCATGAACACTCGTCTAAACGGAGGTTATGGGTGGCCGCCACGAGGGCGGCCATGACGGATGAGTTGGGTGGCTCAAAACAGCTCTAACCGCCGATCAGTTTCAGCCAATCGTCTTCATCGATCACCTTCACACCGAATTTCTGGGCGTCGGTGAGTTTGGAGCCCGCGCCGGGCCCTGCCACCACGAGATCGGTTTTCTTCGAGACCGAGCTTGCCACTTTCGCGCCCAGCGATTCCGCGCGGGCTTTGGCTTCGTGGCGGGTCATTTTTTCCAGTGAGCCAGTGAAGACGACTGTTTTTCCCACAACCGGTGAACCGAATTTCTTCGGTGCCGCCAGCGGCTTCACATCGACTTCTTTTTTGAGGTGCTCGATCACGCGGCGATTGTGCGGCTCGTCGAAGAAATCCTTGATGGCTTCGGCCACGACATCGCCCACGCCTTCGATAGCGTCGAGGTCTTCCTGTGCGTGATCACTTTCCATGGCGGCGAGGAACGCATCCAGCGACTGGAAATTGCGGGCGATCAGGCGCGCGGTGGTCTCGCCCACATGGCGGATACCCAGCGCGTTGATGAAACGGTCCAGCGTGATTTCGCGGCGGCGGTCGATAGAGGCGATGAGGTTTTCGACGAGCTTGCTTTCACCTTCTTCTTCCTTTTTCAATTTCTTGACCGCTTCCTTGCCTTCCTTGGCACGGCGTTCCGCGCTTTGTTCGGCACGTTTTTCGGCCAGCACGCGGCTGAGTTTTTCGGGATTCAGCTTGAAAATATCGGCGGGCTCTTTGAGCAGACCTTTCTCATACAGCGTTTCGATATAGGTGTGGCCGAGGCCTTCGATATCGAAGGCATCGCGCGAAACGAAATGCTTGAGGCGTTCCACCGCCTGCGCCGGGCAAATCAGCCCACCGGTGCAGCGGCGGTCGACATCGTGCCTGCCGGTTTTCTCGTCCACTTCGCGCACGGCATGACTGCCGCAGGCCGGGCATTTGTGGGGGAATTGATAGGGCTTCGCGCCGCGCGGGCGTTTCTCCAATATCACGCGCACGATCTGCGGGATCACATCGCCTGCGCGTTGAATGACCACCGTGTCGCCGATGCGCACATCCTTGCGGGCGATTTCGTCTTCATTGTGCAGCGTCGCGTTTTCCACCACGACGCCACCGACGGTGACTGGCTCGAGCCGTGCCACGGGCGCGAGCTTGCCGGTACGACCGACCTGAATGTCGATGGCTTTCAGTTTGGTGGTTGCCTGTTCGGCGGGGAATTTGTGGGCGGTGGCCCAGCGCGGAGAACGTGAAACGAAACCGAGGCGCTTCTGCAATTCGAGATCGTCGACCTTGTAGACGACGCCGTCGATATCGTAGCCGAGGCTGGCGCGCTGTTCTTCGATGTGGCGGTAGAATTTTAGAACCTCTTCCACCGTGTGGCAGCGGCGGATCAGCGGGTTGACCCGAAATCCGTAATCCTTAAACGCGGCCAGCATGTCCCATTGCGTTTCCGCGGGCATTTTCGAGACCTCCCCCCATGCATAGGCGAAGAAATGCAGCGGGCGGGCGGCGGTGATCGCGGGATCGAGCTGGCGCACGGCACCGGCCGCCGTGTTGCGCGGATTGACGAAAAGCGGTTTGCCTTCTTTTTCCTGACGCTTGTTCAGCGCTGCGAAATCCTTGTGCATCATGTAAACTTCGCCGCGCACTTCGATGATTTTGGGCGGCTTGCCTTCCAGCCGCAGCGGAATATCGCGGATGGTGCGCAGATTGGCGGTGATGTCTTCACCCTCGGCGCCGTCGCCGCGCGTCGCACCTTGCACGAACAATCCGTCTTCATAGCGCAGCGTGGCGGAAAGACCGTCGATCTTCGGCTCGGCGGTGATGGCGAGTTTGCTGTCTTCCTTCAGGCCCAGAAAACGGTGCACGCGGGCTACGAAATCGGCAACGTCTTCATCCGTGAAGGCGTTGTCGAGCGACAGCATCGGCACGGCGTGCACGACTTTCGCGAATTTTGCGGAAGGCTTGGCGCCGATGCGCAGACTGGGGCTGTCGGGCCGCACCAGCAGGGGAAAACGCGCTTCGATGGCCGCGTTGCGCTGGCGCAGCGCGTCATATTCCGCGTCGGAAACGGACGGCTGGTCTTCGAGATAATAGCGCCGGTCATGTTCGGCGATGTCGTGGGCCAGACGGTCGAGTTCTTTCGCCGCTTCGGCGGAGGTGAGTTTGTCGACCGGCTTTTTCATGCGCGTTTGCGGATCTTCTTCGGCGGCGTTTGCGCTTCCGCGAGCAAGCGGCGGGCAGCGGCGCGGGCTTCTTCGGTGATGGCGGCGCCCGATAGCATGCGCGCGATTTCTTCGGTGCGGTCATCGTCGGACAGCAATTCGACGCGCGTGCGGTCGGCCTTGCGGGTGATGCGGAAATGGCGTTCGGCGCGGGCGGCGACTTGCGGAGAATGCGTGACGAGCAGCACTTGCGTGTTCTTGGCGACGCGCTGCAGGCGTTCCCCCACAGCGTCGGCAACAGCGCCGCCTACGCCCCGATCCACTTCGTCGAAAACCAAAGCTGCGGGCGGGCTCACTTCGGACAGCGCCACTTTCAATGCCAGTGAGAAACGCGCGAGTTCGCCGCCGGATGCAATTTTCGTGAGCGGGCCGAAGGGCGCGCCTTCCATCGTGGCGATCTCGAAGGCGACACGTTCGAGGCCTGCGGCGCTCCCCTCATTTTCGTTCACGGCATCGAGCGCGATGCGGAATTGGGCGTGGCCGAGTTTCAACGGTGCGAGCTCGCCTGCTACCGCCATTTCAAGTTTCGCGGCAGCGGATTTGCGCGCAGCGGAAAGCTTGCGGGCCGTTTCAAGATAAGCAATGCGCGCTTTTGCGACATCGGCCTCAGCGGCTTTCAATCGACCGCCGCCGCCGTCGATGGCGTCGAGCCTGATCCGGAATTCACCCAGCACGCGCGGCAATTCGTCGGCTGGCACGGCATATTTACGGGCGACGGCGCGAATGGCGAACAAGCGTTCTTCCTTGCGCTCCAATTCGCCTGCATCTACTTCCAGTTTCGAGAGAAAACTTTCGAGTTCGCGGCGGGCTTCCTCGGTGATCGCGAATGCCTGTTCCAATGCGGTTTCCGCGGAGGCCGTGGCTTTGCGGGCGTCCTCATTCATGCGGCTGAGGCGCTTGAGCGCTGAGGCGAGCGAGGCTTCGGCGCCGCGCTCGCCGGAAATCAAATCCACGGCGGCAGAAATGTCTTCCGCAATACGCCCTGCGTTCATCAGCAGCGCGCGTTCGGCGGCGAGGCTTGCTTCTTCGCCCGCTTCCGCGCCGAGCGACGACAGCTCGTCGACGGCGTGGCGCAAGTAATCGGCATCGGTGGCGGCGCTGGCCGCAGCGCGGCGCATCTCGGCCAATGCAGTGCGAGCCTGATCCAGCGCGGCAAAGCGTAGGGCCACTTCGCCAGCAAGCGCTTCATGGCCGCCAAAGGCATCCAGCAATTTGCGGTGTGTGGTTGTGTCGAACAATCCGCGGTCGTCGGATTGCCCGTGGATTTCCACCATCATCGCGCCCAGATCGCGCAGCAGGCCCACGCCCACCGGCTCGTCGTTGACGAAGGCGCGTGTGCGGCCGTCCGCCGAAATTGCGCGGCGCAGGATCAATTCGCTTTCGGCGGGGATGCCGTTTTCGGTGATCAGATCGCGCGCGGCGTGGCGCGGTTCCAGTTCGAAGATCGCTACCGCCGAGCCCGATTGTGCGCCGCTGCGCACGCTGGAACGCGCGCCGGCGCGGTTGCCCGCCGCCAGCCCCAACGCGTCCAGAAGAATGGATTTGCCAGCGCCCGTTTCGCCGGTGAGCACGTTCAGGCCGGGCGCAAAATCCAGCGCCACATCCTCGATCAGAACGAGGTCCCGGATTTTCAGAGTCGCCAGCATCGACCCTAAGTTAGAGCGTAAAGGCCCTGCTGATCCAAGAGTCTTTGTTTTGCTCGGGCTTCAGATTGTGCTCGGTCAACAGCTTGTAGGAATCCTGATACCAGTTGCTGCCGGGGTAATTGGCGCCCAGCACGGCGGCGGCGGTCTGGGCCTCGTCATAGATGCCCAACGCGTAATAGGCCTCGGTCAGCCGCTCCAGCGCTTCGGCGATCTGGGTGGTTTTCTGGTAGCGCTCCACCACAATGCGGAAGCGGTTGATGGCGCCGATATAATCGCCCTTGTGCAGATAATAGCGGCCCACCGCCATTTCCTTGCCGGCCAGATGATCCAGCGTCAGATCTACCTTCAGGCTGGCGTCGCGGGCATATTCGCTGTGGGGGAAGCGCTGGATCACGTCCTGCAGCGCGGTGAGTGCGGCTTCGGTGTTGGTCTGGTCACGGCCCACATCGGTGATCTGTTCATAAAGCGACATCGCCTTCAGATAGAAGGCATAGGCCACTTCGCTGCTGCCCGGATGAAGCTGGATGAATTGATCCGCCGTGTTGATGGCGTCGTCATATTTGTTGGCCTGGTAGTAGCAGAAGGCGCTCATCAGCATCGCGCGGCGCGCCCAGATGGAATAGGGATGCTGGCGCTCTACTTCGTCGAACTGCTTGGCAGCATCCAGCCAGTTGCGGCCGCGAATCTGCTTCCAGGCGTCGTCATAAATCTGCTCGACCGGGCGCTCGACGTAGGCAGTATCGGTGCTGTCGGAAGAATCGAAAATGCCCGATATGCTGGAACAGCCTGCCAGCACCATCGCCGATAAGACCGCCGCCGAGACAGCCGGAACGCGCATCAGGCCCGGCCTCAGGAACACGGCCGGATTCCACAAGTTCTTCAAGGGCATCTGTTCTTCCGAGTTGGGCGGTCCGCCAGCCAGCCCTTATGCCATTGAGGGCAAAGGCTGGTCCAGACCGCCAATGCCGCGGGGTCGCGCAATCACAGGATGGTTGTGTCTGTTAGTTTATGCTACTTATAGTTGCGTAACGCATCTGGTCCGCCAAGGACGGGAAACAGCCATGACCCAAATCGCCCAGACCCGGCAGACCGCGGGCCTCCCCGCTGCCAAAATTGTGCCCGGCCGCAGGGCCGATGATTATGTCGGCGAGCGCATCCGCGAGCGGCGCACCGAGCTTGGCCTGACGCAGGAGGAATTGGGCCGGGCGCTCAAAATCTCCTACCAGCAGGTGCAAAAATACGAGACGGCGGCCAATCGGGTGAGCGCGGGGCGGCTCTACGAACTCGCCCGCGAGCTGAATGTCGGCATCGCCTATTTCTTCGAAGGCTTCGACAGCGCGCAGCAGGGCGTGCCCATGCCCCATGGCGGCCACAACCGAGCGGCCATC
This sequence comes from Rhizomicrobium sp., assembly GCA_035944195.1. GTDB lineage: Bacteria > Pseudomonadota > Alphaproteobacteria > Micropepsales > Micropepsaceae > Rhizomicrobium. The sequence goes on along the minus strand of DASZBL010000032.1, from coordinate 29,928 downwards.
GATCTGGTGCGCAACTTCCTGGAGATCAAGGACGAGGATCTGCGCGCCTCCATCGGCTCGCTGCTGAAGGCGGTGCGCGATCACCAGCCGGTGCGCTCCTGAAGAATTAGCTTAATAAAATTTCATCGTAATTGGCGCGGTCTGCGAACAGCGCGCGCAGCAATGCATTGTTCAGCGCGTGGCCCGAACGGCGTCCTTCGAAGCGCCCAATGATCGGCGCACCGGCCAGCGCCAGATCGCCGATGGCATCCAGAATCTTGTGGCGAACGAACTCGTCCGGAAAGCGCATCAGCGGCGCATTGACGATTTTGTCGCCGTCGATGGCCAGCGTGTTTTCCAGCGACGCACCGTGGCCGAGACCCAGCTTTTTCAGACCTTCCAGCTCATGCATGAAGCCGAAAGTGCGCGCTGGCGCGATATCGCGCGCGAAACCATCGCTGGAGAAATTCCATGTCATGCGCTGTGTGCCGATGGCGGCGGTGGGGAACACGATTTCGAAATCGAATGTCCGCGCATCGGCAGGCAACAATGAGCCGCGAGCCTCGCCATTCTGCACGCTGATGGGTTTGAGAATCCTGATGGCCTTGCGCTCACCGGCCTGATCACGAAAGCCCGCACTTTCGAGCAGTTTGGAATAGGACAGCGCATCGCCATCCAGAATCGGCAATTCGCCGCCATCGACCGTGACGATCAGATCGTCGATTTCCGCACCCGCAATGGCCGCCATCAGATGCTCGATCACCGCGACATTGGCTGCACCCTCGGTGATCACCGTGCCGAGGCGCGTTTCTGTGACGCGATCCCAGCGCGCAGGAATTTCGGCGTCGTTCAGATCGGCCCGGCGGAATGCGACGCCACTCCCCGGCGGCGCGGGCGACAGAGTCATGGCGATGGTGCGGCCGCTATGCAGCGCCACGCCTTGCACCGTCACAATCCTGTCGATCGTCTTTCGTGTCATCGCAGCAATCTAGGACAAAAATTCTTCTCTATAAAATCAATCGCCGTCCCCCTCCCCTCGCGGGAGGGGGCGAGCATTGTGAGCATCGCGAACAATGATCGGGGGAGGGGGCTGCTGCAGCACACCCCTCCCCCGCGTCGCTTCGCGCCGCGCCCCCCTCCCGCAAGGGGAGGGGGATGGTTCCATTTACGCAAACAAAAGCCCTCATGGCGGGCCGAAGCCAACCATGAGGGCGAAGTTAAGAGCGGACGCTAGGAACTAATTCGTCTGACGGCGCAAGAAGGCCGGGATTTCGAACTGGTCGTCCTTCTTGTGATCGGGGAAAAGATCTTCCGCGAGGTTCGATGTACGAAGCGGCTCAGCCGTGTTACGCCCCATGACCTGCGCGGTTGCGCGCGCGGGTTGGGCCAGCCGGCCCGCAGGTTCCACGCGCACTTCTTCCTTCTTCTCCGTTTTCCAGTTTCCGAAGAGACCGCGGCGGCGCTTGGGTTCGGCTTCCGGCGCGCGGCGGATTTCGGGGCGCAGCGCAATCGGCTGAACCGGTTCCATCGCCGGGACTTCTTCCTCCTCCAGAGCGGTTTCCGATAAGATCAGCGGCTCGATCGGCGAAAGCTGCGCTGCGGGCATGATCGGCGCATTCATTTCCTCCGAAAGTGCTGCAACCTGACGCAACACCGGATTGGCCATGACCGGCGCCTCCTGTCTTACCGGCATGGGCGCAGGCTTTGCCTGGCGCGGGCGCAGCGGCTCCACATTCGGCGGCATGCGCGTGAGTGCTTCGGCTTCGATACCGGTTGCGACCACCGACACGCGCAAGCGGCCTTCCATGTTTTCCAAAATCGTGCCGCCGAAGATGATGTTCGCATCGGGATCGACTTCGGCACGGATGCGGTTCGCCGCCTGATCGACTTCGAACAGCATCATGTCCGGACCGCCGGTGATGTTGATGAGCACGCCGCGCGCGCCTTTCATCGACACATCGTCGAGCAGCGGATTGGAGATCGCCGCTTCCGCCGCCTTCAGCGCGCGGTCTTCGCCCTCGCCTTCGCCCGTGCCCATCATGGCTTTGCCCATCTCGGCCATCACCGTCTTGATGTCGGCGAAGTCGAGGTTGATCAGACCCGGCATGACGATGAGATCGGTGACGCCGCGCACGCCCGAATGCAGCACATCGTCGGCCATGCTGAAGGCCTGTGCGAAGGTTGTCCGATCATTCGCAACCCGAAACAGATTCTGGTTGGGAATGACGATCAGCGTATCGACATAGGCCTGCAATTCCTCGATGCCGCGCTCGGCAGTGCGCATGCGCCGCTCGCCTTCGAAGGCGAAAGGTTTGGTGACGACACCGACCGTGAGCACGCCGGTTTCGCGAATGGCCCGCGCGATGACGGGTGCTGCACCCGTGCCCGTGCCGCCGCCCATGCCCGCAGTGATGAACACCATATGCGAGCCGTTCAGCTGCTCCAGAATCTCATCCAGAGATTCTTCGGCGCCTGCGCGACCGACATCCGGGCGCGCGCCGGCGCCCAATCCTTCGGTGATGCGCGCACCGAGCTGGATGCGCCGCTCGGCCTTGGATTGCGCCAGCGACTGCGCATCCGTATTCGCCACGACGAAATCGACGCCTTCCAGTTTTGCGGCGATCATGTTGTTGACGGCGTTGCCGCCGGCACCTCCCACGCCCAGCACCGTGATACGGGGGCGCAGTTCATTCAGTTCCGTTGCTTTGAATTTGATAGTCATTGTCCGCTCTCCATTTTTTTGTATGCGACTTGAACCCAGGCACTACCCAACAATTGTTTTTCTTTTGTCATCCGAACAACCCGCCCATGAAGCGGCGGAGGAACCCATTGCGCTGTTCTTGCGGCGCGCGTGCGAATTCGGCATTCAGCGCTTCGGGCGGCATGGTCGCGCCCGCCATCAGCAATCCCAACGCCGTTGCGTAATCCGGCCCTGCCGAAGCTGCTGGCAACCCATGGAATGTCTGCGGGCGGCCGATGCGCACCTGCTTGTTCAGCACGCGCTGCGCAAGTTCGCGCGTGCCGGCAAGCTGGCACGCACCGCCGGTGATCACTGCGCGACGTCCCGCTGCCACATCGAAGCCGCTGGCGCGCAACCGCGTGTTCACCTCGCCGAAAATTTCCTCCAGCCGCGGCTGGATGATGCGCGTGAGCATGGAGCGCGGCACGCGCACGGCATATTCATCGCCGTCCTCGCCCATTTGCGGAACGGCGACTACATCGGTGCCGCTTTCGATATCGCCGAGCGCTGCGCCATAGAGCGTCTTGATGCGTTCGGCTGCGGAAACGGGTGCGGCCAGCATGCGCGCCAGATCGGCCGTGACATGCGCGCCGCCGATGGGCACGACATCGGCATGCACCATTTCACCTTCCATGAACACGGCAATCGAGGTGACGCCGCCGCCCATATCGATGACGGTGGCGCCAAGCTGCTTTTCATCCGGCGTGAGCGTGGACAGCGCGCTCGCATAGGGCGCGAACAGCGCACCGGCAACCGAAAGATGGCAACGCTCCACCGCCAGCTTCAGATTCTGAAACGGCGACGGCTTCACCGCCACCGCATGCATGGCGACACCGATGCGCTGGCAGAACATGCCGCGCGGATCGCGCACTCCGCGCGCTTCATCCACGACATAAGCGGTGGGGCGCGCCTGTATGATCTCATAACCGTCGAGCTGGCAGCGCGCGCGGCCTTCGGCCAACAGCGCATGCAAATGACCATCGGAAACAAGCGCACCATCCAGCGCAATCGCCGCGCGCGCCGAAACGCTGGTGGGTGAGCCGCAGGACACCGACAGCAGCACATTCTGGATGCGCGTATCGGCGTGGTTTTCCGCCGCCGCTACGGCCTCGCGGATGGATTCTTCGGCGTGTTCGAGGCCGGTGATGGTGCCCGATTTGATGCCCTGGGATTCGCGCAACGCAGCACCCAGCACGCGCAGATTGCCGGGCTCCGAGCGGCCGATGATGCAGACCACTTTGGAAGAACCGACATCGAGAACCGCGATCGTTCCCGTTCGGAAGGCGGTGGCTTCTGCGTTTGCCGTGCGCATGCGGATCGTCTCGCCCATCAGATTGCCCGCTCCCGTGGCGCCTGCTGCTTCTGCCCATTGCGAAGCTGAAAGAAATAATTGTCGTGCGCGCGCAGATCGATTTCGGAAATGTCGCGCTCGAGCACGCCTCTATCCACGATGAGATGCTCCAGCATGTCGAGCTGCTTTTGCCAGCCATCTTCCGGCAACTTCACGACCACGCCATCGTCCAGCACCAGATTCCAGCGCCGCCCCGAAACCCGCTGCATCGCTTTTACGCGCGCGACCACGGCGCGATGCTGTGCAATCGCATCCACCAGATCGGCGCCGCCCTGCGGCGCATCGCCGACAAATAGCGGCAGATGCGGAAATTCCGGCGCATCGGCATGCGTGATCACGCGCCCCGAACGCTCGACCACATAGAGTCCGTTTTCCGATTGCCACAGCGCAAAGGGAACCTTTTCCACGATGGAAACCGAAATCGAATCCGGGTAAGTGCGGCTGACTTCCGCATCCGCCACCCAATCGAGCGCCATCAATCGCGCGCGCGCCGCATGCAGATCGGCAGCGAAGATGGATTGGCCAGGCTCGAATCCAAGTGCTGCCAGAATCATCTTCGGCGGCGTGCGGCGATTGCCCGCCAGATGCAGCGAGGAAATGCCGAAGCCCGCATCCGCGATCACATTCTCGAACGCGTTGTTCACTCCGCCAATCGCGCGGCCGACATAACCGCCTGCGAACAGTGCCGCGATGAAGGCGAGCACAATCAGCGCGCCGGTCATCGCCAGCATCGGACGGCGGAAGGAGAGCCAGCTGCGCGCGCGGCGAAAGAAGCGCGTGACCGGATCGTTGCTGAGCTGGATGCGGCGGCCGAAGCTCTGCCGCTCCGGCATACGCGCAACCGCGCGCGGCTCGCGGCGCACCGCTTTCTTGGCGCTGCGGCGCACATTTTTGCGCTGACGCTCTACCGGTCGCATGAGGCGTCCTCCACGATCCAGCGCACCAGCGCGCGGAAATTCATGCCGGTATAAGCGGCCTGTTCGGGCACGAGCGACGTTGGCGTCATGCCCGGCTGCGTGTTCACTTCGAGCAGGATCAGCCGCTGTTTGCCGCTGGTATCGTCATAGCGGAAATCGGTGCGGCTCACGCCGCGGCAGCCCAGTGCGATATGCGCCTGTTCAGCGATGCGCTTGGCTTCTTCCGTGACGGCATCGGGAAGATCGGCGGGGATCACATGCTCCGATCCGCCCGCGGCATATTTCGCTTCGTAATCGTAGAACGCTGTCTTCGGCACGATGTCGGTGACGGCGAGCGCGCGATTGCCCATGACGGCGACGGTGAGTTCGCGCCCCGGCACGAATTCTTCCACCATCACCTCGTCACCCAATTGCCATGTATCGCTGCCAAGCTCTCCGGGTGGACGATTGTCGCCGGGGCGGATGATGAAAACGCCGACGCTGGAACCTTCGCTGACCGGCTTGACGACGTAAGGCGGCTCCATGAGATGCGCGGCACTCGCGGCATGGCGATCCGCGATGATGCTTTTCACAATGGGAAGACCAGCGGCGCGGAACACATCTTTCGCGCGGCCCTTGTGCATGGCGAGCGCAGACGCCAGCACGCCCGAATGCGTGTAGGGAATGCGCATCAATTCCAGCAAGCCCTGCACGCAGCCATCCTCGCCCCAGCGGCCATGCAGCGCGTTGAACACGGCATCGGGTTTGGCGGCGGCGAGTTGATTTGCGAGATCGTCTTTCGCATCGATCTCGATCACATCGAAACTTTCCTCGCGCAACGCCCGCGCGCAGGCAGCACCCGACACGAGGCTCACTTCGCGCTCCGCGGAACGCCCACCCAGCAGCACGGCGATGCGCTTGAAACTCATTTCACGCCCACCCGCTTGATTTCCCATTCCAGTTCGACGCCGGATTTCGCTTTCACGCGGGCGCGCACTTCTTCGCCCAGCGATTCAATGTCCGTGGCCGTGGCATCGCCGGTATTGATGAGGAAGTTGCAATGCTTTTCCGAAACCTGCGCCGCGCCCACCATCAATCCGCGGCAACCGGCTTCATCGATCAATTGCCAGGCCTTGTGACCCGGTGGATTTTTGAAGGTGGAACCGCCAGTTTTCGATTTCACGGGCTGCGTGGATTCGCGCTGCTCCACCAGCGCATTCATGCGCGCGCGGATTTCATCGGCGTTGCCGGGATTACCCTGCAGAACCGCTTCGACAAAGATGTAATCTTCCGGCACGCCCGATTTGCGATAGGTGAAAGCCATATCCGCCGCATTCAGCACATGCTTTTGTCCGCGCGCATCGATGGCGGTGGCGCTGACAAACACATCCTTGATCTCGCTGCCATAGCAGCCTGCATTCATGCGCAGCGCGCCGCCGATGGTGCCGGGAACGCCACGCAGGAATTCAAGACCGCCAATACCCGCATCGGCAGCAGCGCGCGCAACGGCCGCATCAAGCGCCGCCGTGCCAACGCGGATCTGCGAGCCTTGCGCTTCGATCTTGCCAAAACTCGCTGGCAAACGGATCACCACGCCGGGAATCCCGCCTTCACGTACCAGCAAATTGGAACCAACACCGATCACGCTCACCGGCATATTGGGTTTGTTCGCGAGGAATGCACTGAGATCATCCGCATCCGCAGGCCGGAACAATATCTCCGCATTCCCGCCCGCACGAAACCAGACGAGATCCTTCAGCGGCGCGTTCTCGGCATAGGTGCCGCGCACCTTGGGCAATGAGTCACGAAGGCGGGCGATCATCACGCTTTTCCCTCCTGCGCTTTCATCGCCGCTTCGAGGCCGGCGGCCCATTGCGTGATCGAACCCGCGCCGAGCAGCACAATCGCGCCGCCGGGCTTCGCATATTCCGCGATCAGTACAGGCAGATCGTCGGGCCCGTCGATCACGCGCACATTGCGATGGCCATGCGCGCGCAAGGCTTCCGCATAGGTGTCGCGATTGATGCCTTCGATAGGCTTTTCGCCTGCCGGATAAACGGGCGCGATGATCGCCGCGTCGGCATCGTTCAGGCATTTGCAGAATTGCTCGAACGTATCGCGCAAACGCGTGAAACGATGCGGTTGCACCACCGCCACCACCGGCCCCGAATAAGCCTGACGCGCTGCCTTAAGGGCTGCTGCGATCTTGAAAGGATTATGGCCGTAATCGTCAATGATGGCCGCGCCATTCCACTCGCCCACGCGGGTGAAACGCCGCTTAACGCCGGCAAAATTGGCAAGCGCGGTGCGGATCGTGTCCTCACCCACACCCAGCTCGCGTGCCACTACAATTGCGGCCAGTGCATTCTGCACATTGTGCTCGCCAGGCATGGGCAGGCGCAGATTCTCGATAAGCGTTTCGGTGCCCTTCAACCGGTCGGTGACGACAACGGCGAAATGCGATGCACCTTCGGAGAAACTGACATTGATCGCGCGCACATCGGCCTGCGGAGAAAAGCCGTAACTGATGATGCGGCGATCCTCGATGCGGCCAACCATCGCCTGCACTTCGGGATGATCCAGACATAGCACCGCGAAACCATAGAATGGCACGTTCTCGATGAATCGCTGAAAGGCTTCGCGCATCTTGTCGAAGGTGCCGTAATAATCCAGATGATCGGGATCGGCATTCGTTACCACCGAAACGGTGGCAGGCAAGCGCAGGAATGTGCCGTCGCTTTCGTCGGCTTCCACGACAACCCAGTCGCCCTCGCCCAACCGCGCATTCGTGCCGTATGCGTTGATGATGCCGCCATTCACGACCGTAGGATCGAGCCCGCCCGCATCTAACAGCGCCGCCACCATTGTCGTCGTCGTGGTTTTGCCATTGGTGCCGGCGACGGCCACGCACCATTTCAGCCGCATGATTTCCGCGAGCATTTCGGCGCGGCGCACCAGCGGAATACCGCGCAGCCGCGCCGCATCGAATTCCGCATTGCCGGGCTTCACCGCGGAGGAATAAACCACCGCATGCGCGTCTTTCAGATTTTCTGCATCGTGACCGATGGAGACAGCAACGCCGAGCGAGCGCAGGCGCTTCACATTGGCGCTTTCGGCGGCGTCGGACCCCTGAACCTTGTAGCCGAGATTGTGCATGATCTCGGCAATGCCGCTCATGCCGATGCCGCCGATGCCGATGAAATGGATCGTACCGATATCGAGCGGAACACGCGTGGGCGCGGGCTTGCGGGCGGTCATTGCGCGCCTCCGATTGCGTCCACCAGATCGGCGAGGCGTTGCGCGGCATCGGCTTTTCCGAGCGCATGTGCGGCTGCGGCGCGTTTGGCAAGTTCGGTTGGCGACGACAGGATTTCTTCGAGAAGCTTCGCAAGTTTCTCCGCCGTGAGTTCGCTTTGGCTGATGCGCCATGCGGCGCCGGCTTTTGCTAGCACATCAGCGTTGGCGGTTTGATGATCGTCCGTCGCAAACGGATAAGGAATGAGGATCGCGGGGCGGCCGATCACGGCAAGCTCGCTGATGGTGGAGGCCCCGCTGCGCGATATGACGAGATGCGCGGCCGCCATACGCTGCGGCAGATCGCTGAAGAAGCTCGCGAGTTCTGCCTTCACGCCCATGTAAGCGACGCGCGTGGCATCCAGATCTTCAGGCCGGCATTGCTGCACGATCTCGAGCCGCGTGCGCAGATTGGCGGGCAGCATCGCAATCGCGGCGGGAACGAGATCGCTTAGCGCGCGCGCGCCCTGACTGCCGCCGAACACGAGAAGGTGGATCGGGCCGCCGTCTTCGGGCGCTTTATATATAGAGCCCGCGAGCGCTGCCGCTTCGGGGCGCACGGGATTGCCGGTGAAAACGATCTGACCTTTCGGCTCAAATCGCGCGAACGGAAACGACGCTGCGACCGCGCGCATGCTGGACGCAACCAGGCGATTGACGCGGCCGAGCACAGCGTTCTGCTCGTGGATCGCGGTTGGAAATCCGCCGATGCGCGCCGCGATCATCACCGGCAAACTGGGATAGCCACCGAAGCCGACGACTGCTGCGGGCTTCAGGTGCAATAATTTGGACAGCGCAGAAGCGATGCCGCCCAGAATCTGGAAGGGTGCAAGCGCCAGCGAAAGCGGCGAACGATCCGCGAAAGATGCGGAAGGAACGGTTTCGATCGATGCGCCGGGGAACGCCGCGCCGTAATTCTTCCCGCGCGAATCCGTCATCACGACGATGCTGCGGCCGCGGCGTGAAAGCTCCGCCGCCAATGCTTGCGCCGGAAACAAATGCCCGCCTGTGCCGCCCGCAGAGAGAACGATCGTGCTCACGCGTTCGCCTCCCTGAGGAAGGTGAAGATCTGATAATCGCGTTCGCCGATTTTCGAGCGCTGACGGGTGAGCGACAGCGCGAAGCCCATCGTCAGCGCCACCGCGAACAGCGACGAGCCGCCATAGGAAATGAACGGCAGCGTCATGCCTTTCGCGGGCAGAATGGAAATCGCCACACCCATATTGATGAAGGCCTGCAGCGCCACGACGATTGCCAAGCCCGCGCCGGCCAATTGCGCGAAGGGATCGCGCGCCTTCGCAGAGCGCAGAAGCAACCGCACGCTGAGTACACAGAACAGCGCGGCGATCAATCCGCAGAGTATAAAACCGAATTCCTCGCCCGCGACGGCGAAAATGAAATCGGAATGCGCATCGGGAATGCGATATTTCACCGTGCCCGCGCCGGGGCCGACGCCTGCGAAACCGCCATGCGCGAAAGCCTTCAGCGCAAGGCCCGTCTGATAACCGGGATCGCCATTGCCGAGGAATTGGTCGACGCGATGATGCACATGCGGGAAGAATGTGTAGGCAAAACCGCCAAGCGCCGCCGTGCCCCCCGCCAGCGCGCCGATCCAGTAAAGCGGAATGCCGTAGAAAAAGAGCAACGTGCCCCACAGCGCCAGCAGCAATCCCGTCTGGCCGACATCGGGCTGCAGCAGCAACACGAAGATCGCGGGCACGATCAGCAGGAAGGTGATGAGTTCCTTCGGCAGAATCATTTTCGCTTTGTCCGCGAGGATCGAGGCCGCGAGCACCGCGAAACCGGGCTTGAGAAATTCCGACGGCTGCAGCGTCATCCAGCCCAGATCGATCCAGCGTTTGGCGCCCAGCACTTCGCTGCCCGTGAACAGCACCAGCGCGGAGCCGATCAGCGCCAGCGCAAACGTCACCGCCGCGGTGAGCTTGATGGCGCGCAGCGAAAGCAGCGAGGAGAATGCGAGGATGATCGCGGCGATGGCGGCGAAGGCGATCTGCTTCAGGGCATAGCGAAAATCGCCTGCAGAGAGCGGGCCGCCTGTGGCCGCCGGGCTTGCAGCGAAAGCGAGCATCAGGCCGATGGCGATCAACGCCAGCATCGCGAACAGCGCCACGCGGTCCACCGTCCACCACCATTGGGTGAAAAAGCTTTTGTCCGTGCGCGAACTCATGAGGCCTCCCTCACTTGCGGCACGGAGAGCGCATTCACCGACGCGCGGAAGGCATCGCCGCGCTGCTCGAAATCGCGGAACTGATCGAAGGAGGCGCAGGCCGGCGACAGCAGCACCACCGGCGAAGGCGCGGATGAATTGCGCGCGTCGGCATAGGCAGCGGCAACGGCTTTATCCAACGTGCCGGAGATTTCGTAGGGCGCGCGGCCCTCAAGCGTTTTGGCAAAAGCGCTCGCCGCATCGCCGATGAGATAGGCTTTGCGGATGCGCGCGAAATGCGGTGCCAGCGGCTCGATGCCGCCTTCCTTCGCTTTGCCGCCCGCGATCCAGTAAATATCGGGGAAGCAGATCAGTGCGCGTTCGGCGGCGTCTGCATTCGTGGCTTTGGAATCGTTGACAAAGCGCACCTTGCCGATGCGCCCCACATCTTCGATGCGGTGCGCGAGGCCGGGGAAATCCGCAATCGCAGCGGCAATCGCGCGCGGGTCTTTCACGAATGGTTTGGTCGCGGCATAGGCAAGCGCTGCGTTCTGCCAATTATGCGCACCGGGCAGATGCGCGGCGGTGGAAAGGTCCATCACTTTGGCGGCGCGCTGGCCTTGCGCGTCATAAAGTGCGCCATCGAGCACGAAGATGCCGCGTCCCAGCACCTTGCCGACGGAAACCGGCACCGCTTCCGCGCCGCCATTCGATGCGAGACGCGTTTGAATCGCGGCGGAATAGGAATCATCTACACCGATGCAGACCTGGCCGCTTTTGCTCGTCTGTTCCAGCAGCTGCGCTTTCACCGCTGCGTAATTTTCCAGCGAGCCATGCCGGTCGATGTGATCGGGCGTGATGTTGGTGAGGATCGTGAGATCGGGCGTCAGGCCCGGCGACAGGTCGATCTGATAGGAGGAAACTTCCAGCACATAAATCGTCTTACCGTTGGGCGGCGCTAGATCGAGCACCGCTTTGCCGATATTGCCGCCGACTTCCGCTGCAAATCCGCAAGACGAAAGAATATGGCCGATCAGCGCCGTGGTGGTGGATTTGCCGTTGGTGCCGGTGACGGCGATGAGCGGCGCGCGGCCCGGTTTGTCGCGCTCAGGCCGGATTTCCCGCGCGAACAATTCCATGTCGCCGATCACTTCGGCATTCATCGCGCGCGCCGCCAGCACGACATCGTGCGGCTTGGGATGCGTCAGAGGAATTCCGGGGCTGAGAATCAGCGCCTTGATTTTCGGCCATTCGCCGAACGCAGCGACGGTGGCGCCTTCGCGCGCGGCTTCGGCGCGCATGGTTTCGTTGTCGTCCCACGCGAACACGCGCGCGCCGCCCGCCTTCAGCGCGCGAATAGCTGAAATGCCGGAGCGCGCCAGACCGAACACGCCGACATCCAAATTCGCAAAGGAACGGGCAACGATCATCGTCACCTCAACTTCAACGTCGAAAGGCCGATCAGCGCCAGCACCACCGCGATGATCCAGAAGCGGATCACGATGGTGGGCTCTTTCCAGCCGAGCTGTTCGAAATGATGATGGATGGGCGCCATGCGGAACACGCGCTTGCCCGTGAGCTTGAAGGAGGCGACCTGCACGATCACCGACACCGCTTCCATCACGAACAAGCCGCCCACAATGGCGAGCACGATCTCATGCTTGACCGCGATGGCGACTGCGCCGAGCGCGCCGCCGAGTGCGAGCGAACCCGTATCGCCCATGAAAACCATCGCGGGTGGAGCGTTGTACCAGAGAAAGCCGAGACCGGCGCCGACCAATGCCGCGAGAAACACCGCGAGTTCACCGGTGCCCATCACATAATGAATCTGCAGATAGTCCGCGAATTTGATGTTGCCGACGAGATAGGCGATCAGCGCGAAGGCGAGCGCTGCGATCATCACCGGCATGATGGCGAGGCCGTCGAGGCCATCGGTGAGATTGACCGCGTTCGACGCGCCGACGATTACCAGCCCGCCGAAGAGAATGAAACCCCAGCCAAGCGGCACCAACAGCGCCTTTATGAATGGCACCGCCAAACCACCGGAGAGCGCTGGCTCCTCCAGCGACATGATCAAATAAGTCGCGATGAAAGCGACTGCGAATTGCACCGCGAGCTTGCCGCGCCCGCTGATGCCGTCGGACGAGCGTTTCATCACCTTCAGGTAATCGTCGATAAAGCCCAGCAGTCCGAAGCTGATCGTCACCAGCAGCACGATCCAGATGTAAGGATTCGTGAGATCGGTCCAGAGCAGCGTGGCGATCACGGAGGGCACGAGAATCAGCACGCCACCCATCGTGGGCGTACCCTGTTTCTCCACGATATGACGCTGCGGGCCATCCTTGCGGATCGGCTGGCCCTTGCCTTGCCGCACGCGCAGCCATTCGATGGTTGCGGGGCCCATCAGGAACGCGATCAGCAGCGCCGTCATGATCGATCCGCCGGCGCGGAAGGTGATGTAGCGAAAAACATTCAGCGCCGTGAACTGATCGGCAAGCGGCACGAGGAAATAATGGAACATGGTTTCCTCCTAGCCGCGCGCTTTCAGCGCGTCGATGATCACAGCCATGCGGCTGCCAAGCGAACCCTTGACCAGAACCACATCGCCTGCGCGCAACGCGCTCATCAGCGCCGACGCGATGTCGACCGATTTTTCGCCATACGCGCCGCGGCGCGAAGCCGGCAGCACGTCCCACAGCGATTTCATTTGCGCGCCATTGGCGAAGACGAGATCGACGCGCGCGGCTTCGATGTCGCGCGCGAGTGCTGCATGATGCGTCGGACCATCGGGGCCCATTTCCAGCATGTCGCCCAGTACGGCGATGCGGCGACCTTTTGTTTGGGCCGATCCGAGCAGCGCCAATGCGGCCGCCATCGAAGCGGGATTGGCGTTGTAGCTTTCGTCGATCACCTCGGCGCTGCCGTCGCCGACGCTCACGCGGAAGCGCGCGCCGCGGCCTTTGAGAGCAGAGAAAGATGAAAGTGCTGCGGCGGCATTCAAGAGATCGCCATCGACAGCGGCGACCGCCAGCAGCGCGCCCATGGCGTTGCTCGCGATATGCGCGCCGGGTGCGCCGATGCGGAAGGAGAGCGGGCGGCCGAGAATTTGCGCGTCGAGCTTCATGCCGGATTCAATTTGCGATGTCGCGATGAGGCGCGCATCGCTGCCGGTTTTTTCGCCGAAGGTGAGAATGCGGCTGACGCCCGCCTGCTTGGCCCGCGCTTTCAGGCGATCGGCATAGGAGCTGTCGGCGGGAATGAGTGCCGCACCGCCGGGCACGATGCCTTCGAAGATTTCGGATTTCGCGTCGGCAATCGCTTCACAGGTTCCAAAGAATTCCAGATGCGCGGGCGCGATGGTGGTGACGAGCGCCGCGTGCGGACGCGCGAAGCCCACCAGCGGGCGGATTTCGCCGAAATGATTCATGCCGATTTCGAAAATGCCGAACTGCGCGTCGCGCGGCATGGAGGCGATGCTGAGCGGCACGCCCCAATGATTGTTGTAGGACGCAGCCGATGCGTGCGTCTGCCCCAGCGCGCCGAATGCGAGGCGCAGCATTTCCTTCGTCGTGGTTTTGCCGGCGCTGCCCGTGACCGCGACGATTTTCGCGTGGCTGCGCGCGCGGGATGCCCGCGTCATATCTTCCAATCCGCGCAAAGTATTCGCCACCATCAGCAGCGGTTCTTCCGCCACACCATCGGGCTTGCGCGAGACGAGTGCGGCGGCGGCTTTCGCGGCGAACGCAGCTTTCACGAAATCATGGCCGTCGCGTGTGTCACCCTTGAGCGCGACATAGAGATCGCCAGGTTGAAGCGTGCGTGTGTCGATGGAAAGTCCAGCCACGTCGAAGGCGCGTGTGGCTCGGCCAAGTGTGGCGGCTTCGGCATCGGCGGAGGTCCACAGCGCGCTCACGATGCTTGCTCCGCCGCATGGCCGCCCAGCGCGAGCGCTGCCTTCACCGCTTCATCGCGATCCGAGAAGGGGCGCACTTCCTTGCCGACAATCTGACCGGATTCATGGCCCTTGCCCGCGATCACGAGAATGTCTCCCGACGCCAGCATGGAAACGGCCGCGCGAATGGCCTCGGCACGGTCGCCGATTTCGCGCGCGGTCGGACATCCTGCAAGAACCTGTCTGCGGATATCTGCTGCATCTTCGTTGCGCGGATTATCGTCGGTGACGATGATCCGGTTCGCAAGCCGCTGTGCGGCTGCGCCCATCAGCGGGCGCTTGCCCTTGTCGCGGTCACCGCCGCAACCGAACACAACAGAAAGTTTCCCGCGAACATGCGGGCGCATGGCGAGGAGGACCGTTTCCAGTGCATCGGGCGTGTGCGCGTAATCGACATAGATGGGCGCGCCGGATGCTGCATAGGCCACTTTCTCCAAGCGGCCCGCCGCACCTTTGAGGCGCGCAAGTGCCGCGAACACTTTCTCCGCCGGATCGCCGAGGCCGATGGCGAGGCCCGCGGCGACCAGCGCATTGGACGCCTGAAAACTTCCCGCCAGCGGCAGGACAATTTCGTAAGTCTTGCCGCCGAACGCGACGCCTAATGTCTGGCCATCGCCATGCGGCACACGCGAAACGAGCTTTAGCGTCTCGCCGGTTTCACCCACCGTCAGGATTTTCAAACCGCGTTTGGCCGCTAGATCCGCGAAATCGCGTGCATGCGCTGCATCGGTGTTGATGACGGCGATGCCGCCCTGTTTCACGACCTCGCCAAACAGGCGCAACTTCGCCGCGAGGTAATGTTCGAAATTCTCGTGATAATCCAGATGATCGCGCGTGATGTTGGTGAAACCGGCTGCTGCGATATCCACGCCGTCGAGGCGGAATTGATCGAGGCCATGACTGGAAGCCTCCAGCGCCAGATGCTCCACGCCTTCCTTCTTCAGCCTCGCCAGCAGCGCGTGAACCTCTATCGGATCGGGCGTGGTGTGCTTCAGCGCGATCTCGCCGGTCGGCGTCACAACGCCGATCGTGCCCATGCTGGCGGCTTTGCGGCCAAGCTGCTCCCAGATCTGGCGCAGGAACACCGCCACCGACGTCTTGCCGTTCGTGCCGGTAACTGCCGCCACGACAGAAGGTTGCGCGCCGAAGAATGCGGCCGCGAAATGCGCCAATCGCAGCCGCGGATTTTCATCCTCAATAAAGCGCACGCCCAGAGCTTCCGCATCGCCGCGCGCTTCGGGCCGCGCCAGCACGG
Source organism: Rhizomicrobium sp. (assembly GCA_035944195.1). GTDB lineage: Bacteria > Pseudomonadota > Alphaproteobacteria > Micropepsales > Micropepsaceae > Rhizomicrobium. The sequence goes on along the minus strand of DASZBL010000032.1, from coordinate 14,294 downwards.
CCACAGCGCCGCGCCGCACCGCATCGGACATGAAAGCCGCGCCATCGGCATGCGTGCCCGGCAAGGCCGCGAAAAGATAGCCCGGCTTCACCTCGCGGCTGTCGCTCGCAAGTCCGGAAAATTCCCTGGGCTCGGTTTTATTATTGCCCACTTTATTGCCCACTTTACCTTGGCCCACCATCGCTTCCGATTGTGGTTCCATTATGTGTTCTCTTTGGCGACAGTAAGAACTGGCGCCGTCGTCGTCGGCATTCCCAGCATCGGCGCGATGCGTGCAATCACGCGACCAGCCAGCGGCGCCGCGGTGAAACCGGCCAATGCCAGGCCGAATGTGTCCTTGGTGCCATGCGGCTCATCCAGCATGACGAACACCAGATAGCGCGGGTCCGAGATCGGGAAAACCGCGCAGAACGAGGTGAGCAGCTTGTGCGCCACATAGCCGCCATGGGGCGCGGTTTTTTCCGCCGAGCCCGTTTTTCCGCCCACATCATAGCCCGGAACATCCGCCTTTTTGCCGGTGCCGTCCGTCACGACATAACGCAGAAGCTCGCGCATCGTGGCGCTGGTTTCCGGAGAAATAAGTTGTTCGCCGCGCGCGTCCGCCGTTTGCTTCAGGAAGGTCGGCACGATGCGACGCCCGCCATTCACCACTTCCGCAGCCGCCGTGACGAATGAGAGCGGCGTCACCGAAATACCGTGGCCGAAACCGACGGTGGCGGTTTCGATCTGGCCCCAATGATGCGGATAAAGCGGGTGCGCATTTTCCGGCAATTCGGAATGTACCGCATCCAGCAAGCCCATATGCGCAAGGAATTGCCGCTGGCGATCCGGGCCGGAGCGCAGCGCGATCTGCGCCGTGCCGGCATTGGAGGATTGCGCCAGGATATCGCGCGCCGTCATTACCGCGGGCATGCGCTCGGCATCGTGGATCGTGTAGCGGCCGATCTTGAAGCCCTTCCCGATGGCGAAGGTGTCGTCGAGTTTTGTGGTGTGATCTTCCATCGCCAGCGTGAAGGCGAAGATCTTGAACACCGAGCCCAGCTCGTAAACATCCTGCGCCATGCGATTGCGGCGCGGATCGACACCGTTCATCGCTTCGCCGTTTTCGCCATCGGGCAGTGAGGCCATCGCCAGGATTTCACCGGTGCGCACATCCATCACGATGCCGCCCGCGGCCCGCGCGGTGAATTTCTCGCGCGCCTCTTCCACTTCATGCGCCAGCGCATATTGGACGCGCATGTCGAGCGAAAGTTCGACGCCGGATTTCGCGTCGCGCAATTTCTTGTCGAGTCCGAGTTCAAGGCCCGCAACGCCATTGCCGTCCGGATCGGTGGTACCGAGCACCTGCACCGCTGCACGTCCCTTGGGATAATAGCGCTTCGCGGCCAGCTGGAACTCCAGACCGGGAAGACCCAGATGCATTACGCGATCCTGCGCATCCGGCGTCAGCTGGCGGGCGACCAATGCGTATTCATGCGAGGTCGTAAATTCGCGCGCGAGCCGCTGTTCGCTGGCGCCGGTGGCGGCGGAGAGATCGTGAGCTGCTTCTTTCTTGTCCCAGAATGCATGCGGGCGGGCATAGAGATCGTGAACCGGCAGATCGCGCGCCAGCAATTCGGCGTTGCGATCCAAAATATCGGCGCGCGATGCGATGGCTTCGCTGTCTGCGTTCACGCCGGCGCCTGAGACGCGGCCTTTCAGAATCGTGATATCAAGAAGGCGCACACCCACAAGTGCAAAAGCCATCACGCAGAAAGCTGCAGCGATGGCGATGCGTCGTTGAACGATTGTGGCGGGCGCGCCTTTCTCCATTCGCTAATTTCCGATATGAATGGACGCGAGCCGGATGCGGTCATCATGCGGCTTCAGCGGAGCAGTCACGCTCGCGTTGCGCACCGGCGCATCGGCAAGCGGCGCGTCGCCACGGCGTGGCAGCAATTCGAGTGAAGAGAGTTCGACGGCGGGCGCATCGTTCAGCCCCAGATGCGACTGCGCCAATTGCTGGATGCGCGAGGGATCGGCCACCCGCGCCCACTCGGCCTGCAGCACGCTCATCGAATCTTTTTCGTCCGCGATCTGATGCTCGACCGCGGAAAGCTGCACGCGGGCGACGCGCGTCTGTTCGGAGATGTGATAGAGCGCCAGACATGCAAGCGCCGAAAGCGCAAAGCAGAAGAAATTCATGACGCGGACCATTTTGTTCTCCTTACGCGGCAGCGGCCAGCTTTTCGGCCGCCCGGAGTTTGGCCGAGCGTGCGCGGGGATTTTGCGCAATCTCGGCAGGACCTGGAATGCGCGGACGCGAACCCAGGAGTTGGAAAGTCTGTGCGTGCTTCGGGCGCGCGGCCGGCATGTGGCGCGATGCGAGCGGCGCCGCAGAACTGCGCTCATTCAAGAAACGCTTCACAATGCGGTCTTCCAGCGAATGGAAGGCGACGACCGCAAGACGCCCGCCCGCTTTCAGGACGCGCTCCGCCGCTTCGAGGCCGCGTTCAAGTTCGCCCAGTTCGTCATTCACATAGATGCGCAGCGCCTGAAATGTGCGCGTGGCGGGGTGAATCGGCAGGCGCGCAGCGGCGGGGCCAAGTGCTTTCGACACGACATCAGCCAGCGCATGGGTGCGCGTCAGCGGCCGCGCGGCGATGATGGCGCGCGCGACGCGGCGAGCATAACGCTCCTCGCCCAAGCCGCCAATGATTTCGATCAGCGTTTGCTCATCGCTGGTGTTCACCACATCCGCAGCAGACGGACCCGATTTGCTCATGCGCATATCGAGCGGCCCATCTTCGCGGAAGGAAAAGCCGCGCTCGGCTTCATCGAACTGGAACGACGACACGCCGAGGTCCAGCACCACGCCGTCGCTCTGGCCGGTGAACAACGAATCCATTTGCGAGAACTCGCCCCGCACCAGCGTGAGGCGGCCTTGATATTGCGTGACGAGATTTTGCCCGCGCGCAATCGCATCCGGATCGCGGTCAATACCGAGCACGCTGCATTGCGCGGCATCGAGCAGCGCGCGCGCGTAGCCACCGCCGCCGAACGTGCCGTCGATATAATGCGCGCCATTGCGAGGCTGAATCACATCGAGCACCTCGCCCAGCATGACGGGAACATGGCTCATGCCCCGCCTCCGTTGCGCAGCGCCAATGCGCGCTTCAGGCGTTCGGCCTGATAGGCGGCGAAGCGTTCGCTATCCCAGATCTGGAATTTGCGGCCCATGCCGACGAAGGTGACGCGCTCTTTCAGATGCGCATGCGCGATCATCTGATCCGTGAGCACGACGCGGCCGTTTACATCGCGCGGCAAAAGCTGCGTCATCGACAACACGGCGAAAACCTTGTCGTCATATTCCGCTGAGAAAAACGGATCGAGATTGGCCTGCTGCTGATGAAACGAATTCAAAACCTCGGCACCGAAACCTTCGAGCGCGGATTCCGAAAAAGACGGGCAGATATAAACGCCCGACGTGTTTTGCGCGGTGAGGACGTCGCGAAACGCAGACGGAATGCAGACGCGGCCCTTTGCGTCCAGCGTCCCCGTCATCGTCGAGATGAACGGCTGCACGTCGCCAGTCATCCGAATCCCATCCCCTGCGTCCCAAATGCTGCTGCTGGACAAGCGGCCTGCCGGAAATCGGCCCTGACCCGCTCGAAGAGGCTATGGGACAGTATGGGATATCATGGGATATTAGATTTCGTCAATGAAAAACCCAGGGAAATGAGGGGTTTGCGTGCCTACATCTTGATCAGTGCCAACCAGCATTGGTAGAAACAGGAACGAATAGACAACATGTTAAGACTGCCTTCATTGCGGTAAATAAACTCTTAAATATCGTGAGCATGATTTGTTCTGGATTGGAGGGCATGTGAGCGGAATCACGATGAGGCCCATCGGCCATGTGCGCGGCGGACGAATCGAACCGATCGACGATGCGTGGGATAGCGTCGAGGCGCGGATCGAACTGGACCCGGCGCTGTTCGGCGCGGAGGCGACTGCGGGCTTGCGCGATTTCTCGCATATCGAGGTGGTCTATCATTTCGATCGCGTGCCCGATGACGAAATCCAGACCGGCGCGCGCCACCCGCGCGGACGCAGGGACTGGCCGAAGGTCGGCATCCTCGCGCAACGCGGAAAAGGCCGGCCGAACCGTATCGGCGTGTGCGTATGCCGGCTTCTCGACGTGCAAGGCTTGACGCTCCATGTCCGCGGCCTGGATGCGATAGATGGGACGCCAGTGCTGGATATCAAGCCGGTGATGAAGGGATTTCTTCCGCGCGGCGAAATCCGCGAACCGGATTGGGCGGAGAAAATCATGCGGGAGTATTGGTGAGGGTTTAATTTTGAAGCGTGACGCGACCAGAGAAGCCGTCATAGATCATTCGGAATTGCGTCAGGAATGTGCGTCCCAAGAGCACGGTATGCCCATCAAAGCCGGAAGATAGATCTGCACCGGCGAATCTGCCGTGTTGCGTGAATTTGAACGCAGGCACATAAATCTGCGCCAGATAGACATCGACTTCATGAGTGCCGCCACTGCCGCTCACAAGGCATTTGTCGATAACCGGCAACGCAAGCCGATCGGCCAAAGACGTATCGATGTGGGAAAACTGGGCGCCGGTATCGACCAGCGCCTGAAAGATTTCAGCGTCAGGCCTCGGTTTGCTGCCGCTTTGCCACGCCGCATCGAAATCGACTTGAACTGCTATCGTCGGTCCAACAAGCGCCAATTGTTCAGGGTTATGATTTCCGTTCTCATCGCGGAAACCGCAATCAACGCGCGGCATACAGCGGTCTGGACGCAAATGCGGCAGGCAAGATGCGCTTCTGTGCACCAACCTGACGAATGAGATAAGGACCGCGGCCGAAGCGATGCACGGCTTCTGCGGCTGCAGTTTCGAAATCGGAATGAACCGAGGTCAGCCTGCTATCGTGGATCACAACCCATTTGCCGTGATGCTGCGCTTCAAGTGCAGCAAGCATTTTTTCGTAGGCCGTGATTTCGGTGTCGATCTGGCTCATGGCGCGGGATCGCAATTTGAATCTCAATTCGAATCGTACACACAAGCCTGAACATTGTCAGCAACGCACAGCGAAAATTAATGTGCGTCAGATGGCCTGTAAGCCGGGTTCTGTTCCTCATTGCTGAGGAGATGGCCATTCCTCTGGGATGTGCATTGCTGCACACCTCACGCGACCTACCCGGACGGCTATCCGGAAACGGATTATTTGCCGTCCCTATTTGGTCTTGCTCCCGGTGGGGCTTGCCATGCCGCTTCTGTTGCCAGAAGCGCGGTGCGCTCTTACCGCACCATTTCAACCTTGCCGCGGCTTTAGGCCGGTAGGCGGTGTCATTTCTGTGGCGCTGTCCCTGGGGTTACCCCCGGCGGATGTTATCCGTCACCGTGTTTCCGTGGAGCCCGGACTTTCCTCGGCACCTCTTCTCGAAGCGACGCGGCCATCCGGCCATCTGACGCGGGACTATCTTACGACACTGTTTCCAATTGTGCGAGTAGTGCGGCCAGCCGCCGTTTGGTTTCGGCGTCTGCCACGCCATCGACACGAGCGGGACGGAAATGGCGCTGAAACGCGGCGATCACCTTTTCCAGCGGCGCATCGCTGAGCCCATAGCCGAATGCGAACAGCGCGCTTTCGACGGATTGGCCAAGGGCTGCGCCATGATCATGCGGCCAAAGCCCGATGTCGAAATCGGCGAGCTGCGCCCAGGAAAAAAGTTCGCCCGGATCCTGCTTGCGCGCCGGGGCCACATCGGAATGGCCAAGCACGCGATGCGGCGGTATCGGATGGCGTTTGAGAATGCCGCTCGCCAGATCGATCAGCGCCGCCATTTGCGGCTCGGCGAAGGGCTCATAGCCGAATTCATGGCCCGGATTCACCAGTTCGATCCCGATGGAGCACGCGTTCACATTGCGCATCCCCGCCCAATACGACACGCCCGCATGCCAGGCGCGGCGCGCCTCGGGAACATGGGCGTAAATCTCGCCGTCGCGATCGATGGTGTAATGGGCGGAAACTTTCGCTTGCGGATCGCAAAGCCGCGACAGCGCTTCTTCCGCAGTTTTCATGCCGGTGTAATGCAGCACCAGCATATCGATGGCGCCGCCTTGCGGGCGCGCATCGTGATTGGGTGAGGGACGTTCGATCATCACACAAAAATCTTGTAGGCGACCATTTCGCCATCGGCGCGTTTTAGCATGAATTCTGCACCCTTTTCATGCTCTTCCATCAAGGCTTCGAACACGCGCAGCGCATTGCGGATCACTTCGGCGTAAGAGGCGGCTTCGGTGTGCTCCTTCAGCCGCTGCAAACGCTCCATCGCCTGCGGCGGCATTTCGAGCTGCACGCGCGTGGTGGTGCGCGCATTGGGATCGATGCCGGTTTCCATGGCGTCGGCGGCGGCGCGCATCGCCTCTGCCGCCACGCCGCGATAATGTTTGCGATAGCGATTTCCGTGCATGGCCGCTCAGCTTTGCGCAGGAGGCGGCGGTGGCGGTGCGGGCTGCGCGGCCGGTTGCGGCGCTGCAGGCTTGGCATCGATATCGTAATCGCAGCCTTCATAGCGGTGGTGATGGCGATGGGCGATGAAGAACCACGCCAGCGCCGCCAATCCGAGGAAGAAGAACGGCGCCTTGAACACCGCCGACAGCAGCGAGAAGAACAGCACGATCCCCAGAATCGGCATCAGAATGCCGAAGGGAAAATGCCAATGCCGGTAATAGCCGTGCCGCGCGCGGCGATAGGATTCCCACTCCGGCCCGAATGTTTCGTGCGCCGCATTGCGAACCTTTTCCTTGAAGGCGCGCCGCTTGGCCCGCCATTCGTCGCGCTGCGAGCGCCAGCGCTCGCGTTGGGCGCGCCATTCCGCACGGCGGCGGCGCCACTCCTCATATTCTGCGCGGTCATCTTGTTCATTGCCCGTTTTGCCGGGGCCATCGTCGACGGGAAAATCTTCGCCGACGCCTACACCGATCTTGCTCATGGAATTCCTCCAAAGTCCGGCAGCATGACCATCAATATATCATCAACATTCCATCATTCAAGGGTGCGAGTCATTCGTTTTTCAAAAATCACTTACCCCCCTCCCCCTGCCGCGAAATACCCAATGAAAACAATGGACCAGTCACGGCCTGACGAGCATCTGCCTTGAGATATGGGAAGTCATCGTTCGAATGAAAGCCCACGCGACGGCGAGAGTAATCATCAGTTCTCAGGGGGCGCAGGCTCCGAGCTGGGCGGTGCGACTTCGGGAAGTTGCCACACGATTTTGGCCGTTTGGGTCACTTCGACGGGCTGGTTGCCACGCCTCGCAGGTTTGTATTTCCACTGTGCTGCACAGTGTAGCGCGGCTTTGTCCAGATCGGCATTGCCGCTGGACTCCACTATGGCGACTTGGTTCACAAGTCCAGAAACAAGGATGTGAAAAGAGACGACAGTCGTTCCCGTTACACCAGCGCGCTGCAACTCCGGGGGATACCAGAACTCGCAGCCGCGCGCAGGATCGGCTGGTGAGCCACGAGGGAAATCGCCCGGAGGCGGGTTTGGTTGGGCTAATGCAATCGATGGCGACAGTAAAAACAACACGAGCAGATATCTCAACACGACCTCCTGAAAGTTTACTGTTTCACTTTAAGGCACGTTCTTCCTCAATCCTGTCATACGCCGCGTTGATCGCCGCGAGCTTGTCGTTGGCGAGTTTGATGAATTCCTCCGGCACGCCGCGGGCCATCAGGCGGTCGGGATGGTTCTCGCGCACCAGCATCCGGTAAGTGCGCTTGATCTCGTCATCGCCCGCGTTATGCGCCACGCCGAGGATCACATACGGGTCCGACGCATCGGGAAAATGCGAAGCGCGGATGCGGCGGAATTCGTTCGGCGCGAAACCGAAAATCTCCGCCACGCGCTCCAGGAACGAAAGCTCGCCCGGATGCAGCACACCATCGGCCTTGGCGATTTCGAAAAGCCCGTCGAGAATATCTTCCAGCACGGCAGGATTGCCGCGGAACAGCCGCGCGATCTGCGCCGCATAGGCCTCGAAACCCGCCACATCCTGCCGCGCCAGATTGAAGATGCGCCGCACATTCGCCTCTTCCTGCGGCGGCACGCGGAAGATGCGCTGGAAGGCCTCTTCCTCCTCACGCGTGACGACGCCGTCGGCCTTCGCCATCTTGGCGCCCAGCGCGATGACGGCGATGGTGAAGGCAACGCCGGGCGCATCGGCATCGTCCTCGCGCGCGCGGTCCACCAGCAAGTGGCCGGCGAACGCGCCCACCAGCGCGCCCAAAGGCCCGCCGCCGAACAGGAAGCCCGCCGCAGCGCCCCCCAATTTTCCCCAGATGGACATGGGCGCAAGCATTAGGACAATCTTGCGCGAAATGCGACAGGGCATCATGCAAGACAAATGGAATTTCTATATCGATCGCGGCGGCACGTTCACCGATGTGGTGGGCGAAGCGCCGGATGGCGCGCTTTCGAGCCTGAAGCTGCTGTCGCAGGATCCGCGCTATGACGATGCGGCGCTGGAAGGCATCCGCCGGTTTCTGGGCGTGGAGACGAATGCGCCGATCCCGTCTGCGCGCGTCGGCGAAGTGCGGATGGGAACGACAGTCGCCACCAACGCGCTGCTGACGCGCAATGGCGAGCGTGTGGTTCTCGTCACCACGCGCGGGTTCAAGGATCAGCTTCGCATCGGATATCAGAACCGGCCGAGACTTTTCGCGCTGAATATCGAATTGCCGGACATGCTGTATTCGCGTGTGATCGAAGCGGCCGAGCGTGTGAGTGCGGAAGGCGATGTGCTGCACACGCTGGAAGAAGCGCCGCTGCGCGAGGCGTTGCGCGCGGCGCGGGCGGAAGGATATGCGGCGTGCGCCATTCTTTTCATGCATGGCTATCGCTATCCCGCGCATGAGAAGCGTGCCGCGGAGATCGCGCACGAATTGGGCTTCGCGCAAATCTCGGTCAGCCACGATACCGTGCCGCTGATGAAATTCGTCAGCCGCGGCGACACGACGGTGGCGGATGCGTATCTCTCGCCGGTGCTGTCGCGCTATGCGGACCAGATTTCCGGTGCGCTGGGCGATGCGCGGCTTTCCTTCATGACGTCCAACGGCGGATTGGCGGCACCGGGATTTTTCCGCGGCAAGGATGCGATTGTTTCCGGCCCCGCAGGTGGCGTAGTCGGCATGGCGGAGACGGCGCGCGCCGCTGGTTTCGATTCCGTCATCGGCTTCGACATGGGCGGCACCTCCACCGATGTCTCGCGCTTCGACGGCACTTACGAGCGCGTCTATGAAACCGAGATCGCCGGCGTGCGCCTGCGCGTGCCGATGATGGCGATCCACACCGTGGCTGCGGGCGGCGGATCGATTTTGCATTATGACGGCGCACGCTTCCGCGTCGGCCCGGACTCCGCGGGCGCCGATCCCGGACCAAAATGCTATCGCCGCGGTGGGCCGCTAGCCGTCACCGACGCCAATGTGATGGTGGGCAAATTGCGAGGCGAATTTTTCCCGAACATTTTCGGCGCGCGTGCGGATGAACCGCTGGACGATGCGAGTGTGCGCGAGGCGTTCGCGTCGCTCGCACGCGAGACGGGGCGCACGCCGGAAGACGTCGCCGATGGCTTCATCCGCATCGCGGTCGAGAACATGGCCAATGCCATCAAGCGCATCTCCGTGGCGCGCGGCTATGACACGCGGCGCTACACGCTGAACTGTTTCGGCGGCGCGGGCGGACAGCACGCCTGCCTCGTCGCCGACGCGCTGGGCATGACGCGGATATTCATTCACCCGTTTGCCAGTCTGCTTTCGGCCTACGGCATGAGGCTGGCGTCGTTGCGCGCGCTGCGGCAGCGAGCAGTCGGCGCGGTGTTGAACGACGACACAATCAAATCGCTGAGCGAAATCGCCGCCACCCTTTCTGCCGAAACCGCAAGCGAGATCGAAGCACAGGGCGGAAGCGCGGAGCAATTCATCGCCCGCGTTCATGTGCGCTATGCCGGAAGCGATACGACATTGCCGATTGAGCTTGCATCCGCAGAAGATATGTCACGCGATTTCGCCGAAGCGCATGCAAGGCATTTCGGATTTGGATTCGAGGGCAAGGAACTGATCGCGGAATCGATTGAGGTTGAAGCAACATCTTCCCCCTCTCCCCCGGAACCGGGGGAGAGGGCCGGGGTGAGGGGGTCTCTCCGGAAAAATCTCAGCGGCCTAACCCTCGCCCCCAATGGGGGAGAGGGAACGCGATTTTACTCGCAAGGTGCATGGCACGACGCACAGGTTCATCGCATCGCGGAAATGGAATCCGGCGCAATTGTTCAAGGCCCCGCCCTGCTGATCGAACCGCATCAAACAATCGTCGTCGAACCGGAATGGCGTGCGGAGATCACGGCGGAGCGCGCCGTCATCCTCTCGCGTGAAACACCGCGCCAAACCGCGCACACCGATGCAAGCGGCGTCGATCCCGTGCTGCTGGAAGTGTTCGCCAATCTGTTCATGGCGATTGCGGAGGAGATGGGTGCGACGCTGCAGAACACCGCATCGTCGGTGAATATAAAAGAGCGACTCGATTTTTCCTGCGCGATTTTCGATTGCAGCGGCGGGCTCGTGGCCAACGCGCCGCATATGCCGGTGCATCTGGGTTCGATGGGCGATTGCGTCACCGCGATCATGAAGAAACATCCGCGCATGGAATCCGGCGACATGTTCGTCACCAACGCGCCCTATGACGGCGGCACGCATCTGCCGGATGTGACCGTGGTGGCGCCCGTGTTCATCGACGGCGCGCGGCGGTTTTTTGTTGCGGCGCGAGGACATCATGCCGATATCGGTGGCATCACGCCGGGCTCCATGCCGGCATTCTCTCACGACATTTCGCAGGAAGGCGCATTGTTCGACGGCGTGCAAATGATTCATGCGGGCGCCTTCGATGAAGCAGCGATGCGCGCGGTGCTCTCAGCGGGCGAATATCCAGCGCGCAATCCCGATCAGAATATCGCCGATCTGAAAGCGCAGGCGGCGGCTTGCGCGAAGGGTGCGGAAGAATTGCGCCGCGCGGTGTCGCTCTATGGCGAGGAAACCGTCACCGCTTACATGCGTCATGTGCAGGACAATGCCGAAGACGAAGTGCGACGCGTGATTGGCGCGCTGAAGGATGGCGCGTTCTCCATGCCCATGGACGGCGGCATGAAGATTTGTGTGAAAGTGAGCGTGGATCGCGCCGCGCGTACCGCGCGCGTGGATTTCACCGGCACATCCGCGCAGGCGCCCAACAATCTCAACGCGCCGCGCTCCGTCACCAAAGCGGCTGTGCTGTATGTGTTTCGTTGTCTCGTCGAGAGCGACATTCCGATGAACGCGGGATGTTTGAAACCGCTGGAGATCATCGTGCCGGAAAGATCGCTGCTCAATCCGCGCTGGCCCGCCGCGGTCGCGGGCGGCAATGTGGAAACCAGCCAGGCGGTGGTGGATGCGCTGTTCGGCGCGCTGGGCGTGATGGCGGCGGCGCAAGGCACGATGAACAATCTCACCTTCGGCAATGCGCGCCATCAATATTACGAAACCATTTGCGGCGGCGCGGGCGCGGGTGCGGATTTCGACGGACAATCCGCCGTACACACGCACATGACCAATTCGCGGCTCACCGATCCGGAAGTTCTGGAAACGCGCTTTCCCGTTTTGCTGGAGGAATTTTCCATTCGCCGCAATTCGGGTGGTGCCGGCCGCCATCGCGGCGGCGATGGCGTGCTCCGCCGCATCAAATTCCGCCAGGGGATGACGGCTGCCATTCTTTCCACGCGCCGCGAAACCGAACCGTTCGGCCTTGCAGGCGGCAAAACGGCGTCGCCGGGCGCCAACATGCTGATGCGCGCGAATGGCGAGATGTTTTCATTGCGCGGCGCCGATGAAATCGAGGTTTTCACGGGCGATGAGATCATCATCGCCACGCCGGGCGGCGGCGGCTTCGGCAAAGTTCCATAATCCGTACACAGATGAGATTGCCGCCCGTGCAGTATTGACGGCCAAGTTCCACAATCCACGCGGGTAATCGGTACAATCGCCGACAACAATGTTGCGAGTTTCGGAACGAATCGGCCTTCCGAATCTTTTCTGGCTGGTGCAGGATTGGTCCGCCAAAGAGGCATGGAGGGACATATGGTTCGCGAAGTCCAGCTTCTCGCCGTGAGTCTCGTTTTTGTGTTTCTTGGAGCGATTGTGTTCGGCGTCATTCGTTGACACCCCTGAGTGATTCGCAATCTGCAAAAAATGAAATCCCGTGCAGTCCTCGCGCCATGTGCTGGCGAGCCGGACCATGCCAAGCTATATCGAAGCCGAAGCGCGTCTCAACTGGCGCATCGCGGGTGGATTCGAATTGGCGGGCACCAATCTTCATGCGCGGCATAAGGAGTTCGTAAATCCTGCCTTTCGGCCGCTTGAAGTTCCGACAATCATACATCCGGGCGGGGAGTTTTGAGATGAACTCCGCCAATCCAGCGACGAATCGTTTGCTTGCCGGGCTGCGATTCGCCGTTGTGGCCCTGTTGCTGATGGCAGCCGCGCAAGCGCGCGCAGACGGTTCGCTCGAATATGCGGTCAAGGCGACTTATCTCTATAAATTCGCGCCGTTCGTTGAATGGCCAGCTGCGGCCTTCGCGTCTGCCGACAGTCCCATCACGATCTGCGTATCCGGCAACGATCCGTTCGGCGCATTGCTGGATCGGGCAACGGCGGACCAGCGCGTGGATGGACGTTCTATCGCAGTGCATCATATCGCATCGGCCACCGCCGATAGCGGCTGCCACATTCTCTTTATTGGCGATTCTGTGTCACAAGCTCTGGATGCGGTTCGCGGTCAACCTGTTTTGACGGTTACGGATGACGCGCCGGGCAGCCATGGGATCATCAACTTCGTCATCAGAGACGGGAAAGTGCGCTTCGAAATCGACTCCGACGCCGCAGCGCAAAACCATCTCGTCATCAGTTCGAAACTGTTGAATTTGGGCTATCGCCCCGGACAAGCGAATTAGAGGAATACGTGCGCAACTGGTTCTCTCTTTTCTCCCACCGCGCTTTCGTACCGGCGGTCGCAATAGCGGGGGCGGTGCTTGTGAGCATCGCGGGAGTTTGGGGCGCGCTCTATGAAGACCAGCTCTACCAGGCGCAAAAGCTGAAAGAGATGACGACGCAGGCCGAAATTCTCGCAGCCAGCGTCACCGCCGCTTTGGCCTTTGACGACAAAGCAACGGCACAGCAATACACCAATGCGCTGCGCGCCAATCCCGAACTCGAGGTCGCTGTCGTCTATGACGGTCAGGGAAAAATCCTCGCCCAGTTCGTGCGTCCCGGCGCAAGATTGCCGCCCGCCAATCCGGCCTTGAGCGAAGGCCGCTTCCGGCACAATCATATCGAGATCGCCGTTCCGGTCGCCGAGCGCGGCCAGTTGCTGGGAAAGGTCTATCTGAGCGGTTCGATGGATTCCCTGCAGCGGCGCCTGCTGAAATATGGAATCATCGCGCTGATCGCGGCGATGGCGGCATTGTTTCTGGGCGCGCTGGGGGCGGCGCAGTTCTCGCTTTCGAAGGCCAATCGCCAGCTTGCCGAGCAGGCGCGCGATCTGGCCAAAGCAAACGCAACGCTTCAAAACGAAATGCACGAGCGCTCCAGAATCGAAGACGCACTGCGCCAAAGCCAGGTCGAACGTACCCTTTTTGGCAGGCGCGGAAATACGGCTCTTTGCCTCGAAAAATCTGCCGGTCTCGTGGGTGCCGCACACCTTTGCCGAACACCTGCTTCACCGCAGGCAAATTGAGCGCCTCACCCAGACGCAGGCGGCAAAGCGCATCGGTGTTGCCCTCACGGCCGTGAACCAATGGGAGCGCGGGAAGCGCGTGCCCAAGCGGTGGCTGTGGGGCAAGGTGGCAAGGTTCCTGAACATTGACGAAAAAGCCCTTGCCCGCCTGCCGGGCATCGCCGCGGCGGACAAAAACGCTATTCCATCGCCGAGGGGGCGCAAAACGCGAGCCGTGGACGCTCCTGCGGTGATACGCTCTCCGGCATGACGGATGCAGAGCGCACGGCTGACACGCTCGTCAAAGTACATGGCGAGTATGCGCTCTTCATCGCGGCACGGCGAGCGAATGCGGCATGCATGAACGGCGACGCGGAAAGCTTCCGTGTGTGGGCGCGGGTGGTGAAGGTGATCGGGGAGCGCAGCCTTGATCGCAGTACGGTCACACGCGAACGCGTCTGACGGGCCGACTCTCGGTATTGCAGCCA